>JAFYPW010000001.1 GCA_017559985.1 Oscillospiraceae bacterium | reverse complement strand
GATGCAGAGGGTAACACTCTCGACGCATCAAACCCGGGTTCCTTCACAAACGCAATGCGCGAAGCATTTTACAGCAAGATCAACAAGACTGTTCCGGAAAATCAGCGCAACTTCGCTACAAAGGAAAACCTTCCTACATATCCGGAAAAGATTGCAAAGTTAAAGGCAGAAGGCGCTCGCCTTATCACAACATTCGGTATCGGACGTGCTTGCCATATCGCTTTCTGGGAGCCGCATTTTGCAGCTGAGTTTGAGACAGAAGAAGAGTGGAAGAGCCAGATGTATCGCATCGGCGCAAACCTCAACCCGCTTACTGTTGAACAGAACGCAATCACAAGCTTCAAGAGCCGTGTAACACTTGTTCCGTGCCGTGCAAACACAATCGGCCCGGGTCTCATTCTTCAGTCTGACCGCATAATCGGTGGTTGTGACGGTGCACTTTCACGCGGTATGCAGTGGCAGGGTATGTCCCTTTGGATGACTCTCCGCTACGGTCCGGATAAGTGGGTTACATCTTCCTATATGCCGACACTTCCCGGTAAGCTCTTCTTCCTTGAAGAACTTGCAGGTCCGCTTGTTGCAGAGTGCAACTAAGATCAAACATAATAAGCGAGGTATAGTACAATGAAAAAAGTCAGATGGGGCGTTATAGGCGCCGGCGGCATTGCTGACAGACGTACGATTCCGGGTATGATGCTCTCCGACGAGGCAGAGCTTGTAGCTGTAATGGAAATCAACGAAGAACTTGCAGAAAGTCTTCGTGCAAAGTATGGCGCAAAGCGCGCATATACAGACCATAAGGCGCTTCTTGCAGACCCTGAGGTAGATGTTGTATATATCGCATCTCCCGTAAACTGCCATAAAGAGCAGGCTATCGACGCTGCTCGCGCAAAGAAGGACATTCTTCTTGAAAAGCCTATTTGCCTTGATATCGCTGATGCAGAAGAAGTTCTTCGCGTCTGTGAGGAAGAGGGAGTTAAGATTGGAACGGGATTCCTTATGCGTTTCCATGCATACAATGCAAAGATCCGCGAAATCGTTCAGTCCGGCAAAATCGGCCAGATTGTTTCCTGCCGCGCTCAGTTTACTTGCTGGTATCCGGATATTCCGGGTGCATGGCGTCAGGTAAAGGCTCTTTCCGGCGGCGGTGCGCTTATGGATCTTGGCGTGCACTGCATTGACCTTCTCCAGTACATTGTCGGAGCAAAGGCAAAGCGTGTTGCGGCATTGAAGAGCACAAATACCTTCTCTTACGAGGTTGAAGACCAGGCATCTCTTCTTATGGAGCTTGAAAATGGCACATTTGCATACGTTGAGTCAAACTTCAATGTTCCGGATGCTGTTCCTTCAAAACTTGAAATCTACGGTACGGCAGGCTCTATTGTAGCTTACGGTACGCTTTCTCAGGTTGAGGGAGGAACAATTGAGGTTATAGCAGCTGACAGCACAGCAGGCTATGACGCTCAGCAGACGAGAAATGAAGTCAAGAAGCTTGATGTTGAGGTTGAGTTCGGAAATATGTACACAAAAGAGCTCGATTCCTTCGGACGTTCACACCGTGACGGTGTTCCGGTTGAAGTTCCCGCAGCAGATGCGGTTCAGGCACAGCGCGTAATTCAGGCTGCATACAAGTCTGCCGAGACAGGAATGTTTGTCGAACTTTAATTTTCGGAGAGACAAATCATTTTCAGAAAGAAATGCCCCGCATATTACCGTGCGGGGCATTTTTGAAAAATAAAATCAAGCAGGAATGTTTTATGGTATTGAAAATACAGAAAAATCATGGAACAGCAAACCAGAAACTTGTTAAACAATCGAATTTGACATTGGTGTTTAATTACATAAACGAAAATCAACCCGTATCGCGTGCTTCCATTGCTCACGCTACGGGTCTTAGTCCTACAACCGTTTCCTCTCTCGTGGATGAGTTGATTGTTGAAAGTATGGTTTTGGAAACGGGAGTCGGAAAACTTTCCGGAAGCGGCAGAAAACCTATTATGATTGAGGTGAACCCATCGGGCGGGTGTGTTGTTGGCGTTGAAATCAAAGCCGGCAGGGTTGATTTTGAGGTTTTTAACCTCGAGGGCAGGAGTCTGCTTTATCACGAACGCATAATTTCTGATTACAGCAATCTGGGAGACATTATATCCTGTGAGGTAGAACGGCTTTGCAACGGTTTTGGACGCCTTCTGGGGATTTGTATAGGCGTTCCGGGTGTTATAGACAGAAAGACCAAGCGCGTTCTCTCAACTCTTATCCCTATAAAGCCTGATAACGACTTTTTCTCGGTACTCTGCAAACGATTCCCTGATGTTAAAATAAAGCTTGGGAACGAATCGTCATACTGTGCGTATATCGAAAAGGCAGAGTCAAAAAAAGGAATTCGAGACCTTGTATATATCGACATAAATGTCGGTATCGGAGCGGGTATAATACTTGACAACAGAATCTTTACCGGTGCCTTCGGTAACGCCGGAGAGTTCGGACACGTCTCAGTTGATATCAACGGTCGCGCATGCAAGTGCGGCAATCGCGGATGTCTGGAAGCGATGGCAGGAACTCCGGCAATCTGTGAGGCTGCCGGCGTTACAAAGATTTCAGAGATAGATACAAGTGACGAAAAAACACTTGAAAAACTGCATGACATAGGCAGGTACATTGCGGCGGGCATAAATAATATAGTAAATATGATAAACCCGGAAATGGTAATTCTCGGCGGAGAAATCGTGAAACTCGGCGAGCCTTTCCTTGAAATGATTCGCCGTGAACTTGAAACGATTATGTTCGACGTTCAATCAGAGAAAATATCGGTGGTTTATTCCTCTGTCGACGGGAACCCCGTTACGAAGGGTGCGGGAAGATATCTTCTCGACCGCATTTTTGAAGATGGAGATTTTATCATAGAATAGAGAAATGGTTTGGGTGATTTGAGTGTCAATATTTGACCTTTTTGAAAAGATTAAAAGTGAAAGAAAAACCCCTGCGGGAAAACCTGACTGGATAGTCGCGGGACTTGGCAATCCCGGGAAAGAATATGAAACATCAAGACACAATACGGGTTTCCTTGCGCTTGATACACTTGCCGGAATAAATAAAACAGATATCCGTGAGCTGAAATTCAAATCGCTCTGCGGGAAAGGCGAAATTGAGGGCGAAAGCGTTCTCTTTATCAAACCGCAGACGTTTATGAACCTTTCCGGGGATGCAATCGTTGCCGCGGCGGCGTTCTATAAAATTCCAATGGAAAAAGTTATTGTAATCTATGATGATATATCGCTTCCGACGGGTAAGATACGCATACGGGCAAAAGGCAGCGCGGGCGGACATAACGGAATAAAGAATATAATCGAGAGAAGCGGAACAGATGTCTTTCCACGTATAAAAATCGGGGTGGGAGCACCAAAGGGAGAAGGGCAGCTGGTAAACTGGGTTCTGGGTTCTTTTTCACCTGATGAGAAAAAAGAACTTGTTGGTGCCATTGACCGTGCGTGCGCCGCAGTGTCGGAAATTATCAAAAACGATTGCGGGAAAGCCGCAGCAAAATTTAATTAGGAGAAGAGTTTTTAATGCTTGCACTTTTTGTGGATTTAAAAAATAATAAATATTTTGCAAAGCTTATGCAGAAGATAGAAGCCGGAGAATGCCCGATAGCGCTCTCCGGCTTGTCTGCTGTACATAAAGCACACATTATAGCTGCTGTAAGGATGCTCACAAAGAAGCAGATTGTTTGTATATACGCAGACGAGCTTGATGTAAGGCGTGCTGCCCGCGATATTGAGGTTATGAGTGGGGAAGAACCGAAAGTCCTTCCTGTTCTTGAACTTTCGCTGCACGATGTTGAAAGCTCCTCCCGGGAAAATGAACATGAGCGTATGGCAACTCTTAAAGCGATGGCGGACGGAAGTGCGGGAATTACTCTTGCTCCCGTTTTTGCACTTATGCAGAGGTGTGCGGCGCCGGAGCTGGTTTCCGGCAGGGAAATAACCGTAAAAACAGGCGAAGAGGTTTCGCAGGAAGCATTGTGCGAAAAGCTTGTAGCATATGGGTATCAAAGATATCAGCAGGTTGAAAGCGAAGGGCAGTTTGCAGTTCGAGGGGGAATCGTGGACGTGTTTTCGCCCGGCTGTGAAAATCCCGTAAGAATAGAGTTCTTTGGCGATGAAATTGATGCTATGGGTTTTTTTGATCCGACAACACAGCGAAGAATTGAAAACACAAAAGTTGCAAAGCTTATGCCTGCAACAGTCTTTGAAAGTGAGGGCTTTGCTTCTCTTGCAGAGAAACTTTGCAGTCTACTCGCCCGTGAGGAAAAAAGAAAAAAGAAGAATGAGAAACTCATAAAAACCCTGAATGCGGATATTGAGCTTCTCAGAACGGGCATTGCCCCGCGCGCAAGAGACAGATACTTAAATCTCATTTATGAGGAGAGGGCCTGCGCGCTTGATTATATATCCGAAGATGCAATAATTTTTGTGGACGACTATTACAGAATACGCGATGCGGCAGGAAGAGAAAAGAAAAGGGAAAACGACGATGTAAAGAGCCTCATTCTTGGGGGATTTCTGCTTCCTGATACCGAAGGTTTTTGTGAAAGTTTTGAGCTGGTAAAGCAGTTTATTGCGGAGAAAAAGAGTGTTTTTCTTGAAGCGTTTGTCCGCGCCGAATACGGAATTTCTCCAAAGCATGTTCTTTCGATAATCGCCCGGCAGCTTCCAAGCTATGGCGGGAATCTCGAACTTGCCGTATCTGAAATATCTGAAAGCTTAAAGGACGGCAACCGTGTCCTCATACTTACCGGTGGGCGCAAAAATGCAGAAAATATGCAAGTTATGCTTCGCGAGAGGGAAATTGCTTCAACCCTTGATTTTATGCTTGCAAAGCTGCCTGACGAACCTTGCGTAATTATAAGCGAAGGTGTTATTTCTGCCGGATTTGAATATCCCGGAGACAGCTTTGTTGTATTTACCGAAGGTCAGCTCATGCGAGCACCAAAGCGTCGCGGCAGAGTGGTTCGTGATAAGAAGAACAGGGAACGGATAAGAAACTATCAGGAACTCTCCGAAGGGTGTCTTGTTGTACACGAGCTTCATGGTATAGGCAGGTTTGCCGGTGTCACGAAAATCAAAACGGACGGTGTGGATAAAGATTATATAAAAATTATGTATCTTGGAACGGATGCACTCTATGTTCCCGTAACGCAGCTTGATATGGTGTCAAAGTATATAGGCGGTGGGGAAGAGGGCGGTGTGCGTCTTTCAAAACTTGGTGGCGGAGAATGGCAAAAGGCAAAACTTCGTGCAAAGGGAGCAGCAAAGGAACTTGCAGAAGAACTTATAAAGCTGTATGCAACAAGGCAGGCTCTTGAAAGAAAGCCTTTTCCGAATGACAGCGAGTGGCAGAAGGAATTTGAAGAAGCTTTTGAGTTTGAGGAAACTGATGACCAGCTTCGTTGCAGCAGTGAAATCAAGGGAGATATGCAGCGCACATATCCGATGGACAGACTCCTCTGCGGAGATGTTGGTTTTGGAAAAACAGAGGTTGCTCTGCGTGCTGCGATGAAATGTATTCTTGGCGGCAAACAGGTTGCAATACTTGTTCCGACAACCGTGCTTGCTCAGCAGCATTATATGACTGCGTGCAGACGGTTTTCACACTATCCCGTGAAGATAGGCCTGACTTCGCGCTTTTGCTCGGATAAGCAGAATAAAGAAACTCTCCGGGGTGCAAAGACCGGTGAGCTCGATATGATAATCGGAACACATAAACTCCTTGCAAAGACTGTGTCGTTTAAAAATCTCGGACTTCTCATAGTTGATGAAGAGCAGCGCTTCGGTGTAACGCATAAAGAGCGTCTAAAAGAAATGACAAAAGATGTCGATGTCCTGACGCTTACGGCAACTCCGATTCCGAGAACTCTCAATATGGCGCTTTCCGGAATACGCGATATGTCCATTATGGAGGAAGCGCCCCGCAATCGTCATCCGGTTATGACATATGTTTTTGAGCATGACAGAGAAATAATTGCCGATGCAATACGCCGTGAAATTGCGCGCGGCGGTCAGGTGTATTATCTCCATAACAATATTGCTTCAATCGAAGCGTGTGCCGCGAGAATAGCAAAGCTTGTTCCTGATATAACGGTAGCTGTCGGACACGGACAGATGGGCGAGGGTGAGCTATCTGATGTTATGCGCAGGATGGGCGAGGGTGAGATAGATGTTCTTGTCTGCACAACCATAATCGAAACAGGGATTGACATACCAAACGTAAACACGCTTATTATCGAAGATGCGGATAAGATGGGCCTTGCTCAGCTTCATCAGATACGTGGCCGTGTCGGAAGATCTTCCCGCCATGCTTATGCTTATCTCACGTATCGCAGAGGAAAGGCACTTTCTGAAATTGCAGAAAAGCGTCTTGCCGCGATCCGCGAGTATGTTGAGTTCGGCGCAGGCTTTAAGATTGCCATGCGCGATCTTGAACTGCGCGGCGCGGGAAATGTTCTCGGCGCAGAACAGAGCGGGCATATGATGAGTGTAGGGTATGATATGTATTTAAAGCTTCTTGAAACCGCAATATCGGAAGAGAAAGGCGAAAATACAAAAACAGCCGGGGTGTGCAGTGCAGACCTTACCGTTTCTGCAAACATACCTGAAAAATATGTTGCATCAAGTGAAACGAGAATGGATTTATATCGCAGGATTGCATCAATAGAGGACCGTGAGGATGCGGACGATGTCATAGACGAACTTTGTGACCGCTTTGGCGAACCTCCGCGTGAAACGATGACGCTTGTTGATATTGCACTGCTTCGTCTTGCGGCAGCAGATGCCGGAATCTGCGATATAACTCAGAAGGGGAGCAGTCTCAAAATTACAATGACAGACCCGACGTTTGATATTATATCAAAGCTGTGCGCGATGCCGGAGTATAAAGGGAAGATACTTCTCAATGCAGGGCAGGAACCGTATCTTATGCTGAAACTCAAAGGCGGAGATGAGCCGCTTTCGAGTGCGCAAAAATTTGTTGAAAATTATAAAAAAGCAAGAGGTTAAAACCTCTTGCTTTTTGCTATATTTCGCTTATTCCCATTATTCCGTCAATTTTGAGGAGTTGCTGTATGAATTCGTTCCTGTCACAGCGATCACCGCTGTGGACTATGGCAACCGTTCGTTCTCCTGCAACTTTGACTGACACTATTTCGTAATTTTGTTTTATGAAAAGTTCTGTGAGAGCTGCCGGTGAGAGCTTTGATGAATCACAGATAATTTCGAAGGAAAGGTCATTTGCACGAAGCTTTAATGAAAGGGGGCGGAGAAGATATACTGTGAAGAGAATCAGGAGAAGAATGGTGATTGCAACTTCTAAAAAACCTGCACCGGCAACGAGTCCGAGACAGGCAGTAGTCCAGAGTCCTGCGGCTGTCGTAAGACCGCGTATGCGGTTTTTGGTAACTATGATGCTCCCGACACCGAGAAAACCGATTCCGCTTATGACCTGAGCGCCGAGACGTGTTATGTCGGTGATTGCACCGTACTTTTCTGCGATAAGCATACTTGTAATCATCGTTGAAGCAGCTCCGAGCGCGACGATTATGTGTGTGCGCAGACCTGCATCGTGTTTGCTGCTGCCGCGTTCCATTCCTATTAAAGCACCGAGAATGACGGCGATAACGAGTCGCAGAAGAACTGTCAGGTATGTATCAAAGGAAAGAAAGGTTGTGGTCATAAGAAAGCTCCTTTTCTGTTAAATAAGCAAAAAGACGCAGAATGTAGCTTCTGCGTCTCTGGCAATTCATGTGTACTTATATAGCGCGCTGAACCTTGCCGGAACGGAGGCATCTAGTACAAACATAAATATGACGGGGTGAACCATCTACGATAGCCTTAACACGTTTTACGTTCGGCTTCCACATTTTGTTGGAACGTCTGTGTGAGTGGGAAACCTTGATACCAAAGGTCACGCCCTTGTCGCAAATTGCGCATTTTGCCATTTGCCGCACCTCCTTCAAATCTTGTCAATAAACAGCATATAATATAATAACAGATTTATTTTCAAAATGCAAGAGTTTTTTTTACGGTTTTCAAAAAAATAAATTATTGCTTATAAAGTTTGTAAATACCACATATTTGAAGATTTACCAGATGTTTTGCATTGAAAAATCATCCTTTTTTGTGTAGAATTTCAAACGAGGCAAAGAAAGGAGATGTATTATGAAACGATTTTTGGTATGCCTTCTGGCTGTGTCAATGCTGGTGAGTGGTGCTTTTGCTGCAAATGTAGATATAGACGGGGTGAGCTTTGGAGGAGCAAAGCTTATAAATTCTGTTACATACGTTCCGTTCAGGGCGTTTTGTGAAGAACTCTCCGACGGGAAGATTTCCTGGAACGGAGAAAGCTCAACTGCAACTCTTGAAGGAGAGGGAACGTCACTTTCTGCCGGGCTTGGTGATATGTATATTCAGTGTAACGGAAGATATGTGTATTCCGGAAATAAAAACCTGATAATAGATGGAAGTATGTTCGTTCCGGTGCGCTCAATAGCAAAAGCCCTTGATTCTGTTGTCGAATGGAACGGCACGAGCCGCACGGCAGTTGTCACTTCCGGCGCGGAGGTGTTTAAAAATGCAGATGCGTTTTATGACGGAAATGAACTTTATTGGCTTTCGAAAATCATCAGTGCCGAAAGCGCGGGAGAGCCGCTTGTCGGAAAGATAGCGGTGGGGAATGTTGTTCTGAACAGAGTTGCAAGTTCTGAATTTCCTGATAATATCTATGACGTGATATTCGACACAAGCGGCGGTGTTCAGTTCACACCTGTTGCAAACGGAACAATTAACAATCCGCCGACGGAAGAAAGCATAATGGCGGCAAAAATTTGCCTTGAGAACTATAAGGTGACTGATGCAAATACTCTCTTCTTTTTAAATCCATCGATATCAACAAGTATGTGGATACCCAATAACAGAGATTTTGTAATGAGTGTCGGAAAACACGATTTCTACGCATAAAAACAGCGGGCAGACTGCCCGCTGTTTTTTAATTGATGTCATCCACGTTGTATGGTGTGTTCTGATATACATAATAGTTAAGCCAGTTTGTGTAAAGCAAGTGTGCGTGTGCCCGCCAGGTGACAACGGGTGCGAGTGTCGGGTCGTCCTTCTTGTAGTAATTTTTGGGAATGTCGATGGACTTGCCTAGGTTAACGTCACGCTCGTATTCGCTAGCAAGCGTTCCTGCATCATATTCGGGATGTCCTGTGACAAATATCTGGCGGCCGTTTCGACCTACGATGAGGTAAGATCCTGCTTCCTTTGATGTTGCAAGAACTTCAAGTTTGTCACATCTTTCAAGTGCATCTTCATCTATTGCGGTGTGGCGTGAGTGCGGAGCGTAAAAAATGTCGTCAAAGCCGCGGAGAAGAGGGCAGGTGGGGTTTAAATTCTTGTGACGGAAAATGCCGAACACCTTTCCGTCTGTTTCTGCTTTGCTTATTCCGTAATGATAATGAAGTGCGGCCTGTGCACCCCAGCATATATGGAAGGTGGAAAATACGTTTGTTTTTGTCCACTCCATAATTTCACAGAGCTCCTGCCAGTAGTCAACACTTTCGAATTCGAGTGTCTCAACCGGTGCACCTGTAATTATCATTCCGTCGTACTTTTTGCTTTTTATGTCGTCAAAATCCTTGTAGAAGGAATCAAGGTGCTCGCTTGAAGTGTTCTTTGAACGGTGTGTTGCGGTTTTCAGAAGGTCAAATTCTATTTGGAGAGGTGTGTTGGAAAGTGCACGGAGAAGCTGGGTCTCCGTTGTTATTTTTGTGGGCATAAGGTTGAGGATAAGTATGCGCAGCGGACGTATGTCCTGGTGTGCTGCGCGGTTTTCTGTCATAACAAATATATTTTCCTGTTCGAGTATTGTGCGCGCGGGGAGAGCGTCAGGAATTTTAATAGGCATTTTAAGTACCTCCGGGCAAGTGATTTGATTATTTACAATTATATATTAAAGGTAATGTAAAATCAATCTTTAATATATAGAACAGGATATAAAATTTTTTTAAAAAAAGTTGGAAAAAAGTGTTGACAAGGCGTAGCAAATTTGGTATATTAGAAAAGCACCTCACGCGGGGGGTCTGAAAAGGGCGAACCGCGGCGACGAAAAAAAGTCAGAAAAGATGAAAAAAGTAGTTGACAAGAGGATGCGCCCGTGATATAATCAATACTCGGTCGCGACTTCCGGAAGGGAGGAGCGTGGGTGTTGAAAAGACACGATTTGTACCTTGTAAATTAAACAACGTAACAGACAACAACGCCGGTGCTCGGTACAGGGTGGGCCCCGTACTGAGCGCATGATAACAAAATTTACTTTGAAACTTTGCTTGGAGCAAAGCTCAGAAAAAAAGAGATATCAATAAAATGATATAAATTTTTTAGAGAG
>JAFYPW010000050.1 GCA_017559985.1 Oscillospiraceae bacterium | reverse complement strand
TGACTTTGCCTTGCGCTGTGCGTGGTAAAGTCGTGTGTTGGTTTGAAATTACTTGCCTGCCTTCGGCTTCTTTGCGCCGTACTTTGAACGGGACTGCATACGGTTTGCAACACCCTGTGTATCAAGTGTACCGCGGATAATGTGGTAACGTACACCAGGAAGGTCCTTAACACGACCGCCGCGGATCATAACAACGGAGTGTTCCTGAAGGTTATGACCTACACCGGGGATGTATGCTGAAACTTCTGTACCGTTAGTAAGGCGAACACGGGCAATCTTACGGAGAGCGGAGTTCGGCTTCTTCGGTGTAGCTGTACGGACTGATGTGCATACGCCACGCTTCTGAGGTGAACTCTGGTTTGTAACTTCCTTTTTAAGTGAGTTGTACCCGTTTTGCAGAGCCGGAGCCGTAGATTTGTAGATGGAAACCTGACGTCCTTTTCTGACAAGCTGATTTACTGTAGGCATTAGCTGATTTCCTCCTTTCCTCAAATATAAATATATATTCTCTGCCGACCGACCCTCATCCGAGAGTCGGCCGACCGGGAATTTAAGTTTGTTTTGCGGCCCTATTTAAGAAGCACCGCAACGGCTGCGCCTACGTTTATCCCGCAGGCCTGGCCAAGCTCCTCCATCGTATCTACATAAACCACTTCGACATTGTTTTTCTCACACAGTCGCGAGAAAGGGTCTGTAATATCGGGGTCAGCATCGCGGGCAACATATGCCGCTTTTGCCGAACCGTCGCAGACCGCGCGACGTGATTGCTTTATGCCGACGACCGGTTTTGCAGATGCAAATTCACAAAGCATCTTGAATTTACCTCCAAAAGCTCATACTACCGGAGCATAATATCATACATTAACGCATTATAACAGATTATTTGCAAATAGTCAATCTTTAATACAAAATTTTCTAAAATCAGCCTATTTCCTCTGTTTCTGCGCTTTCGGACTTATACTCCATATCAAATTCACGGTACATTTTCATACCTGAACCTGCGGGAATGAGCTTACCGATAATGACGTTTTCTTTAAGACCGACGAGCGGGTCAACCTTACCCTTGATTGCCGCATCCGTAAGAACTCTTGTTGTTTCCTGGAAGGATGCTGCCGAAAGGAACGAATCTGTTGCGAGAGCCGCTTTTGTGATACCGAGAAGAACAGGTGTGCAGGTTGCCTTTGTGAGTGCTTCCTCACCTGCTGCAATTCTTGCGTCAATCTTCTGGTTTTCGCTTTCAAATTCGAAGAAGTCGACCATTGAGCCGGAAAGAAGCGCTGTATCTCCCTGCTCATCAACCGTTACCTTGCGGAGCATACGGCTGACGATAACTTCGATATGGCGGTCATTGATATCAACGCCCTGCTGACGGTAAACACGCTGAACTTCCTGGATGAGATAGTTCTGAACAGCAGAAACGCCGCTTATTCTGAGAACATCGTGCGGGTTGAGTGCGCCTTCCGTAAGCTCGGCACCGACTGCCACCTCATCACCTTCCGCCACCTTTACAATGGCACCGAACGGAATCGGATAGCTTCTTGTTTCGCCGTCTTCTTTGTTTGTTACGTTGATTGCACGCGGTGCGCTCTTCTTGATTTCATCAAATGAAACAACACCGGAGATTTCGGAGAGTATTGCCATCTTCTTCGGCTTTCTGCCTTCGAAGAGCTCAACAACACGCGGGAGACCCTGTGTAATGTCATCACCGGCAACACCGCCCGTGTGGAACGTTCTCATTGTAAGCTGTGTACCCGGTTCACCGATTGACTGTGCAGCAATGACGCCGACAGACTCACCGATGCTTGCAGACTCACCCGAGGCAAGGTTTGCACCGTAGCACTTTGCACATACACCGTGTTTTGCACGGCATTTGAGAACTGAACGGATAAGAACTTTTTCGATACCTGCGTTGATAATCTTATCGGCATCTTCGTTTGTCATAAGCTTATTTGTTGAAACGATAACATTCCCGTCGTTATCACAAACAGGCTCTGCAAGGTATCTGCCGACAAGTCTGTCGCGGAGCGGTTCGATTGTCTGACCGCCGTCGCGGATTTCAAACACTTCAATACCGTCTGTTGTTCCACAGTCGTGTTCGCGGATGATAACATCCTGAGAAACGTCAACGAGACGACGTGTAAGGTAACCTGAGTCAGCTGTACGGAGCGCCGTATCGGCAAGACCTTTACGTGCACCACGTGACGAAACGAAGTATTCAAGAACCGAAAGACCTTCGCGGAAGTTAGCCTTGATCGGAATTTCGATTGTCTTACCTGCCGTGTTAGCCATAAGACCACGCATACCTGCAAGCTGACGGATCTGGTTCATAGAACCACGGGCTCCGGAGTTTGCCATCATATAAATCGGATTGAAGTGGTCGAGTGTGTTTTCGAGTGCCTTTGTAACATCGTTTGTTGTCTTTGTCCACTCCTCGATAACAAGGCGGTAGCGCTCATCATTTGTGATAAAGCCGCGCTGGAACTTCTTTTCGATATCGGCGATTGCCTTTTCTGATGCCTTGATATATTCGTACTTCTCCTTCGGAACGACCATATCGGAAATGGAGATGGTGATAGCTCCGCGTGTTGAGTACTTATATCCGAGAGCTTTGAGGTCATCAAGAAGCTCTGCTGTTTTTGTGAAGCCGTGCTTATGGATTGACTTGTTGATAATCTTACCGAGTTCCTTCTTTGTGACAAGGAAGTTTACTTCAAGGTCAAGCATATGCTCGGGGTCTGTTCTGTCAACAAAGCCAAGGTCCTGCGGGATAGGCTCGTTGAAGATGAGACGGCCTGCCGTACAATCAATGATTCCCGTATGCTCAACACCGTCGATTTCGCGTGTTATGCGCATTTTGATCGGCGAATGAAGACCTATTACCTTCTCGTCAAGAGCAAGGATGACTTCGTCCATGCTTCCGAACACTTTTCCTGCACCCGGCTCATCACGCTCTATTGTGAGGTAGTACGAACCGAGAACCATATCCTGTGACGGAACAGTTACCGGGAAACCGTCCTGCGGCTTCAAGAGGTTGTTTGCAGAAAGCATAAGGAAACGGGCTTCTGCCTGTGCCTCAGCCGAAAGCGGGACGTGAACAGCCATCTGGTCACCGTCAAAGTCAGCGTTGAACGCCGTACATACGAGCGGGTGAAGTTTAAGCGCGCGGCCTTCTACGAGCACCGGCTCAAACGCCTGAATACCGAGACGGTGAAGTGTAGGCGCACGGTTTAAAAGAACCGGATGGTCCTTGATAATTGTATCAAGCGCATCCCATACCTCAGGTTTTGCACGCTCGACCATCTTCTTTGCGCTCTTGATATTGTTTGCTATGTTGTCGGAAACAAGCTTCTTCATAACAAACGGCTTGAAGAGTTCAAGTGCCATTTCCTTCGGGAGACCGCACTGATAAAGTTTAAGCTCAGGGCCTACGACGATAACCGAACGTCCCGAATAGTCAACACGCTTACCGAGAAGGTTCTGACGGAAGCGTCCCTGCTTACCTTTAAGCATATCGGAAAGGGATTTGAGCGGGCGGCTGTTCGGGCCTGTTACCGGACGACCGCGGCGGCCGTTATCGATAAGAGCGTCAACAGCCTCCTGGAGCATACGCTTCTCGTTACGGACGATGATGTCCGGCGCACGAAGCTCCAAAAGCTTTTTAAGTCGGTTGTTTCTGTTTATAACGCGACGGTAAAGGTCGTTTAAGTCACTTGTTGCAAAGCGACCGCCATCGAGCTGAACCATCGGACGGATTTCCGGCGGAATGACCGGAAGCACCGTAAGTACCATCCACTCGGGACGGTTTCCGGATGCACGGAACGCCTCAACAACTTCAAGACGCTTGATTATGCGAAGCTTCTTCTGTCCCGTTGCATCAGCAAGTTCACGTTTAAGCTCCTCTGCAAGAGCTTCAAGGTCAATATCCGCAAGAAGCTCACGGACAGTTTCTGCGCCCATACCTGCCTTGAAATCGTCCTCATATTTAAGGCGATAATCGCGGTATTCCTTTTCATTTAAAACCTGCTTCTTTTCGAGCGGCGTATCGCCCGGATCCGTGACTATATATGAAGCAAAGTATAAAACCTTTTCAAGAATTCGCGGTGATATATCAAGAATAAGTCCCATACGGGAGGGTATGCCCTTGAAATACCAGATGTGCGAAACCGGTGTTGCAAGGTCTATATGACCCATACGCTCGCGACGCACCTTTGCCTTTGTGACCTCAACGCCGCAGCGGTCGCATATCTTCCCCTTATAACTTATCTTCTTGTATTTTCCGCAATGACATTCCCAGTCCTTCATCGGACCAAAGATTTTTTCGCAGAACAAACCGTCTCTTTCCGGCTTTAAGGTTCTGTAATTTATCGTTTCAGGCTTTGTAACTTCGCCGAATGACCAGTCGTAGATCATTTCGGGAGATGCAAGACCTATTTTGATAGCTTCAAAGGTCGTATTACTCATAACCTTACCTCCTCCTTAAAGTTCTTCCGAATCCGAGAAAAGATCGGGTTCTTCGTCAAATTCGCCTGCCAGGTCAAAAAGACCGTCGTCGCCGTCGACATCATCAGCATCGCTTACGGTATATCCCGCGTCTTCGATGTTTCCATCCATTACGTATGCTTCATCCTCTTCGGCGAACTTTACAAAGTTATCGTCATCGTCATCATCGTTAAGCTCGATTTCTTCCATATTCTTATCAAGAACACGGACATCAAGACAGAGCGACTGAAGCTCCTTGACAAGAACCTTGAAGGATTCCGGAATACCCGGATGCGGTACATTTCTGCCCTTTACGATAGCTTCGTATGTCTTTACACGGCCAACAATATCGTCGGACTTTACAGTAAGGATTTCCTGCAATGTATATGCAGCACCGTAAGCTTCAAGAGCCCAGACTTCCATTTCACCGAAACGCTGACCGCCGAACTGTGCCTTACCGCCGAGCGGCTGCTGTGTAACAAGCGAGTACGGACCGGTTGAACGTGCGTGAATCTTGTCGTCAACAAGGTGGTGAAGTTTTAAGAAGTAAACATAACCTACGGTTACGGGATTATCAAACTTCTCACCCGTGCGTCCGTCGTAAAGGTCGCTCTTGCCGTCAGGTGAAAGACCTGCGAGCTTGAGAGTCTCTTCAATATCCTTCTCGTTTGCACCGTCAAATACAGGCGTTGCAACCTTCCATCCAAGCTTCTTTGCCGCATAGCCCAAGTGAACTTCAAGAACCTGACCGATGTTCATACGTGACGGAACACCGAGCGGGTTAAGAACGATGTCAAGCGGAGTGCCATCCGGAAGGAACGGCATATCCTCCTGCGGAAGAATGCGTGAAACAACACCCTTGTTACCGTGACGACCTGCCATCTTATCGCCGACGGAGATTTTTCTCTTTCTTGCGATATAGCAACGTACTACCATATTGACACCCGGGTTCATCTCATCGCCGTTTGCGCGTGTGAACACCTTGACGTCAACAATGATACCGCTCTCACCGTGCGGAACACGGAGAGATGTGTCGCGGACCTCGCGTGCCTTTTCTCCGAAGATTGCACGGAGAAGTCTTTCCTCTGCCGTAAGTTCTGTTTCACCCTTCGGTGTAACCTTACCGACAAGGATGTCTCCTGCTCTTACCTCAGCACCGATACGGATAATGCCGCGCTCATCAAGATCACGGAGTGCGTCATCACCGACATTGGGGATTTCGCGTGTGATTTCCTCGCAGCCGAGCTTTGTATCGCGTGCTTCTGTTTCATATTCTTCAATATGGATAGAAGAGTAAACATCTTCTTTTACGAGACGCTCGTTAAGGAGAACCGCGTCTTCGTAGTTATAGCCTTCCCATGTCATAAAGCCGATAAGAACGTTCTTGCCGAGAGCAATTTCACCGTCGGCAGTTGAAGGTCCGTCTGCAATTACATCGCCTTTCTTTACCTTATCGCCGGCAAAGACGATCGGGCGCTGGTTGACGCAAGTGCCCTGGTTGGAACGCATAAACTTGATAAGCTTATGCTTCTTTATTTCGCCATTGTCATATTTGATTGTGATGCTGTCTGCCTCAACCTGTGTGACAACACCGTCGTCGTCTGCAAGCTCGCAGACGCCGGAGTCAACAGCAACCTTGTGCTCGATACCTGTCGCAACGATAGGAGCTTCCGTAACGAGAAGCGGAACTGCCTGCTTCTGCATGTTCGAGCCCATAAGCGCACGGTTGGCGTCGTCGTTTTCAAGGAACGGTATCATTGCTGTCGCAACAGATACCATCATCTTCGGAGAAACGTCGATATAGTCGACTCTGTCTCTCGGAACTTCAACGATTTCGTCGCGCACACGGCAGGTTACACGCTCTGCCGCAATACAGCCGTTCTCATCAAGCGGCTCGTTTGCCTGAGCGATGATGAACTCATCCTCGGCATCAGCCATCATATATACAACCTCATCCGTTACCTTGCCTGTCTTCTTGTCAATCGGACGGTAAGGAGCTTCGATGAAGCCGAAATCGTTTATACGCGCAAAGCTTGCGAGATAGGAAATAAGACCGATGTTCGGACCTTCAGGTGTCTCAATCGGACACATACGGCCGTAATGGCTGTGATGAACGTCTCGGACTTCAAAGCTTGCGCGGTCGCGGGAAAGACCGCCGGGACCGAGCGCTGACATACGGCGCTTATGCGTAAGCTCTGCAAGCGGGTTGTTCTGGTCCATAAACTGCGAGAGCGGTGAAGAGCCGAAAAACTCCTTTATCGCAGCAGTTACGGGACGGATGTTTATAAGTGACTGCGGTGTGACGATGTCGAGATCCTGAATCGTCATACGCTCACGGATTCCGCGCTCCATGCGCGAAAAACCGATTCTGAACTGGTTCTGCAAAAGTTCGCCGACAGAGCGGAGACGACGGTTTCCGAGATGGTCGATGTCGTCTGTTGTTCCGATGCCGAACGGCAGACCGTTGAGGTAGTTGATTGATGCGAAAATATCATCAATGATAATATGGTTGGGGATAAGTTCTTCTCTTCTCTCTGCTATCTTTGCACGAAGCTCGTCGCCTTCGAATTCATCGATAATCTCACAGAGAACGGAGAAACGAACCTTTTCATTTATTCCAAGTTCCTCTTTTGCATCAAAATCAACAAAGTCGTTGATGTCAACCATTCCGTTTCCGAAAACCTTGACGGATTTGTTGTTGATGCTGAGAATGACGGAATTTACACCGCGACGTGAAATTTCCTCTGCCTTTTCGCGAGAGAGAATTTCACCCGCTTCGGCAATGATTTCACCCGTGCGCGGGCATACTGCCGGTTCAAGAAGAGTTCTGTTCGCAATACGGCGTGCGATGTCCATCTTCTTGTTGTATTTATATCTGCCTACCGCAGAGAGGTCGTAACGTCTCTCATCGAAGAAGAGATTGTGTATGAGCGTTTTTGCTCCTTCGATTGTAGGAGGCTCGCCCGGACGGAGACGCTTGTAGATTTCGATAAGAGCATCGTCTTCATTCTTGCAGGTGTCCTTATCAAGTGTCTGTACTATTCTCTCGTCCTCTCCGAAAACTTCTTTTATCTGCGCGTCTGTTGAAAGACCGAGAGCGCGAATAAAAGATGTTACGGGAAGCTTTCTGTTTTTATCTATTCTGATGCTGAATATATCGTTTAAGTCAGTCTCATATTCAAGCCATGCACCGCGGTACGGGATGACGGTCGCGCTGTAAATCGCGCTGTCAGCCTTGTCCATCTTTGCATCGAAATACATACCAGGAGAACGGACGATCTGAGAAACAATAACACGTTCTGCGCCGTTTATGACAAACGTTCCCGTCTTTGTCATAACGGGGAAATCACCCATAAAGATTTCCTGTTCCTTGATCTCGTCAGTTTCCTTGTTGCGAAGTCTGACCTTTACGCGCAGGGGAGCTGCATATGTTGCGTCGCGCTCTTTGCACTCCTCCACACTGTATTTGCACTTGTCTTCGAGCGTGTAGTCAACAAACGACAGCTCGAGATTTCCGGAATAGTCCTCAATAACGCCGGCATCCTGCAAAACATCACGCAGTCCGGTTTTAAGGAACCATTCGTAGGACTTTTTCTGAACCTCAAGAAGATTCGGCATATCGAGGATCTCGTCGATATGTGCAAAGCTTTTTCTTTCGGTTCTGCCGTACATAACGTCCTTCATCAGCAATCACTCCTTCTGAACTCGGGGCAAAGCCCCTGTGTTATCCACCCGGAACAGGCTTGACAAAACGAGATATGACCCGTTTGAAACGCCCGGTTCTGTTGGTGGTTTTCTGCGATAATCAGTTGTATTTTTCAACTATCTGCGGTAAAATAAAATTGCAAGTGGGCAAATTACCGCATTATAATTGAGAATATCATTTTATCACTATTTTTGCAAGTATGTCAACTTTATATAAAAAATTCAGCGAAGTGCATATCACTTCGCTGAATTTTTGTTTTAAATTTGTGCAACGTGAACAATCATTTGTTCAAAACGCTTTCAAGCAGGTCCAGATTTTTGTGAACTGCATCAAGATACGCATCTTTCGTGTCTTCATTTATTTCGCCGCTTGTGAGTGTGTCAAGAACAGCTATGTTCCAGCCTTTCTTCTTTACAATTGTGCGGAGAGACGCATTCTCCGCAAAGCTCTGCTGTGTAAATATCGTGTCGATTCCTGCCCGTTCAATTTTATCTGCGGCTATGATATTGTCATCATCCGGAACCAACGCGATTATTTCCAGACCAAACTCGTCCGCGAAATAATCAAACGAGTCGTGCATCACTGCTATCTTTCGTTTTCCAAGAGACGCGCAACGCTCTTGCGCTTCAAGCTTTACCTCATTGAGCTTTTGTGTGTATTCCGCGGCATTCTTTTCATATACGTCAGCATTGACAGGGTCTATTCTGCATAACGTTCGCTTTATCTTTTCTGTCTGCGCAATGGTGTTTTCGATATTCATCCAGTAGTGAGGGTTTTCTTCTTCCTCTTCACCAATTTTATGCGGAATGTCCTCCCCGCTTTCAAGAAGTTCAAGCCGCGGAATTCCGAGCGAAACTTTGCCGACAAACTTTTCCATATTAAGTCCACTTGCAATGAAAAGCTTTGCACCGACAGCCTTTTCTATATCCTCTGCTGTCATTATATAATCGTGAAGACACCCTACATCCGGCTCCGTCATATTGATGAGTTCTACACTTTCCACACCATCAACAATGTTCAGCGTTGTGATGTATACCGGATAAAACGAAGTTATGATTCTGAGCTTGTCTTGGGATGTATTCTCTTCTTTGCAGGAGGAAAGAGAGAGCATCGCACAAATCGCAAGAAATAACGCAACAAGTTTTTTCATACCATCTGAAATCCTTTCGTGGATTATTTTCGTAAATTTTTTCGAATAATATTAAACAGAGGAATGCCGAGAGCATAACTCACTATCGCCTCTCCTGCGCCTACGGTTAATATATTATACCACAGCGGGGCAGCTTCTGCCTCCGGTAATATTATATATGTAATCATTGTTCCGACAATCAGACCGTTGGAGAGCACGGCCGGGAGCGGCGCGAGCCACTTGTTTTTTATTTTTCGCGTGATAACCGCAGCTATGAATGTTGCAAACGTTCCCATCACCATATCCCAGGGAAGAGAATATCCCCAGAAGACACCGACCGTGTTTGCCACAAGGCAACCGAACGTCAGCCCAAGAACGGATTCCGGCATAACAACCGGAAGCAGGACGAGCGCCTCGCTTACGCGGAGCTGAATCGGTCCGTAAGAAAGAACAGGGAAAGCAAGTGTCAGTACGGCATAGACCGCGGCAATCAATCCCGCACGGGAAAGAAGAGAGGTTTTTTTCATGGTTTTCCTCCAAACATTATAGTTTTTAAGCTTTCAACATTATAGCAAAAACGCAATCGATTTTCAAGTGTGTGAATGCCGATAAAATTTTTGTTGACATTTACCGGAAATTGTGTATAATATTATTTTGCAAAGTTTTGCACC
>JAFYPW010000049.1 GCA_017559985.1 Oscillospiraceae bacterium | reverse complement strand
GGACGTGTAAAAGAACTTGCAGAAGGCGCTCGCGAGGGCGGACTTCAGTTTTAATCGGGAGGAGGTAAGATTTTTATGGCAGGAAGATTTGAAGAAAGAAACGATGAGTTTCAGGAAAAGGTCGTATCTCTTAACCGAGTATCTAAAACCGTTAAGGGCGGTCGTATCTTTAAGTTTGCAGCGCTTGTAGTTGTCGGTGACGGCAAGGGTACCGTAGGCTTCGGTCTCGGTAAGGCAGCTGAAGTTCCGGATGCAATCCGCAAGGGTATCGAGGACGCAAAGAAGAACCTCGTAAAAATCGCGCTTTTGGGTACAACAATCCCGCACGAAGTCGTTGGTGAGTTCGGCGCAGGACGCGTACTTCTTAAGCCGGCAGCTCCCGGTACCGGTGTTATCGCAGGCGGACCTGTCCGTGCTGTATTGGAAGTAGCAGGTATTCGCGACATTCGTACGAAGTGCCTCCGCTCCAACAATCCGGTTAACGTTGTAACTGCAACAATGGAGGGTCTCAAGTCTCTTCGCTGTGCGGAGGAAGTAGCAGCTCTTCGCGGTAAGACAGTTGCTGAAATTCAAGATTAGTAGGAGGGCAAAGTCGTGTCTCAACTTAAAATAACGCTTACCAAAAGCTTGGTCGGCAGAATAGAAAAGCACATTGCCACCGCCAAATCGCTTGGCCTCAAGAAGGTCAATAACGTAACAGTACAGCCTGACAATGCGCAGACTCGCGGCAAGATCAAGCAGATCTCTTATCTTGTCAAGGTCGAAGAAGTTTAATAGGGAGGTGTAGCTATGAAACTGCACGAATTATCTCCCGCAGCAGGCTCTGTCACTGAAGTAAAGCGTAAGGGCAGAGGTCCCGGCTCGGGCAATGGTAAAACAGCGGGAAAAGGTCATAAGGGTCAGAACGCAAGATCCGGCGGCGGTGTCCGTATCGGATTCGAAGGCGGTCAGATGCCGATTACCAGACGTCTCCCGAAACGTGGTTTTAACAATATCTTTGCAAAGACATATGCAATCGTCAATGTCGAAGCTCTCAATGCTTTTGACAACGGCGCTGTAGTAGGAACTGAAGAGTTACTTGCTAAGAAGATCATCCGCAAGGCAGAGGACGGACTTCGCGTTCTCGGTAACGGCGAGCTCACAAAGAAGCTCACTGTTAAGGCTAACGCTTTCTCCGAATCGGCAAAGGCAAAGATTGAAGCCGCCGGAGGGAAGGTCGAGGTGGTCTAAGTGATAGAGACAATTAAGAACGCGTGGAGAATACCCGAGCTTCGTAAAAAGATCATATTCACACTCGTGTGTCTTCTTATCTTTAGACTTGGTTCGGCAATTCCGGTTCCTTTCATCTCGCCTGAGGTCAGCAAGCTTTTCAGTGAACAGCTTGCAGGCACAGCACTCGGATTCTTAAATGCTATGTCCGGTGGTTCGCTTGAAATGGCAAATGTATTTGCACTTTCAATACAGCCGTATATCAACGCATCCATCATTATGCAGCTTCTTTCCGTTGCAATCCCTGCTCTTGAGCGTATGGTCAAGGACGGCGGCGAAGAAGGTAAGAAGAAGCTCGCATCCATCACTCGTTATGCAACAATTGCAATCGCTCTTCTTCAGGGCTATGCATACTACACGCTTCTCTCAAACGGTGCAGGTAGCGGTCAGTCGTTTATCAATGTTCCGGCAGGAGTTCCGTCGTTCTTTGTTGCAGTTGTCATCGTCGCAACATTTGTTGCAGGCGCAACATTCATTATGTGGCTCGGTGAACAGATCACTGAAAACGGTATCGGAAACGGTATTTCCTTAATACTCTTTGTCGGTATTGTTTCCCGTGCGTTCCCGGCTCTCTGGAGACTTTTCCAGAACATCAATGCAATCAAGTGGTACGGATTTATTGGCGTCATCGCTCTCTTCCTTGCGGTTATCGCATTCATCATCTTCTTTGATGGTGCAGAGCGCAGACTCTCAATCCAGTATGCAAAGCGCGTTGTCGGACGCAAGATGTATGGCGGTCGCAGCACACATTTGCCGATCAAGGTAAATATGTCAGGTGTTATGCCGATCATCTTCGCATCAACGATTGCGACATTCCCGGCAACAATCGCTGCATTCTTCAACCCGGCTTCGGACGGCGTTTGGGCAAAGCTTAACCGCTTGTTCTTCAGCCCGACTGAAAGCTGGATTTACCCGATTGTTTACCTTCTCCTCATTGTAGGATTCAGCTATTTCTACACTGCAATTCAGTACAACCCCGTTGAGATTGCAAATAACCTCAAGAATAACGGCGGTTTCCTTCCGGGCTTCCGTCCGGGCAGACCGACTGCTGATTTCATAAAGAAGGTTATCAGCAAGATCACCCTTTTCGGTGCATTCTTCCTTGGTGTCATCGCTGTTCTTCCGATTCTCGTTGGACATATGTCGTCGGCACTCAACGGACTCTCGATCGGTGGTACTTCGGTAATCATCGTTGTCGGTGTTGCACTTGAAACTGTAAAGCAGCTCGAATCTCAGATGATGATGAGAAACTACAAGGGTTTCCTTGAATAAGGAGGAAATGGCAATGAAGCTTATTCTCCTTGGTGCTCCGGGAGCAGGAAAAGGAACTCAGGCTGAAATTATTTGCAACAAACTTAACATCCCGACGATTTCGACGGGAAACATCCTTCGTGAGGCAATCAAAAACAAGACGGAGCGTGGAGTTATGGCAAAATCCTTTATGGATGCTGGTAAGCTCGTTCCGGATGAAGTTGTTGTCGGTATTGTTTCTGAGAGACTTACGGCAGATGATTGCAAGAATGGTTTCATTCTTGACGGTATGCCGAGAACAGTTGCTCAGGCAAAGGCACTCGATGATATGGGTGTTCAGATCGATATGGTTATCTCAATCGAAGTTGACGATTCGGCAATAGAGCGCCGTATGTCCGGTCGCCGCGTATGCGAAGCTTGTGGTTCTTCATACCACATTGAGCATAAGCAGCCGAAAGCAGAAGGAGTATGCGATTCCTGCGGTGGCAAGCTTGTCCTCCGTGCGGACGATGCTCCCGAAACTGTACGCGACAGACTTCGCGTGTATCATGAGCAGACAGAACCGCTTGTTGAGTTCTACAACGCTAAGGGCATTCTTAAGGCAATTGCGGGTGACGATGGCATTGATGCCACAACGCGCCGTGTCTTTGAAGCACTCGGTGTTTAAAGAACAAAGCAGAAGGTTGAAGCTTCAAACGAAGGTTTTGGAGGATTAAGCTTTTGATACAAATTAAATCAAAAAGAGAAATTGAGCTTATGCGATGTGCAGGTCGCATCGCAGCAAATGCTCTTGCTGCCGCAGGTCGTGCGGTAGCACCGGGAATCACAACCGGAGAGCTTAACGATTTAATTAAGCGAGCTATTGAGAAAGACGGCGCATATCCGAGTTTCCTTGGATATGCCGGCTTTCCCGGAGCGGCTTGTATTTCGATTAACGACGAAGTGATTCACGGCATACCCGGTCCTCGCAAGATTTGCGAAGGAGACTTGGTAAAGATAGACGTAGGGGCGACATATCAGGGCTACATCGGAGACTGTGCAAACACCTTTGCCGTCGGCAAAGTAAGTGATGAAGCGCAAAGGCTTATAGATGTAACTCGGCAATGCTTCTATGAGGGTATAAAATACGCTCGGGTCGGTAACAGGGTTTCTGATATCTCTCATGCCATCCAGACCTGCGTTGAGGCAAATGGCTTCTCCGTTGTCCGCAAGTATATCGGACACGGGGTTGGTGCTCAGCTTCACGAGGAGCCCGAGGTTCCGAATTTCGGTAAACCGGGATGCGGACCGAGACTTGTGAGCGGCATGACGATAGCCATAGAACCAATGGTTAATCAGGGCGTGTATACCGTCAAAGAGCTAAGCGACGGCTGGACCGTGAAAACGCGGGACGGAAAGCTGTCTGCCCATTATGAAAACTCGGTATTGATTACAGAGGACGGCCCGGAGATTCTCACCTTGGCCGATACAATGTAGAGGGAATGCGTATGGAAGCAGCTGTCGGACATATCGTTGTTTCTCTCGCAGGTCGCGACAAGGAGCGACCGTTCTACGTATTAAAAGCCGAAGATAACTTCGTGTACCTCGCCGATGGAAAGCTTCGCAGACTTGGAGCCTGCAAGCGAAAGAACCGAAGACACATAAAAGTTGTTTCCGATGAGGAAACAGATGTCTCGAAGAAACTCCGATCGGGGGAAGAGGTATTAAACAGCGAGATGCGCAAAGCGCTTTCAGTTTTTATGAAGACGCGCTCACAAGCAGAGGGAGGTAATTTGCTTGGCTAAAGAAGACGTAATCGAGCTCGAAGGTACCGTCATAGAGGCGCTGCCTAACGCGATGTTTCAGGTAGACATCGGAAACGGGCACAAGATTTTAGCTCACATCTCGGGAAAACTTCGTATGAATTTCATAAGAATTCTTCCGGGAGACAAAGTTACGGTGCATATGTCTCCGTACGATTTAACACGCGGGCGCATTATCTGGCGCTCAAAGTAAATGCATAATATGCTTCGCTGCATACCGGCAAATGCAGTGAAGTGTGCAGAAGAGAATTTGCCGGAGAAATGGAGCTTTTTACGATTATGAAAGTTAGACCGTCGGTAAAGCCTATTTGTGAAAAGTGCAAAATCATACGCCGCAAAGGCCGCGTAATGGTTATTTGCGACAATCCGAAGCATAAGCAGAAGCAGGGTTAATCGAAGATTAAACCCACATACAAAATTGGAGGTATGTTAAATGGCACGTATAGCCGGAGTTGACCTTCCGAGAGAAAAGAGAGTTGAGATTGGTCTCACATACATTTTCGGTATCGGAAGAAAGCGTTCAAACCAGATACTGGCTGCGACAGGTGTTAATCCTGATACACGCGTCAAGGACTTGACTGAGGAAGACGAAGTAAAGCTTCGTGACTACATCGGCAAGACCTTCACTGTTGAGGGTGACCTTCGCCGCGAATTAGCACTTGACATTAAGCGTCTTATTGAAATCGGTTCCTATCGCGGACTGAGACACAGAAAGGGCCTTCCGGTTCGCGGACAGCGCTCTAAGACAAATGCAAGAACACGCAAGGGTCCGAAGAGAACCATTGCAAACAAGAAGAAGTAAGGAGGAGAAGTTAAATGGCAAGTCCCAAAACAGCAAAGAAGGGCGCTTCCAGAAAGCGTCGCGAGCGTAAGAATATAGTTAATGGCGCGGCACACATCCGTTCCTCCTTCAACAACACAATGGTAACCATCACTGACATCAACGGTAATGCACTTTCTTGGGCATCCAGCGGCGGCATGGGCTTCCGCGGTTCCCGTAAGTCCACTCCGTTTGCAGCTCAGGTTGCAGCAGAAACAGCAGCAAAGGCTGCTATGGAGCACGGTCTTAAGACTGTTGAAGTTTACGTTAAGGGTCCGGGTGCAGGTCGTGAGGCAGCAATCCGTGCACTTCAGGCAGCAGGCCTTGAAGTCAATATGATCAAAGACGT
>JAFYPW010000048.1 GCA_017559985.1 Oscillospiraceae bacterium | reverse complement strand
TTTCAGACCCCCCGCGTGAGGTGCTTTTCTAATATACCAAATTTGCTACGCCTTGTCAACACTTTTTTCCAACTTTTTTTAAAAAAATTTTCTTTCGACATTTTGCCTAAACATCCTGGTCTTTTCACCCCTTTCTTTTGGCTTTTTTGTGCCCAATATAATTTGCTATATATTATAATATGTAACTTTTATATATCATCCGCACCGCACGGTAAAACCGGGCGGTGCGGACTTTCTTTCAGAGCATTGCTTTTTTATTCTGCCCTTATTTTTCGAGAGAGAAAATTCTTACGATTTCACCCTCATCAAGCTCGATGATTGCGTTAAAGTCGCCCTTTGCAAGTTCCTGATTTCTCGGAACCGTCACAAGGTGTTCGCCAACATATTCATCGTCGCTTATCGTTATAATCTTATAGCCGTCCTCAGAGAGAAGGAGTGACTCTGTTGCATCCGCATCAAGTCTGCCGTCAAAACCGAGGCTGTGAGCTTTCTGTGAGCTGTAATAAACGAATCTCTCGCCTACTATCTGTGCTGCGTTTACATAGAAGAGACCGCTGTCCTTACCCTGCGGGTCAACATTCATATCGCTTGCGCGTCCGCCCTCAGAGCTTATTGTTTCTACCTTGCCCTCAGCATTGAGAGAGTAGCGTACAACTGTGCCCGGCTCAAAGTTCTTGATTGCGCCGATATATCCTGCGCTCTCGGAGAAGATTGAGTTGTTGTTGAGGTCCGTTACATCATCGATAGATACAACGTTGAGCGCGCCGTTTTCACTGATAAGTGTGAAGCTTGCATACGCAGAGCCCGTGGAAACGTTATACATCTGCTTTGCAGATACGACGTAAGCAAGACTGTCTGAGCTCTTATAGGTGATATTTGAAAGGTCAGAGCCGTGTGTGATTGCAGCAGCCGCTACTGTGTTGGAATATCCCTTTGTTTCGACAACTGCACTTCCGAGTGCCTTGGAGACGGGGTTGTTGCCGACGGAGAGACCGTTGATCGGCTTTGACTGCAAGTCAACAAGCTGTGAAAGCTTATAGACGCGTGATTTTACCGGCTGGTAGTCTTTATCCGTGTAGCTGCCTTCAACGTTACCGTAAAGAACGAAGACTATTGAAGAATCGTCGCCGTAGTAGCGCTTGCCGTTGATTGTAACTGCTTTTTCGATAACGTCAAACTCGTTATCCTTGTTCGGAGCCTGAACGCTAAACTCCTTTTCAAGACCCTTGAAGTCCTGATGTGAGAGGTCAACTGTGCCATCCTCGCGGATTGTATATTCTACAACCCATCCAAAACGTGCGTTGTGCGCATAGTCCTGAGCGCGGTCGTTATCCTCGTGGTTCGGAGTTGACGCGTATCTGGTGTAGAACTTGCCTATTTTGTAAGTTCCTTCCGTGTTATCTTCAAAACCAAGCTTTACATAAGCTACATCAAGCTTTTCATCGTAGCTGGAGTTGAGGATTACTGCGTAGTTACCGTTTCTTGCAACCTCATTTGAAGCCTCGATGTCGAGGATTGTGTTGCCGAATACGCGGTAGATTGTTCCTTCCTTCATCGCATTCTTGTTGCTCATGAAGAATGAGGAGAGCGAGTTGTAATTCACAAGCTGCTGGCAGAGGTTTTCATCTGCGAAGTATTTCACGCCGCCGATTGTGACGGAGCCGTCCTCGTTGATTTCCTGTACCGCGCCGCGGATTTCAGAAACCTTTTCAACATTGATTTTATCGTTTGCGCGGTAGTAGATTACATAATCGTCGCGGACGAGCTCGTCGTGGAGGATTACGTCTTCAAGGTCAAGTGTTCCGAGCTTCGGGAGGGTGATTGTGCCCTTTGACTCGCTTATTGAAGATACCTGACCGAACTCAACTGCACTGCTTTCGTTGTGCATCTTGAAGATATAAGAGTAGGTCTTGCCGCCGTCAACAGAGACGAAGCGATAGTTTGCAACCGAGCCCTTGCCCATATCCTGGAAGAAGCTGTTGTTGCCCTGCGGCTGGGAAAGTGCGCCGTTGTCTTTGAGAGTTGCGTTTGAAACATAGGCAAAGTTTGTGAAGTCGTTTGCTTCTGCCTTGTTCCAAATTTCGTTATAGTCGCGGTTTTTTGCAACCTTTGTTGCAGAAGAGTTTGCTTTTACCTGATATTCCTTACCGTCGACAGTGAAGGAGATATACGGTGTGATGAGTGAAGAGCTTGTTGAGTCGCCGTTGGGCATCATCTCAACATTCTGTGCGGGAACGTTGTAAATCTTTGTATCTGCGGATACGATTACGTTGCCGATAACCTCGATGTTTGTATATGCGAGGTTTGTGTTGTTTGTATCTGCCTTGAAGTAGACATCAACCTTTGCGCCGAGAAGCTCATCGGGAATTTCGCGGTCAATCTTGATTGTGGAGCCTACCTCTGTGCCGCTCTCCGGACGGGAAACGTAGTAGATGATGCTCTCATCTGATTCCTTGCCCGTAACTGCGATTGCAGGACCGTTTGTTACCTTGATTTCCTCGCCCTTTTCATCCTTTGTTATTGCATAGTTTTCGTTTGCAACAACGAGACCTGTTACGTGTTTGAGGCCCATTACCTGCTCGCCGAGAGTCTGGTTCTTCTCGCCGTCAAGTGCGTTGTACTGTGAGCCTATGCCTGTTATCGGGCTGTAAACATATACAGGAGCAAAGATTGCATTGCGCATAAGCTTTGCAACAAGCTGACGCGGTGCTGCCACTGTCGGGTCGCCCTGCCAGCCGTTGAAGAGGCCGAGCTCCATAGCCTTTGCAACTGTGTTTGACGCCCAGTTCTTGCCCTTGAAGCCTTCCTTGTCTGCATTGCAGCCGAGGATTACGAGAAGCATCTTTGCTGCTTCTGCAACAGTTACGTTGCCGTTGGGGTTGAACTTGTTGTTTCCTACACCGGAAACGATGCCCTGGTTTTCACAGTAGTTGATATAACCCTTCGCCCAGGCGACGTTGGGGTCGTTCTCAACATCTGTAAACGAGCTTGTCTGGCCGGCAAAAAGCTTGCCGCCGTCGTCAGTTCCGTACTTTAATACGTATGCCATCTTGGCAAACTCAGCACGGGTGATCTTTGCTTCCGGACGGAATGTCCCATCGGGATATCCGCCGAGTATTCCGAGTTCAACGAGCATATTTACGTCGTCCTGATAATTCTCATCAATGTCTGTCGCATCGGTGAACCCTACCGCACTTGCAAAAAGTGAAAACGAAAGTGCAAACACCATAACAAGTGCAAGAACCTTTTTTAAGTTCTTCATAGTTAGAATTCCTCCTTTGTTTTTTCAGGTCGCTGCCTGTTACGAGTGCTATGATACAGCATCGCGTCTTTGAGGTCAATGCTTTTCGACGACCTGTAAAACGAGAGAAATTTTGATGTTACATTCTGTCCGTTTTATGGCAAAAAACAGTCAAAAAAATGAAAAATTTTGAAAATTTGTAATTTTTTTCTTTTAAAAACACAAGTCACTTGCAAGGAGATATACTAATGTGATAAAATAGTACAGACAAGTTTTCCGGAGGTATTCTTCCATTGAATATAAATGAAATTTTTAAAAACACACCGCTCGCACTCGCGCCTATGGCAGGCGTCACGGATATGGCTTTCCGCACCGTCTGCCGTGAATGCGGAGCGGATATTACATATTCAGAAATGATAAGCTCACGTGCACTTGTCTTCCAGGACAGCAAGACCGGCTCGCTTTTAGAACAAGGCGCACATGAAACGCCGTATGCCGTTCAGCTTTTCGGAAACGAACCCGAAGTGATGCGTCGCGCAGCTGAAATTGCACTTTCACGCACGGGCGCAGACATAATAGATATAAATATGGGTTGCCCGACACCGAAAATCGTAAACAACGGTGACGGCTCGGCGCTTATGAAAAATCCCGCTCTTGCCGCGGAGATTGTCCGCGAAATAAAGCGCGGCGTTGATGTTCCCGTCACGGTCAAGTTCCGCAAGGGCTGGGACGGTGGGAGCGTAAACGCCGTTGAGTTTGCAAAAACCCTCGAGGATGCCGGCGCAGATGCGCTCACCGTTCATGGAAGAACGCGCGTTGCGATGTATTCCGGACGCGCAGACTGGGACATCATACGCGATGTTGTAAATTCGGTAGACGTGCCCGTAATTGCAAACGGAGATGTCTTTTCCGCCGAGGATGCCGTTAAAATCCGCAAATGGACGGGAGCGGCAGGGATTATGATAGGCCGTGCATCCTTCGGAAATCCGTGGATTTTCTCCGAGTGCCGTGCGGCGCTTGACGGAAAGGAGCCGCCCGGATCACTCTCTCTTTCCGAAAAGCTTGATGTTGCGATGTGGCAGATAACCCTCTCCGCCAAACAAAAGGGCGAAAAAATCGCGCTTTTAGAAGCGCGGCGACACATTGCGTGGTATCTTCGCGGAGTGCGAGGCGCAAACCCGTACAAAATCCGTGCGACATCAAT
>JAFYPW010000047.1 GCA_017559985.1 Oscillospiraceae bacterium | reverse complement strand
TTGTTATGTCAAACGGCGTATGCGATGTAAATGTTATGACATAGTTCATAAACGGCTCGCCTTTTTTAAACATATTTTCATAAAACACGGGGTTTTGCACAAGCTCGCGGTCGAGCATATATGAATCATCGGTATATGCGCAGTCATCCATAAGGCTAAAGTACTTATCATAGCCCCAATTTTTATAGTTTATTCCCCTCATGTAATACTCTCCCGTGTTCATGTGGAAGGCGTTTGTGCGATATCCCATTTCCGAAAGCTTTCTCGGAAGTGATTCGGGGTAATGGTTCTTGTTGAATGAATACGGGTTTTCCGCATACGAAACGGGGTTTACGAATCCCGTTGTTACGGCAAGCTCGGAATTGAATGTTGAGCCTCCTCCCGAATAATACGAATAGTGGTTATCAAAAACGATTGAGTTTTTCATCATACCGTGGAGATTCGGCATATCCTCTTTTGTAAGAAGCCAGTCGTCTATACCCTCAAGCTGGAGAAAGATGACGTTCTTGCCCTCAAAAATCCCCGTATATGCATTCTTTTTGTGTGGAGTTTCACTTCCGTATGCAGTATTTAAAAACTCAAGCTCTTCTGCCCTTTCCTCGTTCCCTGTGCGGATAAACGTAACATAAAAATCCCTTGCGGTATATTCATAAAAACCGCATATTTTCATATTCTTGTTGCTGTCACCAAAGCTTTCGTACACATTTCTCGGATTGCGCCACGTATCCCACGCAAGAGAATCATTCGCACGTCCGAGAAGATTCGGCATGACAATGTGAAGAATCACAAACAAAAGCAAAACTGCAAGAAGCGTTTTCCATCTGATTTTTTCGCATTTTGGAAACTTTACGATTGCAAATATTCCTGACGCGAGCACCGCTATATATTTAAGGTGTGTCACAAATCCTACATTTGCAAACGTATCTATAATATCCCCTTTTCCCTCTTCCGCAGACTCAATGAGATGGAAACCGAAGAAAAAGTCCATCCGTGAAAAGTAGAGTGTTTGCGCGAGAAACATCACAAAACAGAGCGCGAAAAGGATGCCATATATACTGCGCCCGATTTTTCGTTCAGGACAAAGCGAGAGTGAAAGTATGAGGGAAATCCACAGAACGGAGAAAAGTATGCTCGTGAAAGTTATTGAATCCGCACTGTAACTGACATTCTTCGTAAGCATACGGATAAACAAATCCATAAGCAAAAACGGAACAAGGCAAAGAAGCATGCGGCAGAGAACGCAAAGGACAGAACCACTATTCACTTTTTCTGTTTTTGCACCTTCCATAGCACACACTCCACATAATTCCCGAATATAAATCGGTTGGATTATATCACGTTGTGCGTATTTTGTCAAAAAACAGCACGGGCAGTTTTTCCCGCCCGTGCTGTCTTTGTTTACGCTATCTTGCTTTTTTCGAAAAGCTTGATGAGAATTACGCCGATTACAAGCCCCGCCGCACCCTGGATTCCGTTCGGGAGAACGTTTACAAGCGACGGACCGAATCCGTAAAGAAAAGCGCCTTCAAACACGAGGTATCCTGCAACCATCACGATTTCAGCCACAAGACCGCTGATAATTCCCGTTGCAACGGTTCCGAGTTTTTTGCGCAAGAGCTTAAAGCCGAAGCATACGATAAGCGCCATAAGCCCTTTTATGATAAAGGTTGCCGGAGCGTAAGCCACATATCCCGAAAAGACATCCGCAAGAGCAGAGCCGAGGCCCGCCGCAACGAAGCCGTATGCCGGGGGAAGCATCCAACCAGCCATAAGCACGATACAGTCTCCGAGGTTTAAATATCCGCCGAGCGGTGACGGGACTTTGATTACCATTGTTGCGATACATGCAAGAGCCGCAAGCAGCGCCGCCATAACAATTTTCTTTGTTCTTGTATTCATCCGAAACAACCCCTTTACTTCTTTCGTAAAATAGTATATACTTAATCTGACCATATAACAATCACCAAACGAGGAGTATTTTATATAACCAGATGAGATACATACTTAACAAAGCAAAACGCCCCGTTTATCTGGAGCTTTACAAACGGATACGCGACGACATCATTGCAGAGAATTATCCTTACAACACAAAACTGCCGTCAAAGCGCGCTCTTGCGGATGAAACGGGCGTCAGCACCATTACGGTGGAGCATGCGTACTCTCTTCTTTGCGACGAGGGGTATGTTGAAGCCCGGGAGCGGAGCGGTTTTATCGTTATCTTCCGCAAGTCCGACGGGTTTGCCGCCTCAAGCGAGAAACCGACCAAACATACCGTTCTCCATACCGACGGCGATTATCCCGACTTCCCGATTTCCGTATTCAGCAAGACCATGAGAAAAGTTCTTTCCGAACACGGCGATTTGCTTCTTGAAAAATCCCCCAACTGTGGCTGTATTGAACTTCGGGAAGCCATACGCCACTATCTCGCAAGAAACCGCGGTATAAAGGTTGATGTCAAGCAGATTATAATCGGTTCGGGCTCAGAATATCTTTACCGCCTTATCGTTGAGCTTCTCGGACGCGGGCGCAACTATGCCATAGAGTCTCCGTCGTATAAAAAGATTGAGCAGGTTTACAGGGCTACTGAAATAAACTATGTTTCGCTCCCCCTTACGAATTCGGGCATCGACAGCCGCGCTCTTGCAACTGTAAACGCAGACGTATTGCACACAACTCCATACCGAAGCTATCCGAGCGGCGTTACCGCAACGGCATCAAAACTCCACGAATATATCCGTTGGTCAGAGAGAAACGACCGCTATATAATAGAAGATGACTTTGAATCCGAGTTTTCTGTTTCCATGAAACCTACCGAAACACTTTTTGCTCTCTCAAAGGGCGACAACGTTATTTATTTAAATACCTTTTCAAAAACAATTTCTCCCTCTCTTCGCATTGGATATATCGTTCTCCCAAAACACCTTGTTGGTGCCTTTGATGAAAAACTCGGCTTTTACTCCTGCACCGTTCCTACATTTATGCAGTATGTCCTCACCGAGCTTATCAACAACGGTGATTTCGAGCGACACATCAACCGTGTAAGACGGAACAAAAGAAAAGAATTATCAACGCAGAGATAGCAATTTTTTACGGCATAAAATATTTCTTCGTCTGTTGACTTTATCGGGACAACTGATATAATATTGATATATTCACATTTTGAAAGGTTGATTTTTCAATGAAAACAGGATATTCAAAAATCTGCATCAATCCGCCGTACGGTGCGCCGATTTGCGGCTATTACGAGACAAGACTTGTAAAGGGTATTCTCGACAATCTCTACGTCCGCGCAGTGGCCTTTGATGACGGTGAAACAAAGGCGGTCGTTATAACGCTTGACCTCTGCACGCTCGCTCCGAAATACTATGACGCTTTCAGAACTGCAATCGTTGACGCGACGGGTGTTTCTCGCGACGCTATACATATCTCGCTTTCTCATTCGCACACCTCGCCCGTTGTCGGAAAGGATTTTGCATCCGAGCTTCGAAGCTCGGATGCTTACGATGAATTTCTCACCACGAGCGTGCGCGATGCGGCAATTTATGCAATTGATGACCTCAAAGAATCTGAACTCAGCTTTGCCGAAACCGAGGCGAAGGGCATTTCATTCGTCCGCCGCTACCGCATGAAGGACGGCTCGGTTGCAACAAACCCGGGCGTTTTAAACGAAAACATCGATCACCCGCTTGGAAAACCAAACGAAGCTCTCAAAATTGTAAAGATTGAACGCGAATGTGCAGACGATATTCTTCTTATAAACTTCGGAACACACACCGATTCCGTCGGCGGCGAATACATCAGCAACGACTACGTTGAAAAGACTTGCGACATTCTTGAAACAGCTCTTCCCGGTACAAAGTGTATGTTTATAATGGGCGCACAGGGTGACGTCAACCACGTAAATGTCGCCCCCACTCCCGAGCAGACGGCGCTCTCCGTTATTGACTTTGACGGTGTTCCGCGCGGCATAAAGCACGCAGAGTATATGGGTCGCGTTATCGCAGGTGCTACGCTT
>JAFYPW010000046.1 GCA_017559985.1 Oscillospiraceae bacterium | reverse complement strand
TAAAACAGCAAAGAAGGGCGCAACACGTAAGCGCCGCGAGCGTAAGAATATTGAAAATGGTGCAGCTCATATCAGCTCCTCCTTCAACAATACAATGGTAACCATTACCGATACAAAGGGTAATGCGCTTTCATGGGCTTCCAGCGGCGGTCTCGGCTTCCGCGGTTCCCGTAAGTCCACTCCGTTTGCAGCACAGGTTGCAGCAGAAACAGCAGCAAAGGCTGCTATGGAGCATGGTCTTAAAACAGTTGAAGTTTACGTCAAGGGACCGGGTGCGGGCCGTGAAGCTGCTATCCGTGCACTCCAGGCTGCAGGTCTTGAAGTAAATATGATCAAAGACGTTACTCCGATTCCGCACAATGGTTGCCGCCCGCCGAAGAGAAGGCGCGTATAGTTTTTTGGAGGTGTAATACAAATGGCAAGATATACAGGAGCTGTCTGCAGGCTTTGCCGCAGAGAAAACCAGAAGCTTCACTTGAAGGGAGACCGTTGCTTTACAGGCAAGTGCGCTCTTGACCGCCGTCCGGCACAGACTCCGGGCCAGCACGGTAAGGGCCGTAAGAAGTTGTCTGAATACGGTTTGCAGCTTCGTGAGAAGCAGAAGGCAAGACGTTATTATTGCGTAAACGAGAGCCAGTTCAACAAGTATTTCCAGATGGCTGTTGCGAAGCAGGGCATCACGGGTGAAAACCTCCTCCGCATCCTCGAGTCACGCCTTGATAACGTTGTTTACAGAATGGGCCTTGCAATGAGCCGTCCGGAAGCACGTCAGCTCGTTAACCACGGCCACTTCACGGTAAACGGCAAGAAAGTGAACATCCCGTCCTACCTCGTAAAAGCAGGCGACGTTGTTGCACTTCGCGAGAAGAGCCGCTCGCTTACAAAGTTTAAGGATCTTCTTGAAGCAAACGCTTCACGCGTTGTTCCGAAGTGGATTGACTTCAACAAGAATACATTCGAGACGAAGATTATGAATCTCCCGGATAGAGCAGACATTGACTTCCCGGTAGAAGAGCATCTCATCGTCGAGTTGTACTCAAAGTAAGAATCCGTTAGACCCTCGTAGTTACGAGTGTAATAAGCTGCGGCAAAAAGTGCCGCGAAGAAGGAGGGTAAAAATTGATGATAGAAATAGAAAAGCCCCGCATAGAGTGTATAGATTCGCCCGAAGATATTTCCTATGGAAAGTTTGTGATAGAACCGTTGGAACGTGGCTACGGCACAACGCTCGGAAACTCGCTCCGCAGAATTCTTCTCTCATCCCTTCCGGGAATTGCAGTTACATCAATTAAGATTGCAGGCATTTCGCATGAATTTTCAACGATACCCGGCGTCAAAGAAGATGTAACAGAAATCGTTCTTAACGTTAAGAAGATTGTGGCGAAACTTCATACAGCAGAACCGCAGACAGTTTCGATTGAAGCATCAGAAGAGGGAGAGGTTACAGCCGGCGACATCAAGTCAACAGGTGAAGTAGAAATCCTTAACCCTGACCTTCATATCGCAACACTCGGCCCGAATGCAACGTTCTCAATGGAACTCACATTCGCACACGGTCGCGGTTATGTTTCAGCAGAACGCAACAAAGACGAGCAGGCTCCGATAGGAGTGCTTCCGATAGATTCGATTTATACGCCTGTACACAAGGTTAACTATTACGTTGAAAACACACGTGTCGGCAATATGACTGACTATGATAAGTTAACAATCGAAGTATGGACGAATAAGACAATCTCTGCGCGTGATGCTGTATCTTACAGCGCAAAAATACTTAATGATCATCTTTCACTCTTTATCGACCTTTCCGAAGAAATCGGCAACACATCAACTGTTGTTGAGCCTAAGGAAAATCAGCGCGATAAAGTGCTCGAAATGACCATTGAAGAGCTCGACCTTTCAGTTCGTTCCTTCAACTGCTTAAAGCGTGCAGGAATCAATACGGTTGAGGATCTTATCAGCAAGACTCAGGATGATATGATGAAGGTCAGAAACCTTGGTCATAAGTCACTTGAGGAAGTTATCAACAAACTTGATACTATGGGGCTCGCACTTGCAAGTGAGGACAACTAAATTGTCCCACTTGCAAAGCAAGCCATTATAAAAGGAGGTATTACAATGCCCGGAACACGTAAGCTTGGACGTACCACGGACGCTCGTATGGCAATGCTTCGCGCAATGGTTACGTATTTGCTTGAAAACGGAAAAATTGAAACAACGCTTATGCGTGCAAAGGAAGTTCGTCCGCTCACAGAGAAAATGATTACTCTTGGCAAGACAAACACATTGCACAACAAGCGTCAGGCTCTTGCTTTTATCACAAAGGAAGATGTCGTAAAGAAGCTCTTCGATGAAATTTCACCGAAGTATGCAGAGCGCAACGGTGGTTACTGCCGTATCACAAAGCTCGGTCCGCGTCGTGGCGACTGTGCTGAAATGGCAATAATCGAGTTGGTCTGATAAAAAACTTAAAAGGATTACCTCAGAGTTTCAAGCCTCTGAAGTAATCCTTTTTTTATTTCAATATTTTTTCCGAAAGACCATCTGCAAGATTGTAGATTGCGTCAAAGTCAATATAAGGGTTGTATAGCGATTCGAGGTCGTCGTGCACAAGTTTTGCTTTTTGCATAAGCGAAGAAATGTCATCAAAAATTAGTTTGCGGGATTTTCTGAGTCTTGAAACGCGCTCTTTTTCTCTCTTCATAATGTCGCGGTCAAGGCCTGAATCAAGCCTTATTTTTTTTGTGTATTTCCCGCTGAAAGGAAGGAGTGCGTTTGTTGTTATAAATGCCAGTGAAAGCTCCGGAATAAGCAAATGGTCGAGTTTTTCGGGGATGAGGTGGTTCTGACACGCAATGCACGAAAAATCAGCTGCAAGAGCGGCGCTGAGAATTGGGGAAAGAATAAATTGGCCAAGACCGAATGAGTCCTCCAAGACAAAAAACGATGTAAAGTTATTTGTGTTTACATTTGTCAGAGAGTGTATGCCCTCTCTTGAAAAAGCGCTTAAAAACCTATGTTTTATGTCGGATTTTGAGCCTTTTCCGCGTATTTCGCGTTTTATGATGCCGGCTGCCTTTTTGTGAAGCTTGTCGATTGAGGTTGCACCAAGCGCTATGTCGAAAAGTTCGTTATCGAGATGTGCCGCGCTTGCAGTCAGTTCGTAAATATGCGGAAAGTATGTTGAGTAGTCGTCGCGGACAGACTGAATCTCTCTTTTTTTAGTCTTAATAGCTTCACAGTCTGCAAACTCTCCGAGGTTTATATATTCTTCAACGGCAAGCGGATACGTCGGTTCTATAATATGCGGAGAGGTTCCGTCGACCACTGCAACTTTTCGCGAAGGAATCACAATTGCATCGAGAGAGGCGGGGTCGGATGAGCAAAGATACTTTTCAACGGCTTCGCCGCTTTTTGTTGCCGCCTCAGATATTCTCCGCATTATTGATGATTTTCCGCTTCCCGGTCCTCCTTTGAGGATATATACTTTTTCTGCTTCTTTTAAATTTATGAGTTCATTGTAAAAGGAATGAAAGCCATGGGCTGAATTTGCGCCCAAAAAGAATTCTGTGAACATAAAACCCCTCCGAACGTATGTTATTATACATTATGCAAAAAGAGCTTTATCTGACACGCGCAGGTCGTACCATTCAGCTTGAAAAATCTTCGAGCAACGATTGGAGCTCGGCCTCGCCTGATGCAACAATGCCTTTTGAGAGCTGTTCACGGTCAAAATTGCGCAGAGTGCTTGCATATATATCAGTTACAATAATAGGGCGCATTATATCGTTTTCGGAGAAAACAACCACAATTCCGTCTTCAACCTTTAAAAGATAGTTTTCTGTAGCTTCGTCCGTTTCTTCGATGGGGGCAGAGGCGGGCTTTGTTTCCTGCTCTTTTTTTTTGAGCTCGCGTTCTTCGTAAAGCTTTGATATTCCGCCCGCAATGAAGCCGAGCATTATAAACAGCGCACATGCTGCAACGGTTATTCGTTTTACCATATTGTTTCACCACTTCCATTTTTCTTATATATATTATTGACTGAAACCGTTTTTTTGATACGAAGAAAGAGCACCTGATGCAAAAAACATCAGGTGCCAGAGAAGTGGGTTGTGGGGATAAAGATATGAATGGGCAGCTAACAAAAGAAAACTGCCTCTCATCACCTATATAATAACACAATTACCAAAATTTGTAAATACCCTTTCTGTAAAAAAATTCCAGTAACCATATTTTGCGGCTGACATAGAATGAAGTGAAAAATCTTTTAGGAGGTAACACACTATGTTATGCAATGACAACTATTCAAACAACAACTGCTGCTCCTGGATTATCATCATCGCAGCTATCGTAGTTGTATGGCTTCTTTGCGGCAACAACAACTGCGGCTGCAACTAACCTCTT
>JAFYPW010000005.1 GCA_017559985.1 Oscillospiraceae bacterium | reverse complement strand
TTGATGAAAGGTGATTTTGTGAACAACACATATAAAACAAACTATACTGTCAGATATTCAGATGTCGACAGCAATTATTATATGCGATTTGACCATCTCCTGTCAATCTTTCAGGACATTACCGGGCTTCATTCAACAGAGCTCGGCGTCGACGGAAGAACGCTGCTTGAACGTTCAGATGCTTTCTGGGTTCTTACGAAGGTTAAATTGAAATTCAGCTCTCTCCCGAAACTCGGTGACGATATAGAGCTTGAAACGTGGCCAAGTTCCGCTCGCGGGGTTCGCTTTATGCGCGAATATGCTGCAAACTCCGATGGCGGGCGCGCTGTTATGGGAACGAGCGAATGGTGCACCATCGGCTTTTCCGACCGCAAAATCCGTCGCGTCAGCGAGGTTTGCTACCCGCACGACCTCATCCATCGCGAGGAGGGAAGCGGCGCGGGTGAGTTTTTTAAAACAAAGGAAAGCGTCGACGAGTGCAACCTCAACCATACCCATACCTCTTCATATGTTGACATTGACAGCAACAAGCACACAAATAACCTCGCCTATCTCCGTATGTCGCTCAATTGCTTCTCCCTCGACGAGCTTGACGTTTTGAATGTTTCAGAGCTCCAGATAAACTTTCTAAATCAGACCTTCTTCGGTGACAAGGTTTCGGTTTATAAAAAGAAAACAGACTGCGGCTTTTATATTGAGGGCAGGCTTTGCGATACACCGATATTCAACTGCACAATTTCACTCCGCGAACAGGGAAGGTAACGCTTAAATGAAAAAGCTTTTGTTGATTTTAAACCCCGCTTCCGGCACAAAAAAAGCATCCAAAAGGCTTTCTGAAATTATTTCGGTCTTTAACCGTGCAGATTTTGCTACACAGGTTTTTGTAACTGAAAAAAGCGGCGATGCAACACGCGCAGTCATCACGCACGGCAAAGACGCAGAGCTTATAGTCTGCTGCGGCGGCGACGGAACTTTGAACGAAACCGTCACAGGACTTCTAACCGCAGGACTTGAAACACCCATCGGGTATATCCCCTCGGGTTCTACCAATGATTTTGCAAACTCCTTAAAGCTTCCGACAGATGTCGTGCGCGCCGCAAGGCAGATCGTGAGCGGAAGTCCAACGGCTTACGATGTCGGTACTTTCGGTGAGAGATTCTTCACGTATGTTGCATCGTTCGGTGCCTTCACCAAAACGAGCTATGAAACTCCGCAGAACATAAAGAATACATTCGGGCATATGGCATATATACTTGAAGGCATTCAGGAGCTTTCGGGCATACGCAGGGAACATATAAAAATCGAAGCTGATAGTGAATGTTTTGAGGACAACTACCTCTTTGGCGCAATTTGCAACTCACGCAGCATCGGCGGTATTCTCACACTCAGTCCGGATCTCGTTGATATGTCCGACGGCAAGTTTGAAATCTTACTTGTCCGTGCGCCGCGCGAGGTTTCAGAGCTCTCGGAATGTATCCTTGCTCTTAAACACCAGACCTATAACTGCGGTATGATAACCTTCCGCAGTGCATCTTCGCTCACGGTTTCGGCAAGTGCTGATATGACCTGGTCACTCGACGGGGAGCGCGCGGACGGTGCTGAGAAAATACACATCAAAAACCTGCCACGGAAAATAACACTTATTCATTGATATCATACCAAATGAATAACCGGAAGGTGTAAAGCACCTTCCGGTTAGTTTTTTTTTGATTAGTCTTCGCAGTGGCAGTGACACTCGTCACCACAGTCGCCGTCGCAATCGCAATCGTCAATATCAAATTCGAGGTCCTCACCGCAGCCGGGGCACTGGATGCTGCCGAGCGCGAGGATGTCTTCGTCGACCATTATTGAGTCGCCACAGGTCGGGCAGACTACTTCGTAATGAAAATCCTCACAATCGCAACCGTCATCGCCACAGCAGTCGCAATCACAATCGTCATCGTCAAATGCGCCTTCAAGCGCGAGGAGCTCTTCTGCAACCTCATCAAGCTCATCGCTCATATCGTCTGCAATTTTTTCAAGGTCTGAAACCGATGCTGCAAGCTCGTCGATAACATCGACCATAGCGATTAAAAGCTTGCCCTCTTTTGTGTCGGAGTCGATATCAAGGCCGTCGCAAAGACCGCGAAGATATGCTGCCTTTTCAACAATATCCATTAAAATTCCCTCCAGATATTACTTCGCGCGCTCTAAATATTCGCCTGTTCTTGTGTCAATCTTGATTCTGTCACCGATGTTGATGAAGAGCGGAACGCGAACTTCTGCGCCTGTTTCGACAGTTGCCGGCTTTGTAACGTTTGTAGCTGTGTCGCCTTTAAGGCCCGGCTCTGTCTCTGTGATTTCAAGCTCAACGAAGTTGGGCGGCTCTACGCTGAAAACATTTCCCTTGAAAGAAAGGAACTTAACTGTCATATTTTCTGTAACGAACTTGAAGCTCTCGGGAAGCTTTTCAGCATTGAGCGGCTCCTGCTCGTATGTTTCTTCATCCATAAAGTAGTAAAGCTCACCGTCGTTGTAGAGATACTGCATATCCTTGCGCTCTACAAATGCGGGCGGGAACTTGTCTGTCGGGTTGAAAGAAGTTTCAACAACAGCGCCCGTGACAACGTTGCGATACTTTGTGCGGACAAAAGCTGCGCCCTTACCCGGCTTAACGTGCTGGAACTCGATAATCTGCATTACCTGTCCATCCATTTCAAATGTCATACCGTTTCTGAATTCACCAGCAGAAATCATTAGTAAAATCCTCCATTTTTCTATATAAATCTTTTTCTATTTTAACCTATTTTATTCATTTTTGCAAGAAAAACTTTACATCTCACAAAGAACCTTTACCCCAAGCGGATAAACAAGCTTTCCAAAGCCCGATATTATGCCTACACAAACGGGAGAAATCACTGATTTGTGTCGGAATTCCTCTCTTGCATAGATGTTTGAAAGATGCACCTCAACACACGGAATTTTCACGGATGCGATGGCGTCACGGATTGCGATGCTGTAATGGGAATATGCCGCGGCATTGAGCACAACACCACAAAACTCTTCCTCACGAGCGCGGTAGAGAAGGTCGATTATTTCGCCTTCACAGTTTGTCTGATACGCCTCAATTTCCGCACCAAGTGCAGCTGCTTCTTTTTTTGTGTATTCGATAATGTCAGAAAGTGTATCGCTGCCGTAGATGTTTGTTTCGCGTGTCCCGAGTGCGTTTAAGTTCGGTCCGTTGAGTATCATTATTTTTTTCATTATTCAAAAAGCCTCCTTTTTCCGAGCGGCGGTACCTTTATGGCAAGAATGCCGCTTCTTTTTGCGCCGAGTATATCCGTTATCATTTTATCGCCGACGAGCGCCGTCGTCTTCTTTGTTCCCCCGAGCTTTTCCATAGCACGGAGAATGGTCCTCCGTCGCGGTTTCCCGCTCTTCCAGTAAAAATCAATGCCGAGCGGTGTGCAGAACTTTTCCACTCTCTCACGAGAGTTGTTTGACACGACCGCAAGGGAAATTCCGTTCTTTTTAAGCTTGAAACCCACGATATAACCTTCTCGGGAGGAATTTCATTTTCGTATGTTCCCATAGTATTGTCAAGGTCTGCAATCAGCACCTTTATTCCCATTTCTGTGAGAAACTTACCCGAGAGAGCGTGGATATCGGAAAACTTTAAATCGGGTGCGAGAAAAAACTTCATATTCTGCCTCCGTATATCATAGGTTTTATCAAACCTCTTTTTTCCTGTTTAAAAGTATAATTCCCGAGCTGACAAGAACAAGTGCAAAAATCAGACTTACCGGCGAAACCATACTGTTTTCTGAAAGCATAAGGCTTGAAAGGATTACTCCGCAAATAGGAGTTGTGAAGTTATATACCGAAATTTTTGAAACGGGGTTGTATTTAAGAAGCAGGCTCCACAGCCCGAATGCAACCGCCGAGAGGAAAGCAAGGTATGTAAGAACGGAGAACGCCGTGAAGCTTTCAACCGCTATCTGCCCGCCTGCGGCAAGACCCAGAACAATAAGCACAATTCCGCCAAAGAAGAACTGATATCCGCTTATGACAATGGGGTCTTCATATTTTGAATAACGCTTTGAAAGAACCGAGGCAAAACCCGAGGCAATCGCGCAGAAAAGAACGAAGCAGTCGCCCGTGAAATTCATATTGAAATCAAGCCCGTCAAGGTTTACGAGAAGAATTCCCGCAAAGCCGAGAACGCACGCGAAAATCTTTTTGAACGAAAGCTTTTCGGTCCTGAAAACAAGACTTGCAATAAGGATTGCCGTAAATGCGTTTGAAGAGCTTATCACCGTACCTTTGACGCCCGATGTGTTTGCAAGGCCGATGTAGAAGAATATGTATTGAAGTATAGTCTGAAAAACACTTACCGCAAGGATTCGCTTTATGTTTTCGCGTTTCGGATATAAAACCTTTCTCCGTCCAATGCTGTAAATCAGCACGGTGAGAAAGCCCGCAAAGCAAAAACGAACGCCAGCAAAGAGAATTGTCGATGCTGTATTGCGCACGGGCAAAATGAGCTCATAGCCTATTTTTATAAACGGAGTTGCACTGCCCCAGAGCGCACAGCAAAGCAGGGCGCAAAGAGCAACAACCAGCCGGTTTGTCATTATCTTACTTGTTCTGTCCATTGTCTCTACTTCTCCTTTTTTGGGAAAACAACATTACACCACCGACATATTATACCATATACAGATTTTTTCGGCAACATTTAAATAGAGGGTGAAGATATATGCAAATATGTATAAATTACACAGCCGGAGAACTTGATTTGTCACGCAAATTCAATCTTCTTTCCGGACTGTTTTCCTACATAGCAGAGGAAGACAAACTCTTTTCAGAAAAAATCATTCCGCAACGGAAAGCCGACATAATGCTCGTTTCCGCAAAGAATATCGGCGAGGGCATTGTGCCCGCAATTCTTGAAGAATGCCGCAGATTTGGCTTTCGCGGTGTTTTCCTTGACGCAGAAGGTGCACCGGGAGCGATTGATGCCGTGTCATCTGCCCTTTTTCGCGCGGGGCTTTCAGTCTTCTGCCCACTCGCTTTTTCTTCCCTGTGTCCGGACGCAACCCTCGTTGCGGAGGGCGCGGTATCGGGCGGAGATTTTTCGGAATATATAGAAACTCTTCTTTCGAGAAATCAAAAACTTGCACTTTCCATCCCCCGCCGCTTTTATAAATTCGATATGGCAAGTGCGGGCATATCGGAAATAAGTGCAAAGGAAAAAAGGCAGCTTTTGGAAACATACGATGCAGAAGTATTCTACTCTCCGCAAATGCTCACAAATTATTTTATCTTCTCCGGAGCGGAGAGCAGCGGGAGCTTCGTCCTCTTTGACGATGCACGCTCCGTAAGCGATAAGATCCGCCTTTCAAAAAAGCTTGGCGTGTCATATATTTTTCTTATGTGGAACGAAATATCCGATATCGTTTCAGACATTTTCTTTTAACTTTTCCAGAAGTTCCTCATCCGGCGTTGCATATGCCGTATAGTAATCAGTATATATCACGCGGCCCGGTGCGGCGCCCTGCGGTTTTTTGACAAAGCGCACCTGCGTATAGTCAACCGGCACATTTGCTGAATCCTTTGCGCGCGAGAGCGTTGCGGCAATTATCGCAGCCTCCGTTATGGTGCGGTCAGGAAGCTCTCTTCCCGAACACTCGATGATGACGTGTGAGCCGGGGATGTTTTTTGTGTGAAGCCACAAATCTCCCTTCATCGCACTCCGGAGAGTCAATATATCGTTCTGTTTATTGTTTCTCCCTGCATATATTTTAAAGCCATCGCTTGAAACAAACTTATACGGTCGGAGTGCCGTGTTCTTCTTCGGCTTTTTTTCGTTCTTGTCCATATAGCCCGTCTCACGGAGTTCTTCGCGTATTTCCGCGATGTCGGCGACGCTTTCCGCCTTTTCTATGCTTTCAAGAACACTTTCAAGATATATAAGTTCCTCCTTACCTGCGCTTATCTGCGCGGTGAGGTATTTTTCTGCATTTTTCATTCTGCGGTAATCGCGGAAGAGCTTTTCCGAGTTTTCCTGCGGAGTAAGGCGCGCGTCAAGATCTATCGTTATCTCTTCGCCCGCGGAAAAATAGTTCTGCGCCGAAAACGAGGTCATCCCCTTTTCGAGCCTGTAAATATTTGCGGAAATAAGCTCTGCGCGCTCGCGCAGTTTTTCCCGGTTAACCGCCTTTTTAAGCTCCTCACGTTGAAGACCGAGCTTTCTCTCTGTTCTTGACATCGCACTCTTTACAACCTGCAAAATGCCGTGAGCGCGGCTTGACATAGTCTCGCGCATTTCACGGATTTCGTAAAAATCCGCGAGCGTGTCCGAAAGGCTTTCTCTCATCTCCGTTCGCATGCCGTTCTCATATTGCTTTATCGGGAAAAACGAAAACTCAAAGGGTCGTTTTCCGTCAAACACAATACACGGTGCGGGGGGACTTAGCAGTATTTCACACATCGCAGATGCCATAGCCTCGCACTCATGTGCACGAAGCTCTGACATATGGGTGGAAGTATCTCCGCAGGCGCGGTAAGCAATTTCGCGGCAGACGAGCGGAGAAAAGCCTGCAAATGACGAAAGCAACCACTTATCGCACAAAATCTCTTCTTTTGCGTTACATATAATCTCAAAAAGCTCGGCACGACCGAAATTTTTGGGGTTGAGCTTTTCCTGCACGGGCGGGAGAGTATAGAAAAGTCCCGGCAGAACCTGCCGTTTTTCGCTCATCGAAAAGTCGACGCGCTTTAAACACTCTATAACGCGGTCTTCTCCGTCGCGGAGGATTATGTTTGAATGACGGCCCATAATCTCACAGGTGAGCGTTTTCAGTGCAACGGAGCCAAACTCATCTGACACTTCGATTTTAATGTCAATTATTCTTTCCATATCGGGTGCCGAAACGGACACAAACCTTCCGTTTGTGAGGTGCTTGCGAAGAAGCATACAGAACATCGGCGCGCTCTGCGGGTTTTCGCGTGTTCTTGAAGTGAGGTGAACGCGCGGATAGCTCGGGTTTGCCGAAATCACAAGCTTCTTCCCCTTCGCATTCGGCGCGCGCAGGGCTATGACTATATCATCGCGCTGGGGCTGATGTATCTTGTCAACCCTTGCGCCTTTTAAACTTTCATTCAGCTCTGCGGCAAGCGCTGCGATATAGCTTGCATCAAGCGCCATAAAAAATCAACTCCTAAACCGTAAAAAACCGCGTGCAATCAACATTGCTCTCTGCAATTTCAACCAAAACCTTCGGGAAGCTTTTTTTAATTATATCGCAGATATACGGACACACGATATCCTCTGTGGCAAAGTGGCCTGCGTCTATTGCATTTACCCTGCGCTCACTTGCTTCTAAAAACCAGTTATGCTTTATATCTGCCGTGACGATGGTGTCAAAACCAAGCTCCGCGGCTTTTCCTATATAGTCTGCGCACGCACCGCCGCCGACAGACACACGGAAAACCTCACGCCCTGCATCGTGGTACTTGACACCGCCGCACGAAAGAGCGGTGCATATTCTTTCAAGAAAATCATTTAATTTCACGGGCTCTCTGAGCGTTCCTACGCGACCGATTCCGACGCCCTCTGTTTCCTGCTTCTCTATCGGTTCGGTGTTTAATACACCCAAAACATCCGCAAGAATATCGTTGACGCCGCCTTGCGCCGCGTCGAGATTGGTGTGCATACAGATTGCGGCAATTTTGCTCTCTGCCATATCCAGCAGAAGCGAGCCTGTCACGTCCTCATCGGTAATGCGCGTGCGGTTACCGAAGATGACAGGGTGATGCGAAACGATGAGCTCCGCTCCTTTTTCTTTTGCTTCTTTTATAACGGCGCCCGTTATGTCAAGGGCAACTACGACCTTTTTTACCTCACGCGAGGCTCTTCCGAGAAGAAAACCTGCGTTGTCAAAGTCTGCCGCATAATGAAGCGGTGCTTTATCTGTAAGCGCGAGGAATATATCCTTTACTGTCGGCATAATTTTTTCAGCTCCTCAATCTCCGCACGGCGGAGTTCTTTTTCTTCTTTATCAATTGTTCCTGCCCTTGCCTTGTTTTCGTACTCATAGGAAAGTCGGCGCAAAACGCGCGAAATGTATTCGTCTGCATTTTCGTGAGAAAGTCCTGCCCGGCTTATATATTTTTCAAACAGGTCATATTCCGTCTTTCCTGAATACTCTGCGCATATTATGCAATACATATGCCCGTTTTCATAAACAAAGCTTTCGTCATAAACCGAAAACCCCGCCCGGTAAAGCTCTTCCCGGAGAATTTCAGACTTTGTCATCGGTTGAAGCACGAGCTTACAACCATCTCTCGTCCATTCCGAGCGCGAAATTATCTCAAAAACAGTTTCCCCGCCCATCCCTGCAATTACGACGCAGTCGTGCCGCGGGATTCCGGAGAGTCCGTCCGTGAGCACGGTTTTTATGCGTGAGGAAAACCCTGCCGCTTCTATTTCTTTTTTCGCATTTTTAAGAGGCCCTTCATTTATGTCACTTGCCGTTATGTATTTTGCAAGATTCTTTTCCGACGCATATATCGAAACATAGCCGTGGTCACACCCACAGTCAACAAGCGTTTCACAGACCGGAATTTTCCGCACAACAGAAAGAAGCCTCGCGCCCAGCTTTCTTGTCACCTTTTTTCCTCCAAGTCCCTGTATAAAAATTGCGTGTCAGCGGGTGACACGCAGTTTTGTTTTATTTGCCTTCGAGATGATTGTTGAGCTTTTCCAAAAGTGCGTCAACATCAACGCCGTGAACCGCGCAAGCCTGTTCAAGAGTTTCTCCTCTTGCCGACGGGCAGCCGAGGCAATGCATACCGATTTCAAAGAAATACGGTGCGGTGGTAACATCCATATCGAGAATATCTCCGATTATTGTGTCTCTTGTGATCTGTGCCATAATAGATAAGTCTCCCTTCTGTTTTATATATTCATTATATAACCGAAGCACCTTTTTTTCAAGAGCGTTTTTTATTTTTATCCTCGGCTATCCTCTCGTGAAGAAACGAAAGCGCATCTGACAGCGTACCCACGCGGTCAATAAGCCCGATATCGACGGCTTCGTGTCCGTAGACAACCGTGCCGACATCTGTCGCAAGCTCTCCGACGCGGAGCATATGTTCGCGGAAGGCATCTGCCGACATATTTGAATTTCTCTCAACAAAGCTCGTTATTCTCTCCTGAACCCGCTCGAAATAGTTAAACGTCTGCGGCGCGCCGACAACAACACCGCTCATCCTTACCGGATGTATCGTTATCGCGGCGCTCTCGGCTATTATCGAATGCTTCGCCGCAACCGCAAGCGGAACCCCGATTGAGTGGCCACCGCCGAGGATAAGCGAAACAGTCGGCTTTGTCATTCCGGCAATAAGCTCGGCTATCGCAAGACCTGCCTCTATGTCTCCGCCGACGGTGTTGAGCATTATTAAAAGCCCGTCCGTCTTGTCATCCTCCTCAACAGCGGCAAGGGCGGGGCATATGTGCTCATACTTCGTTGTTTTGGTATCGTTTGAGAGCACGGTGTGCCCCTCTATCTGACCGATTATCGTAAGGCAGTGTATTCTCCCGCGGGAATTTTCTGTCACGACCGAGCCTGTTTCGATTATCTCCTCGCGTATTTCCTTTTTGTTATCGCTTTTATCAGACATCTCTTTTCCTCCATAATATTTCTGCATTTATTTTTAACATTACAAAGAAAAAAATACTATGTATAGTATTTGTCTTTTTGCTGTTTTTTTGATATAATGTTATAAGTATAGCTGAAAGGAAGTAACGACTGTGGCAGCAGGACATCGCGAAAGACTGAGACGCCGGTTTCTTGAAGAAAACATAGACACAATTCCGGACTACATCGTTCTTGAAATGATGCTTTGCGGAATAATCTCACGCCGCGACACCTGCGAGGTTGCACGCGAGCTTATAAAAATCTTCGGTGGGCTTTCACAGGTTCTTGACGCCCCTGTTACAGAGCTTTGCAAGGTTCCGGGGATGGGCGAAACTGCCGCACAGTTCATAAAACTCATTCCGCAATTTTACCGGAAATACCGTCTTGAAAAGTGGGGACACCCGACTGTTCTTGACTCTATCGAATCTGCCGCAAATTACCTCGCCGACCACTTTATAGGCTATGACCGTGAGGTTGTTATAGTCCTTTGCATGGATGCAAACGGAAGATTTATCGCCTGCCGTCCCGTTTTTGAGGGAACTATAAACGCAGTTGAGATAAGCGAGCTGA
>JAFYPW010000045.1 GCA_017559985.1 Oscillospiraceae bacterium | reverse complement strand
TTTTCTTTCATAGTGTATACCTCCTTTGTTTTGATGTATACATTTTATCAGATGGAGATTCATTTGACGAATGTACGGATAAAAAAGCATAAGAAAAAGAGATAAAACTTTTTACAGTCTTATCTCTTACTTCTTGACCTCGCAATGCTCGTTATACTATTTTCTGTAACTGTCCTTAACAGTACGCAGCATTTAACCCTCGTCTTTTTTTGATTGCTTTTTGAACGGATTTGAATTTCTTTGAATAGAATATTACAGAAATAAAATTCGGAGGGATATATAATGGCTGACGATGTTTCTAATCTCGCAAAAAAACTTATGGATAAGTTTGGCGGAGGCAAAGTCGATTTTGAGCAGGTATTAAAGCTTTTTTCGACGGATGCCGGCAAAAAAGTTCTTGCAACTCTCCTTTCAGACGGCGGAAATAATCTCAAACAGGCTGCGGAAAAAGCAAAAAACGGAGATATCAGCGGTGTGGGGGAGATTGTTTCTGCCATTTCTTCAACGAATGAGGGAAGAGAGATTCTGCGGAGCATTACAGATGAAAATCTGAAATGACGGGAGGCAGGATATGTCTGAGCTTGAAAATGTAATCGGAAGCATAATGTCCTCTCCTGAGGCTCTCGACCGGGTTATGGAACTTGCAAAGATGTTCGGCGGCGACGATAAAAAAGAGGAGCGGGGAGAACGTGAAATGCCTCCATCACCGGCTCCGTCGCTTGATCTTGATGGGCTCGGAGCAGGGCTTGACCCGGCAATGCTGTCGAGCGTTATGGGGCTTCTGAACGAATACAATGCAGATGACAGGAGAATACGCCTTCTTGGTGCTATAAGACCGTATCTCAAAGATGCGGACAGCTTTCATATAGACCGCGCAATACAAATAGTCAAACTCTCTCACGTCGCGCGCGGAATTTTCGGAAACTTTTTGAAATAGGAGAGGTGCGTATGTACAACAAATATATGCAGAGTGATATGGAGGCGTTTTCTGATCTTTACAGAAGGGTTGAATGTGAAAACAAGCCTTGCGATGTGGAGAAAAAAGAAAACAATAACTCTTCGCAGGGTGGTATGTTCAGCCTTGGCAAGCTTCTTGGGAATCTTGACATAGAAAAGATAGGGCTTTTGCCGCTTGTTCTGCTTCTTCTCCTGCTTGTTGATGTCGAAGATGATGAAAAGCTTATAATCATAATTCTTGCAATTGTGTTCGGAATATGAAAAAATGCGTTTGCATACGGCGTATGCAAACGCATTACGGTTTAAGTGGGATAAGTTCCGTCGGGGAGCTTGAAGATATCTGCGCTCTGGGGAGAGACGTCTGTTTGTCTTACCGTGAAGGTGTATATTGTCTTGCCGTCGGGGTCAAGCGTTTCGCCGTAGAGGAGAAGCCCTGTTGAGGTGGCAACCCAGTATCGCGTTGTGTTTCCGGTTTTGGGGTTTTTTGCTTCAACCCATATGCATGAGTTTCCGTCAAGCGTTGTGAGCTTTGCGTCGCTAATTGACTCGTCCGGGGTTTTGATGATGTCCTCGTAGGACATCATCATCTGGGTATCATCCGCATCAAAATTTCCGCGTGAGGTTGTGTAGTGAGTGCGGCTCTGCGGTGAGAAGATATAAACCTTATCGTCCGTGTATATATAATGAGCCGTGGTGCGCTGTGCGTCGGACAGCACATCGACCCGGGACAAAGAACCGCGGACCCATTTTTTGCGGGTGAAAGAAGAACTTCCTGTGTTGTGGGTAATAACGCCCTGTGTTTCAGAGTAATATTCTTCCGGGCGGTTCATAGCGGAAATTATATCCCTCACATTGCTTTTGTCGATTGTAACAGCGTTTGTGATGAGTATTTCGTTTGCATCAATCGTGCTTATTTCCGGCGGATATTCGGGGACGGTGTTTATAAGTGTCTGTGACATATCGGGGAACAGAAAAAGGAGGATTAAAATTGATATGAGGATAGCAACCGTCACGTAAACCAGCACCTTAATATATGGCTTTTTCACACGGATACCTCCTTATAAGTTATTTGTTTTATTGTATACCATAATAAAAATTTTTGCAAGTGTCGAAAATAAATTGAAAATATCTTGAAAGAACTGCGCGGATTTAGTATAATGTAACATTATAGAAAAAGGAGGGGGTTGCTTTGACAACCGCAATTCTTGAATTGCTTGAAAACGACGCAAAGATGTCTGTTGAGCAGATAGCTTCGTCGTTGAATGTTTCGGAGAAAGAAGTTTCTGCCGCGATAGCGGAATATGAAGAGAAGGATATTATAGCCGGATATAAAACGCTTATTGACTGGGAAAAGGTTGGCGATACGGGGGTTACGGCTCTTATAGAGGTGAAGGTTATCCCTCAGCGCGGGCAGGGCTTTGAGCGTATAGCGGAGCGCATCAGCCAGTATGATGAGGTTGACAGCGTGTACCTTATGTCAGGCGGCTTTGATATAGCGGTAACTGTCCGTGGCAAGTCGCTTCGTGAGGTTGCGTGCTTTGTTTCCGAAAAGCTTGCGCCGCTTGAATATGTAACAAGCACAGCGACGCATTTTGTGCTTAAAAAGTTTAAGGATAAGGGAATAATGTATACAAATACAGAAAAAAACCAGGAGCGTGGACACGCATTCTGATTTTTTGGAGGGTTAAACCGTGGATTATACTAAAAAACTTTCTGCCTGTGCAAGTGGTTTAAAACCTTCGGGGATCAGGCGCTTTTTTGACCTGATTGAAGGGACGGATATAATCTCGCTCGGTATAGGCGAGCCGGATTTTGTCACGCCGTGGCACATCCGCGATGCGGGGGTTGAATCGCTTGAAAAAGGATACACATATTATACACCCAATGCGGGCACCATGGAGCTTCGTGAAGCAATTTCTGCCTATATGGGCCGTTCTTTTGAGCTTTCGTATGCGGCAAAAGATGAGGTTGTTGTAACTGTTGGCGGAAGTGAGGCGATTGACCTTGCTTTCCGTGCGCTTATCAATCCCGGAGATGAGGTTATAGTTCCGGAGCCGTCTTTTGTTTGCTATGGACCTATGGCATCTCTTGCGGGAGGTGTGCCGGTGCACGTTCCTACGTATATTGAGGACGGTTTTAAGTTGACAGCGGAAAAACTGGAAGCGGCTATCACGCCGAAAACCAAGGTGCTTGTTTTACCTTATCCGAACAATCCGACGGGTGCGGTTTTAGAAAAACACGAGCTTGAAGCACTGTCGCGTGTTATTGTAAAGCACGATATAATAGTGATTTCGGATGAAATATATTCCGAGCTCAATTATTCCGGAGGGCATATTTCGATTGCTTCAATACCGGGTATGCGGGAGCGCACGGTGGTTGTCAATGGTTTTTCAAAGTCCTATGCGATGACGGGTTGGCGACTTGGATATGCCTGTGGCCCGCGTGAGATAATCGGGGTTATGACGCGTATTCATCAGTATGCGATAATGTCGGCACCGACGATGGCGCAGTATGCGGCAGTTGAAGCACTCAATAACGGAGATGCGGATATTGCAAAAATGCGTGAAGAATACAACCAGCGCCGCAGGTTTATGTGTGACCGCTTCAATGCAATCGGGCTTGATTGCGAGATGCCGGGCGGTGCATTCTATATGTTCCCGTCGATAAAAAAGACAGGGCTTTCTTCGGAAGAGTTCTGCGGAAGGCTTCTCCGTGAAAAGAGGGTTGCAGTCATTCCCGGAAATGCCTTCGGCGACAGCGGAGAGGGCTTTGTGCGCTGTTGTTATGCGGCGTCGATGAAAAACATTGCAAAGGCACTTTCGAGAATAGAGGAGTTTATAGAAACGCTTTAAGAGGTGGTTTTTGTGGAGAACAAAGTTTATCTTGCTCCGTGTGACGGGTATGAGGCCGGAAAGGTCAGAAAAGCCGTACACGATGCACTTTCTGCATTTGGCGGGGCGGAGTCACTTGCGGGCGGGAAACGCGTTTTAATCAAGGCGAATCTCCTTATGACAAGCACGCCCGATAAGGCGGTGACAACTCATCCTTCGGTTATAAAGGCGCTTGCGGAAGAGTTTATCGCCGCGGGATGCACGGTCGAGATTGCCGACAGCTGTGGCGGGATATACACAGAAGAAATATTAAAGAGGCTTTATGTTGTCAGTGGTATGAAGCGCGTCGCTGATGAGACCGGCGCTGTTCTGAACTATGACGTTTCCTCGTTTGAGAGAGAAGTTCCGGATGGCGTCCGCATAAAGAAAGTACAGCTTATAACGCCTGTTTCGCGTGCGGATTTCATAATTTCCGCGGCGAAGATGAAAACGCACGGCTTTACTTATTATACAGGTGCTGCAAAAAATATGTTCGGAACGATCCCCGGACTTTTGAAAGCGGCTATGCACAGCCGTTTTCCCGATAAGCACGCGTTCTGTGAGATGCTTGTGGACCTTTGCGAAAGTGTTTCTCCCGATCTTTCGATAATAGATGGTGTTATCGGTATGGAGGGTGCGGGTCCGTCCGGCGGCAGTCCTAAGTTTGGCGGGGTTATAGTGGCATCGGAGAGTCCGTACGCTGCTGACTTTTCTGCTATGAGAATTATGGGGCTTTCTCCTGAAAGGTCACCGCTTCATATGGCGGCGGTCGCGCGCGGGCTTGTCGGAGACGTTGTGCTTGAGGGTGCGCCGGTGTCGCAGTTTTACACAAGTTTTGAGCCTGCGTATAAAAAGGAGACGAGAACTGTCTTTGCGATTCTTCCGGGTGCTGCAAGGACATATATTGAACGCCTTCTTGCAGCGTATCCCAACGTTATGAAAAGTAAATGTGTCGGGTGTGGGGAATGCGTCAGATCCTGCCCCGAATCCACGATAAAACTGAAAGAAAAAAAGGCGCAGATCGACTATAAAAAATGCATACGCTGCTATTGCTGTCAGGAAATGTGTCCGGCAAGAGCGATAAAAATTGAGCGTTTTGCAAAATACAGGAAGAGGAAATAAGATGCGATACGGATTTGCAAAAGCATATGCAAAAGTTAATTTGACGTTGGATGTTCTGGGTCTCCGCGATGACGGATACCACGACCTTCGTATGGTTATGCAGAGTGTTTCGCTCCATGATTCGGTTTCTGTAAGAATAGGCTGCGGCGAAGATGTTGCAACGGTTTCGAATGTCCGGCACATCCCGAATGACGACAGAAATATAGTCATCAAGGCTACACGTGCATTCCTTGATGCAACGGGGATTGATTGCGGCGGAGTGTATATTGCGGTAGAGAAACGCATACCGTCAAGTGCCGGTATGGCGGGAGGAAGTGCTGACGGCGCCGCGGTGCTCCGGCTCCTGAATGAATTGACGGAAGCGGGACTTTCTGATGAAAAACTCTGTGAAATTGGTGTCGGCGTGGGTGCGGATATCCCGTTCTGTCTTATGGGAGGAACTTCTCTTGCTGAGGCGAGGGGCGAGGTGCTTACTCCGCTTTCACCTCTTGCGGGTTGCATATTTGTCATCGCAAAGCCCGGTAAGGGTATGTCCACGAAAAATGTTTTCGCAGCAATAGACTCCGAGCCTGTTTCCGTGCGTCCTGATACGGACGGTATGATAAATGCTGTACGTCTTGGGAATATCGCTGCGGTTTCCGAAAAGTTATGTAATGTTTTCGAACCTGTTGTTACACGGCAGGCACCGGAAATTTTGCGGATCAAGGAAGCTCTTTGTGAAAACGGTGCACTTTCGGCTGTTATGACCGGAAGCGGAAGCGCTGTGTTCGGAATTTTTGAGGATGGGACAAGAGCACTTTCTGCAAAGAATGAGCTTTCAAAGAAGTACGATGAGGTGTTCGTAGCCCGTCCGGTTGATGCGGATAAAGTGAGAAATTGTACTGAAATCTTTGAAAGATGACAGAATTTACAACAAAAAACATATTGTCTTTCTTGACTTTGATACTGAAAAAAGGTAGAATTACTTTATGTTCAAAAAAGAATAGGAGTTGACAATAATGAAAGAAATGAAAGTAGACAAGTTGCTTGTAAAAAAATGTGATTCGCGTGCAGAGCTTGGCGCAGTTGCTGCGGCTGATACTGCTGCTGCAATCAAAAAGCTTCTTGCAGAAAAAGACGAAATCAATATGATTTTTGCGGCGGCTCCGTCGCAGAATGAGTTCCTTGAAGCTCTCAAAAATGATAAGACCATCGACTTTACGCGCATAAACGCATTCCATATGGATGAATACATAGGTCTTGCTTCCGATGCTCCGCAGGGCTTTGGTAACTTCCTCCGTGACAGACTTTTCGGCCTTGTTCCGTTCAAGTCGGTCAACTATCTTGACTGTGCGGCAAAGGATCCGGAAGCAGAATGCGCACGTTATTCAAAGCTTCTTGCAGATAACCCGACAGATATCGTTTGTATGGGTATCGGCGAGAACGGACACATTGCATTCAATGACCCGCCTGTTGCGGACTTCAACGATCCGAAGCTTGTCAAGGTTGTTGAGCTTGACCCGGTATGCCGCAACCAGCAGGTAAATGACGGTTGCTTTGCAACGATTGATGATGTTCCGACACACGCTCTTTCTCTCACTGTTCCGGCTCTCATGCGTCCGAAATATGTTTTCTGTATGGTTCCGGCAAAGACAAAAGCACAGGCTGTTCACGACACAATCTATAACAAGGAAATCAACGAGAAGTGCCCGGCAACAATTCTCCGCACACACGATGCCGCAACACTTTATGTTGAACCGGACAGCGCAGCACTTATCGACTAAGCACATAGCAAATTAAAGAAAAAGACGATGCAAAGCATCGTCTTTTTTTATATATTGACCTGCTTTTTTAGTTTATCCATACGGAGGTCCAGCTCTGCGCTGAGCTTTGAACAAAGAAGGAGCTCTTGTGCCATTTTGTCGTCG
>JAFYPW010000044.1 GCA_017559985.1 Oscillospiraceae bacterium | reverse complement strand
TTCATCGTCGACAGCCCAGGTTTTTTCAGCTCTGTCAACCGTGATGGCACCCTCGGGACACTGCTTTGCACAGAGTGTGCAGTAAACGCAAGTGTCAGAGCAAGTGAGCTTGCCGTCAGTGGTTGCAGGTGCCGGTGTCTCTTCTGCCGGAGCGGAAGCATCACAAGCTTTTTCAGCCCCGTCAATCGGACCCATCGAAAGGCTCTTCTTCGGACACGCGTCGATACAGATTCCGCACTGTGTGCACTTTTCGCGGTCGATTTCCCACGTTTTGTTAGCGCGGTCGACCGTAATTGCCTCGCTCGGGCATTTCTTTGCGCAGAGCGTACAGTAAACACAAGTATCGGAGCAGATAACGCCTTCTGCTGCGCCCTCTGCAAAGGAGAGGGACTTCTTCGGGCACTTGTCAATGCAGATTCCGCACTTTACGCACTTTTCTTCATCGACAGCCCAGGTTTTATTGGCTCTGTCAACCGTGATAGCACCCTCGGGGCACTGCTTTGCGCAGAGTGTGCAGTAAACGCAGGTGTCAGAGCAGGTGAGGCTTCCCATAACCTTTGCCTTGAACTTTGTTCCGCGGGTTATGAGGTCTGCGGGGTCGGTTGCTACCATATGGTAGTCACCCGTAAGCTCAATTGCGTCAGTCGAGCAGAAGTCCTGGCACATTCCGCAGAAGGTGCAGGAGGTAAGGTCAAACTCATAGGTGATATTCTCGCCGCCCGGCACATCCTCGCTTGTTCTCATGATGGCTATCGGAGCGCATACCTTGATGCACATTCCGCAGTTAACGCACTTTTCGGGGTAATATGCTATTCTGCCGCGGTATTTCGGCATAGCCTCAACCGGAACTTTCGGGAAGTTTACCGTGCTCGGTTTTGAGAAAAGGTTACATAAAGCTTCTTTTAAGAACGGAAATGAGAATTTCATTTGTTCATCGCCTCCCTTTTCTCTGCGAGAATTTCAGCAGCCTTGTAAAGACCTTCGATAATTGCCTCGGGCTTCGGTGTGCAGCCTGCGATTGAAACGTCAACGTGTGTGAAGTTTTCAAGCGGACCTTCTACCGAGTAGCTTCCCTTGAAAACATTGCAGGAACGCGGGCACGAGCCGATAGATACCACACACTTCGGCTCGGGAACCTGTTCGAGCGTGCGTATAAGACGCTCTTTTGACTGGCTTGTGATAGGACCCGATACAACAACAATATCGGCATGACGCGGAGTTCCCGCAAGCTTGAAGCCGAAGCGCTCGGCATCATAGCGCGGAGTGAGCACCGCAACAAGCTCAATATCACAGCCGTTGCAGGAGCCTGTGTTAACGTGGTAAATCCACGGTGATTTTGCCATACTTTTTGCTATTACTTTTTTAAACATCGCATTTACCTCCTTACAGACCGAGCCACACAAGGATAAGGCTTATTGCGGCAAGGACGGTGACAACAGTCCAGTAGAACTTAAACAGATGCTCAATTTTAAGTCTTGCGCAGATTGCGTGGATAAGAGTCATACAGATGACTGTAAGAACGGCGCAGATCGCGACAAGAACGAGCGCGTTCAGGGCAATGAAGCCTGTGTCGATACCGCCGAAGAAAAGAACGGTAAAGAGCGCTGTCATAATAAACATCTTTATTGCGGTGTTGAGCTTGAAAATTGCGAGCGGAGCGCCGCTGTACTCAACAAGCGGACCTTCGCATATCTCCGTTTCGGCTTCCGCAACGTCAAACGGCTGTGTGCCGACCTCGGCAGGAATGACAAGGAGCATTGCGATTGCCGCGGGGATGAGCGACCAGTTGGTTATAAGGCTTCCCTCTGCCTGCTGGAAGAGAGAAATCTCTGAAAGAGAGAAGCAGAGAGTGGAGCCGCCAACCTTTCGTGCAACCGTGAGAAGAACGATTACAAGCGGAAGCTCATATGCCATCATTGTTACCATCTCACGGGAGATGCCGATTCCCGCATAGGGAGAACCGGAAGCCGAGCCGCCGACGATAAGCGCAACGGCGGGAATTGTGAGAAGGTAGAGAAGAATTATAAGGTCTGCATTGGTAGAAAGCGGAGAGAAGCCGAAAATCGGAATGAAGAGCATCATAACGACAAGGCTTACAAAACCGACCACCGGCGCGGCAAGAAAAACCCTGCGGTTTGCCGCGTGGGGGATGATGGTTTCCTTACCCATAAGCTTGAAGAAGTCGTAAAACGGCTGAATAAGCGGCGGGCCGACTCTCTTCTGCATACGGGCCAGAACCTTTCTGTCAATACCGGCGAGCAAAAGACCGACTATTGCAACAAACAGAAGTCCGGGGAAAACGAGAACATAAAACGCGTTGGTAAAAATAGTTGTAATAATTTCCACTTTCACTCACCTCCCTATCTTACGAAAATAAACATAAACACCGTGATAAGTGCTGTTGCAACGACAACCCAGAGTGCATAGTCGTTGACAACACCCGAGTGCATTCCCTGGATGAACTTGAAGTAACCCTTAAAGTCGTGCTTGAATCCCCAAAAGAGGTCGGAGCCTCCGACGTGGGAATGTGTGCTTGCCTCGCCGCCGAAGAAGGTAGCATATTTTCCGTCTTCAGGGTCTGCATCAGTCTTTACAAGAGTCCGTCCGCGCTCTTTTTCGCCTGTGAGGATTACGATGCAGACGGAGATGAGAACGATTGCAAAGAGGATAAGCCACAGAACTGGGTTCCAGAGGTCAAGCGGGCTAAAACCGATTGCGGTTTCCGTAATGCCGTTTGCCGCTGCATAGCCCTCACCCATCATCTTGTCGATGTAGTTTGTAACATTGAATGCCGCATTTGTTGCGGGGGTGAGGAGATATTTTGCAACGAAGTTGTAGAAAACACCGGAGAGAATACAGAGTGCAGACATAATCCACATCGGAATTCGCATAAGGAGCGGAACTTCGCGTACCTCTTTGAGATTTTCGGGAAGCTGACCGAAGAATACCGCCTGCGTAACCTTTATAAACGATGCAAGAGTCATAACGGAAACGACGAGCGCAACAATCGTTGCAAAAGCATAGCCGAAGTTTCCAGTTTCCGTTGCCTTTGCGAAGGTTGACTGATAAATCATCCACTTTGAAGCAAAGCCGTTGAACGGCGGAAGACCGGAGATTGAGAATGCACCGATAAGGAAGCAGATTGTTGTCTTCGGCATACGCTTTGAAAGACCGCCGAGCCGGTCAAGGTCACACGTGCCCGTTGCATAGAGCACAGCGCCTGCCGTAAGGAAGAGAAGGCCTTTAAAGAGCGTATGGTTCATGGCGTGGAAAATACCGCTTGAAAGACCAAGCGCCGTGCCAAGACCGATTGCCGTAATAACATAGCCTATCTGGGATATACTGTGGAAAGCCAAAAGTCTCTTGAAGTTGTGCTGGGCAAGAGCCATAGTAACGCCGATAAACATTGTAACCGTGCCGAGTGTCACAAGCAGAAGCTGGACGGATGATAAATCCATAGCTCTGAAAATAACGTAGGTAAGTCTTATCATACCGTAAACGCCTGCTTTGTTGACCATACCTGAAAAGAGCATTGAAACGCTCGTCGGAGCTGCCATATAAGCATCAGCGGCAGGTGCGTGGAACGGAACGATGTAGGATTTTACGCCAAAGCCCGCAAACATAAGAGCAAAGGCGAGGATTGTCGTCGGCGAAAGCCCTGTTGCAAGTGCGGCAGAAAGCTGAGACATATTGAGCGTGTGGCACTGTGCATACAAAAGAGCGATGCCCGAAAGCGTCAGCGAAGAGCCGACAGAGCCGATGATGAGATACTTGAATGCACCTTCGAGTGCGCCGAGCTTGTTGTTACGGAACGCTGTGAGCGCAACGGAAGCAAACGTCATAATCTCTATCATAACGAACATATTGAAGATGTCGCCCGTGAGGACAAGACCGAGCACGGAGCCCGAAAGCATAAGATAGAGCGTATAATAGTGGCCGAGGTGATGGTCGCGCTCCATATACTTTACGGAATAGATGCCGGAAAGGAGAACTGTTGTGACAACCAGAAGGGCAAAGAAGAGATTAAGCGCGTCAATCTCATAGCCGATACCGATTGCATAACCGCCGACCGGGGTCCAGTTACCCATCCAATATGAGATAACATTGCCGTCAACAAAAACCGGCTTTATGAGTGCTGCGATAAGCGCGAATGCGCCGAACGCCGCAACAAGAGCGATAGTGTTTCTGATATACTTATTTTTTGCGCCGAAGATTTCGACGAGGAAAGCGCAGAGGAACAGGCCCATAACTGCGATTACCGGAAAATGTGTGAAATTAATCATTATCCGCGGAGCCTCCTTACTTCATCGGCGTTAAGTGTCTTATACTTGCGGTAAACCATAATGACAAGTGAAAGAGCCATAGCAGTTACACAAGCGCCGATAACGATTGAGGTGAGCGTGAGAGCCTGGGGGACAGGGTCAACAAAAAACTTGCTTGAAACCCCGTTTAAAAGGTCTGTCACTGTGAAAATAGGAGCAGTGCCGCCGTCATTCCAGCCGATGCTGACGATGAGGAGGTTTACACCGTAGTCGATAATTCCAAGACCAAGAACAATCTTTATAAGGTTTTTCTTTGTGCAAACCGTGTAAAGACCGAGGACAATGAGAAATACCGAAACTATATAGTTAACTGTAATCATTATTCTTCGTCCTCCTCTTCTTCTTCGTCTTCGTCCGTATCCGGAGCGAGAAGGCTCATCATAAGCATAAGAAGGAAGCTTACACCGGTGAGAACCTTAAAGCCGACGGAATAACCCATAAATGTGATAGTACCTGCGCTGATGAGGTCGCCAACTGCGCCGTTGTCAAAGAAGATGTTGCGGCAGAAGTTTGCTCCGAGGAAAATACCGCAGAGGCCGAGAATTACATAGAGCGTTGCGCCGAGAGCTTCGCCGACGCGAAGAACTTCTGTGTTGATCGCGCTCTTTGCCGTACCATAGCCGTGACCGAGGTAAAGAAGAAGCGCCGCCGCCGCGACCATAACGCCGCCCTGGAATCCTCCGCCGGGAGAAACTGTTCCGAAGAGGATGATATAGATACCGAACACAACCGAAAACGGCAGCATCATATCAGCACCGCTTTTTACGATTATGCTTTTTTCAGTAATACCGTTTTTGAATTTCATTACTTGTCGTCCTCCTTCTTGTGCTTTTTTGCCTTTGAGAGGATGACAAAGCTTCCTGCAATGGCAGTAAGGAGAATGAACGACTCGCCGAGCGTGTCATAACCGCGGAAGTCGAAAACGACTGCTGCAACGTTGTTTGCCGCCATTGTTTTTTCAAGGTTCTCGGAAACGATAACGTCGGCTACACCGCCGGGGTTTGAAACGTCGTAATTCGTCTGGTCGTTCAAAAGGTCAACTACGTTTGTTTTGCCTTCGTATGTTCTCGGGAGAGTGCTTGCAAAAACAACAGCATAGATGCCAAAGGCGAGGATGACAGCGAGAGAAACGACAGCTACTATTTTCTTTGCTTTCATTTTTCTTCGTCCTCCTTTGCCGTGGTTTTCTTTATTGCGATAATAAATATCGAGGTGGAGAGTACGGCACCGACGGCAGCTTCTGCTATTGCAACGTCAGGTGCGTGGAGAAGGATAAACTCAACTGCGACAAATGCACCCGTTGCACCGAGCGCGAGAACGGAGGAGAGAATACCCTTTGAAACAACGGCAAGGACTGCCGATGCAACTATACCGATGCAAACAAGAGTGTTGAGAATAAAAAGTAAATCAATCTGCATTTTCAAGATCCTCCCCGTACTTGTCACATTCAAGCTCCAAATCCTTTGCCATGCCGCGGCGGTATGCAGCCTTTGCGACAGCGTGTCCTGCAATGGGGTTTGTTATTATGTAGAAAATTCCCATAACAACAAGCTTTACTACCATTGAGTAGTCACCAAGGACAACTGCCGAATAGATAATCGCACCGAGTATAACGCCGATAACGCCGAGCGTTGAGATGTTTGTACTTGCCTGCATTCTCGAAAAGACATCGCGAAAACGTATCATACCTACAACGCCTGCAAGCGCGAAGAGAAGGCTTATTGCGATAAGAATGTCAATTATATATCTCATAATCTTCCCTCCAGATAGCGCGAAACGAGAACAGAGCCGATAAAGCCGAGCACTGCCGTAACGAGCGCGATGTCAAGATAGATGCTTCTTCCGCTGTGCAGAGCAAAGAGGATGAGCGCCATATCCGTAAGAATTTCAATACTGTCTGCCGTGACTGCGCGGTCAACCACGCTCGGCCCCTTTATAAGGCGGTAGAAGAGAACGAGAGCGAGCGCAACAAAGCAGATTGCAAAAAACAAAAGTTCGTTCATTCCCATATCCTCCTTATCCATTTTTCCATAGTGCCCTTGATTGCGTCGCCCGCTTCTTTTACATCAGCTGTTGCAACGTCAATCCAGTGGATGTAGAAATAATTCTTTCCGTCACACTCTGCAATGTCGAGTGTGATTGTGCCGGGTGTAAGCGTGATGGAGTTTGCAAGAGCCGCCAGACCGTAATCGCTTTTAAGGTCAGACTCCACCTTGACTATACCGGGCTTATTCTTCTTAAAGCCGAATGCGCGGAGCGCAACGTCGATGTTAGCCTTGATAAGCTCCCACATAAAGACAATCACGCTGTAATAAATCCAGATGAAGAATTTTACCGGGTTCGCGAGATAAAAAGCCTTGCTGCGGATAAAGAAGCGTGCCGAGAAAAGTGCGGCGATGATGCTGACGAGCGCACCTGCAAGAAGGATCTGCAAAGATGCACCGCCGGTAAAAATTGAAACAATCTGTCCTGTCAGAACAAGCCAAAAGAGATAGCAGACGATGGCCGTTGACAGAAATGCTGAAAACTTTATCTTTTTCAAAAGAGCACCCCCTGGTTAGTTGTTTATCTTTGCGGCAATCTTTTCTGAAAGCCACCCGCAGAAAGCTTCTGCGCCGTCTCCTGTTTTCGTGGAGACACGGAAAACCTTTGCTTTGCCGTTCAAGTCGAGGACATCGCGCTCGACGCGCGCATCGTCAAACTCAAAATGCGGCAACATATCGTATTTGTTGATAACAAGTGCATCCGTTGTTGCAAACATAAGCGGATATTTAACCACCTTGTCGTCGCCCTCGGGAACACTCAGTATCGCAACGCGGAAATCCTCGCCGATGTTAAACTCTGCCGGGCAGACGAGGTTTCCGATGTTTTCAACGAAGAGAACGTCAATCTCGTCGAGATTGAAGAATGAGAGCATATGCTGAATGGACATTGCCTCGATGTGGCAGGCGCCGTCCGTCTGAAGCTGAACGACGGGGATTCCCATTTTGTCGATGGTTTCCGCGTCAATAGCACCTGCGATGTCGCCCTCAATAACGCCTATGCGGAAGTTGTTCCGGAGGCGGTTTATGATGTCGGTGATGAGGCTTGTTTTGCCCGCGCCGGGAGAGCCCATAACATTTACAAGGCAAACTCTTTTTTCTGACAAAAGGTCGCTGACCTCGCGGCTTACGTCCTCATTCCATTCAAGAATCTGTTTTACTATTTTAATTTCCAAAGTTTACTCAACCTCCAAGCTGTCGACAAAGTATTCCCTGCCCGATTTTATCTTTATCTCAGAGCTTCCGCAGCTCGGACAGTGAATCTTCCGCTTCGGGATTTCACCGTCATAGCCGCAGTCGCGACATTCGATGGTAACCGGTATTTTTTCAACGGCAAGGCGCGCGCCTTCGGCTATTGTGCCGCGGCTTACAATGTTGAAATATTCCTGGATACATTCGGGAAGAACACCCGAAAGCTCGCCTATTTTAAGGCGGATTTCAAGGATTTTTTTTGCACCGTGGCGTTTCGCTTCGGGAACAGCCGCCTCCATAATACCTTCCGTTATAGCAAGCTCGTGCATATTATCTGTCCATACACGAGAAGCACGGGTCTATACTTGCAACGATGAGACCTGCATCTGCAACGGAGTTGCCGCGGAGCATCGTCGGTATGGTAGGTGCTGTCTTGAAGGTCGGAACGTGAATGCTTACGCGCTTATTGAACTCGCTGCCGTCTGTAACAACCTTGTAGCAGAGCTGACCGCGCGGAGCTTCGTGGCGGACCATATACTCGCCTGCCGGGATTTTCGGAATTTTTGTTCCGAGGTTAATCGGCCCTGTCGGGAGCATTTCAAGCGCCTGACGGATAATCTTGATGCTCTCAAAGTTTTCAAGGACGCGGATGACAACGCGTGAGAAGACGTCACAGGTCGGATAAACTGCCTTTTCAAACTCAAAGTCCTCATAGCAGCAGTAGGGAGAGTCCTTGCGGACGTCAACCGGAACGTTTGATGCTCTTGCGTGCGGTCCGACGGCACCGATGCGGATGGAATCTTCTGTTGTGAGAACGCCGACGCCCTGTGTGCGGAGTGCAACCGTCTTGTCGGAGAGAAGGATGTCGCGAAGGCGGACCATTGACTTTTCAACCTTGTCGAGCATCTCTAAAATCTTTCTTCTCTTGTCGTCGTCTATATCACGGCGGGAGCCGCCGATTGTAACCATGCCGTAGTTTACGCGGTTACCCGAAATCTCTTCAAGCATATCCATAATAACTTCGCGCTCGTTCCAGGTGTGCATAAAGAGGCTGTCGTGGCCGACAAGGTGAAGCGCGATGCCGAGCCAGAGAAAATGCGAATGAAGCCTTTCAAGCTCGTTCATAATAACGCGGATATACTGGCCTCTTTTCGGAACGTTCATTCCCGCAATGTTTTCAAGAGCCATAGCATAGCCGAGTGCGTGAGAGTGCGAGCAGATGCCGCAGACGCGCTCAACAAGAGTTACTGTCTGGATAAAGTTTTTCTGCTGTGCGAGCTTTTCGATACCTCTGTGGTTGTAACCGATAAACACCTCAGCGTCCGTGATCTGTTCGCCGTCTGTATAAAGACGCGCGTGGACAGGCTCTTCAAGCGCCGGATGGTACGGTCCGATAGGAACAATATAGCTCATACCTTATTCTCCTTTCTTTCCGTGTGCACGGTCAATCAGTTCGTCCATGGGAGTTACGATAATCTGACCCTGACCGTCAAGCATATTGTCGGGCATGAAGAGGCGCTTTGAGGTGTCAAGGCCTTCAAATGTTACCTCCATAAGCTCAACAATTTCTCTTTCCGCCCACTCTGCGCCGAGGTCGTAGATGTCAGAGATTGTCGGAAGTGTGTCCTCACCGTCAACGGTGTAGGACTCAATGCCGTTACCAACCTCGTATTCATAAGAGATGTTGGGCTTTCCCTCATCGTTTATAAAGCCGTGAATCATCGCGAGGGCAATCCTGTTTTCTCTCATCTTTTTTGCAAGCGGAACTATCTCATCTTTTGTGATGGCAATTTTCTTATATTCCTGCATTTTTCCACCTCACATAAATATTTTTAAATTTCACTCAAATTTCAGTATAGCACAAATCCAACTTTTTTTAAAGACCAAATATCGAAAAAATCAATAATTTTCGCCGTTTTTCAGCAAATTCTCGGAAGGAGCGCGCCGGTAAGCTTTGTCACTATCCGCGAGCCGAACTCACCCTTCACATAAACCTTCCCGACTGAGCGCGAGGTAACGTGTCCGATAACTGCGGCGTTTTTCCCCTCTTCTGTTGATTTCATAATCCGGAGAGCTTCGTCTGCATGGTCGGGAGAGACAACGGCAAGAAGCTTTCCTTCGTTTGCCGAATAGAGCGGGTCAAGCCCTAAAAGGTCGCAGACCGCACGAACATCGCCCCTTACGGGGATGTCTTCCTCTGAAAGCTCAATGGAGAGAGAGGAGCTTTCGGCAAATTCACAAAGAGTCGTTGCGACGCCGCCGCGCGTCGGGTCACGAAGCACGCGAAGGGCATCACCGAGGGGGTAGAGCTTCTCACAAAGTGCGTTGAGCGGTGCACAGTCAGAGAGAATCTCGCCCTCTGCAAGGCTCTTGTTCCGCGCAAGCATTATTCCCGCACCGTGGTCGCCGCAGGTGCCCGAGAGGATGACAACGTCTCCTTTGCGGAGGTTTTTCGGGGAGAGGTCCGGATTTTTCAAAAAACCTATTCCTGCCGTATTTATATATATTCCGTCACCGCGACCGCGCTCGACGACCTTTGTGTCGCCCGTGACAACAAGAACTCCTGCTTTTTTCGCCGTTTCTGATATTGACGCGACGATGCGCCGCAGGGCAGCGGTCGGAAAACCCTCTTCAATTATAAAAGAAAGGCTTAAATATTTCGGAACACCGCCTGACATTGCAACGTCGTTTACAGTGCCGCAGACGGCGAGCTTTCCGATATCGCCGCCGGGAAAGATGTATGGGGAAACGACAAAGCTGTCGGTGGAGAAGACGAGCTTTTCCGCACCGTTTACAACAGCGCCGTCGGAGAGCTCTGAAAGAGCGTCATTTGAAAGTGCCGAAACTATAATTCCGTCTATAAGCTCCGATGTCTTCTTTCCTCCGCTTCCGTAGTCAAGTGTAATTATTTCATCCATAAGAAGCACCTCTATTCGCTGTATTTGTAATATGCCGCACACGCGCCCTCACCCGACACCATACACGGGCCAACCGGGTTTTCGGGGGTGCAGGCGCGTCCGAAGAGCGGGCAGGATCGCGGAGAAAGCTTTCCGCAGATAACGTCGCCGCAGCGGCAGGGGGAAGATTTCTCGTTCTTTTCATACGTTATGCCCAATTTTTTCACCGCGTCAAATTCTGAGAACTCCTCGCGCAGCGAAAGTCCGCTTGCGGGAATTTCACCGAGTCCGCGCCACAGCGCGTCCGTGGGCTCGAAAACCGCTTCTGTCATTTTTGCGGCAAGTGTGTTTCCTTCAAAGGTTGCGCCGTCGGGGTATGCGTTTTCAATTTTTGGTGAGTTTTGCTCTATCTGCAAGAGAAGCTTTTCTGTCGCATAGAGAATTTCGCGTGGCTCAAAGCCTGCCACAACACACGGAAGACCGTAATCTCGCGCGAGAAACTCAAAGCCGCGCGCACCGATGATTGTTGCAACGTGACCGGGGCAGAGAAAGCCCGATATATTAAAGCCGTCCTGTGAAATCAGCGCACGAAGTGCGGGCTCGACGGTTTTGAGAAGCGAAAAGACAGAGAAATTTGAGACTCCTCTTTCCTTTGCCACCTTTATCGCCGCGGCAGTTCCGGGTGCCGTCGTCTCAAAGCCGACACCGAGAAAAACCACCTCGCGCCAAGGCGTTCTCTCTGCAATGTCGACCGCGTCAAGAGCGGAATAGACAACCGAAATCTCCGCACCGTGTGCCCTTGCCGTGGCAAGGCTTTTTGCGGGAACGCTTCCGGGAACCTTAATCATATCACCATAGGTTGCAACCGTGACATTTTTTTGCTCTGCAAGCGAAATGACAGCATCTATAACCTCAGGCGGTGTCACGCATACGGGACAGCCGGGGCCTGAAAGCAACTCAATGTTTCCGGGGAGAGCACCCCGCAGGCCTGATTTTGCAATTGCCATAGTGTGCGTTCCGCAAACCTCCATAATCCTTATGTGGCCGAGGTTCATTTTTTCAATGCGCTCAATAGCCTTGCGCGCGTTATAATTTTCGCAGTTCATCTTCAACTTCCTTTGCTGCGTCCATACTGAGCCTTGCCTGTTCCGCGCCGAGGCGCTCAATGGCAAAGCCTGCATGAACAATAACGAATTCTCCCACCTTCGGGTCTTTGATAAAATCAAGGCGTATTTTTCTTCTTATTCCGTCTCTTTCGCCGACGGCGTCGTTTCCGTTAATTTCCACTATTTCGAGCGGTATTGCAAGACACATAGTTCCCGCCTCCTTCGTTTGCTATCATAATCTGACCGAGGGCAAGTCCCTCGTCGTTTGTTGAGGTGCGCCTGTGCGTATAAACCTCAAAGCCGTTTTCCGAAAGCGCGTCGGAAAGCCGTTTTAAAATATACATATTCTGAAAGCTTCCGCCCGAGAGAACAACGCGGCAAAGCTTTGTATCGTCTGAAATAAGCTTTGTCATATCACAGGCAAATGCAACAAGCGTGTTCATAAATGCAGCGGAAATCTCCTCTGTCGGGGTTTTGCATCTCACATCTTCTGAAATCGCGCGTATCATTTTCCGCCAGTCAAAGAAATAGCGGTCATTTTCGCGCTTTATTTCAAACGGGTATGTCTGCGTGACGCTCTCATCTGCCGCGGCTTCTAAAAGCATTGCCGCCTGACCCTCGTAGGAGACGTTGCGTTTTATGCCGAGTATTGCCGCAACGCCGTCAAAGAGCCGCCCCATTCCCGACGCGGGAGTGCAGTTTATGCCCGAGGAGAGAAGCCTTGTAACGGAGTCTGACTCTTCTCCGAAAAAGTCGGTAGGTGCGACGCCTGCCGCGAGGAGAAGCGAAATCCCCGTGCGGAAGACCTCGCGCGTTGCGCGGTCACCTCCCGGAAGCGGAATGGAAAGCATAGTGCCGGCACGGTGCGCCGTCTTATAGTCGCCGACGATGAATTCACAACCGCACGCATCGCCATCGGGCGAGAGCCCCACGCCGTCCCACACAATGCCGATACATTTTCCTGAAAGGGAGTTGTCTGCCATACACGACGCCATATGCGCGTGGTGATGCCATACCCTGATGTGGGGGATTGCGGGCGCGTCAGCTCTTTTTGCGGCATACTGTGTCGAGAGATAGTCGGGGTGCAGGTCTGAAACTATCGCGCGGGGCGATATATCGAATATTTTTTCAAAGTGGGAAATCTGCTCTTCGAAGTTTTCAAGAGTTTCAAGGTTTTTAAGATCGCCCATATGCTGTGAGAGAAAAACGTGGTTTTCCCGGGAGAGGGCAAAGGTCGCCTTCTGCTCGGCTCCGCAGGCGAGAATCGGAGAAAGCTTTTCTTTAACCGTTATGGGGTAGGGCACATACCCGCGGCTTCTGCGCACGAAATATTCTCTGCCGCCTCGTTCCCACACAAGCGAGTCGTCGCACGGAAGATGGATGTCGCGGTTGTTTAGGAGATATCCGTCGGCAATGCCGCCGAGGTTTTTTACGATTTCTTCATCTTTATATATAATAGGAAGCTCTGAGATATTTGCACTCGTCATAATGAGCGAGGATATTCCGCCCGAAAACAGCATATGATGCACGGGAGTATACGGAAGCATTATTCCGATATATCCGTTTTCGCTTATGTGAGAAAAGTCGCGCCTGTTTTTCTTTTTAAGAAGCACAATCGGTCGCGCTGCGGAGGTAAGAAGCTTTTCCTCTTCTGCTGAAATCTCCGCAAAGCGGTGCGCAGTTTTTAAATCGCGGCACATTATTGCAAAGGGCTTTTCGTCGCGCCCTTTACGCGTGCGGAGCGTTCTTGCAAGCGCGGCATCCTCCGCAAGACAGGCAAGGTGAACGCCACCGAGTCCTTTTATCGCGACAATCTCACCGCGAAGAAGCGCACTCTCGCAAAGTTTTATCGCATCGCCCGCGAGTTCGTCACCGTTTCTGTCAAGAAAGAAAAGGCGTGGTCCGCACGCGTCACAGCAGGTGGGCTCGGCGTGATAACGGCGGTCGGCTATGTCCACATATTCCGCATTGCACGCATCGCACATGGAAAAGCTTTCCATAGTAGTGTTTTTTCTGTCGTATGGTATATCGCGGATAATGGTAAAGCGCGGCCCGCAGTTTGTGCAGTTGATGAACGGAAAATGTCTTCTGCGTCCGTCTCTTGCAAAAAGCTCACGAAGGCAGTCGTCGCAGGTGGCAATATCGGGAGATATGAGCGTACGTCGTTTTAGAGCTTCCGCGCTTTCTGAAATCTCAAAGCCGTTATAGCCCCAAACTGTGTCAGACAGGGTGATGCTTATATCCTCAATCAGCGCAAGGCTCGGTGCCGCATCGCGGAAACCATCGAGAAATCCGTCGATGTCGGTCTTTTCGCCTTCAAGTATGAGAGAAACGCCGGATGAGGTGTTTAGAACTTTCCCTGAAAGGGAAAACTCTTCCGCCCGCTTGTGGACAAACGGACGAAACCCAACACCCTGAACAATTCCGCATATTTCAATTTTGGCAGAAGCTTTTGCCATATCAAATCAACATCTCAATTCTTCGTTTATCGTTTTTTATAAGACCGTCATCGCTCATGTGCTTGATTTCACGCATCATTGCGCTTCGGTCGGCACATATGTACTCTGCAAGATAGCTTAAAGAGAAGGGAAGCTCAAAGCTCGGCTTACCCTCGCGCTGGGAGTACATTGAAAACAGACACAAAAGCTTGTCGCGTATTGACTTGTTGCTTAAAACCTCAATCCGCTCGGAGAGTCGTTTCGTCTTTTTCGTAACGACGCGGAACATATTCTCAACGACGGTTGTGTGGCACAGACACGCATTTTCACAGCGCTTTGAAATCTGGCTGTATGCGACAAAAGCAACCTCACATTTTTTTTCACATTCGGCAAAAATTCCGTGAGGAGCATCGTCGGCGAGTGCAAACATCTCGCCGAAGACATCGTTTTCAGAAAGGTCTTCGATAACAATTCTGTTTCCCGAAGCGTCAATTCGCACAAGCGACACGCTTCCGGAAAGAATAATCCCTACGCGGTCGCGCTTTTCTTCAAAGTCGCAAATTATCTCTCCCGGCTTGTATTTCCGGCGCTGAATTTTAAAGCACGATATCATTCGCGCCTTGTCAGAGCTGTCAACGCCGTCGAATAAAAAGATTTCTTCAAGTTTCAAAAAAATTCCACCTCCTGTTGCATATGCAACAGAAATTTGTTTGAGTATATGATACTATATTTCTAGCGAAAAGTAAATACATTTTCCATATATGAAAGGAGTTTTTAACATGAATTTAAAGGGAACAAAGACAGAAGCAAACCTCGCTACAGCTTTTGCGGGCGAGAGTCAGGCAAGAAACAAATATACATACTTTGCATCAAAGGCAAAGAAGGAAGGCTATGAGCAGATTTCCGAAATCTTCACAGAGACTGCAAACAACGAAAAAGAACACGCAAAAATCTGGTTCAAGCTCTTGAACGGCGGCGAAATTTCCTCTACTCCCGAAAACCTCAAAGCAGCTGCTGAGGGCGAGAACTACGAGTGGACAGATATGTATGCTACATTCGCTAAGGAAGCAAAGGAAGAGGGCTTTGACAAGATTGCTTTCCTCTTTGAGTCTGTTGCGGCAATCGAGAAGGAACACGAGGAAAGATACTTAAAGCTTCTCTCAAATGTCGAGAGCGGAGCAGTTTTCTCCCGCGAGGGTGACGTTGTATGGCAGTGCAGAAACTGCGGTCATATGCACGTCGGAAAGAATGCTCTTGAAGTCTGCCCCGTTTGCGCACATCCGAAGGCATATTTCGAGCTTTTGAAGAAAAACTATTAAACAGCACAGAGAATCTCCCCGTTGGTGCGACCCTTCGGGGAGATGTTTTCTTTCTGACGAGGTGAAATTATATGAACAAACGCGCTTTTTATGACCTTTCATACGGTGTGTATGTCGTGACAACAAAGGATGGCGGACGCGATGTCGGATGTGTTGCAAACAGCACAATGCAGATAACAAGCTCTCCTGCCACGTTTGCCGTTTCGATAAATCACGAAAACTATACAAACAAATGTATTTCCGAAAGCGGTGTTTTTGCCGTTTCAATCCTTTCCGAGAAGGCTGACCCGAAGATAATCGGAGCTTTCGGTTTTTCTTCAAGCCGTGACACGGATAAATTCGAGGGTGTGGAGACTCTTGAAAAGGAGGGGCTTAAAGTCCTCTCTTCCGCAAAGAGCTACATTGTCTGCAAGGTAATAAATACACTTGAAACCGCGACTCACACAATCTTTCTCGGCGAGGCGGTCGACGCTGATGTAATCTCCGACGGCGAGCCGATGACGTATGCGTATTACCATAGAGTAATAAAGGGCAAAGCTCCGAAAAACGCCCCGACATATGTTGAGGAGGAGAAAAAGGAAGAAGAACCTGTTTACAAGTGCTCAATCTGCGGATATCAGTATAACGGAGAAATTCCCTTTGAAAAGCTTCCTGAAGATTATAAATGCCCCATCTGCGGCGTTCCGAAATCAATGTTTGAGAAGAAATAAAAGAAAACCGATGCATTTCGGCGGTGTAACTTAGGGAGAAACCGGTTTTGGCCGCTAATTTACCGCGAACAGCTCACAAAAAAATCCTGCAATACGTCAGTATTGCAGGATTTTTCTTGCTTCTGTTCACGACAAAATTTCTCACCCAAAACTGCCTTGCACCATAAAAGACAAGAGTTTGGATGCAGAACAAATTATAATTCGCCGCGAATCCTGACGGATTCACGGCGAATTTAATGCATTTATGCGCCAAAAAATTGTTTTTTATGGCGATTTATCCCTAAGCTGCACCGCCATTTTTCTGAGGGCTTTTGATTAACTGTTTTTAAGGCTGTTGAGTTCTTTAAAGAAAGATTCGACATCCTCAAAAGAGCGGTAAACAGAAACAAACCTGACATACGCAACCTGGTCTATTTCTTTGAGATGTTTCATTATCATCTCACCGATTTTCGAGCTTGAAACTTCCTTCTCCATAGTATTCTGAAGTGTCTGTTCAATCTCATCTGCCACTTCTTCAAGCTTATGTATCGGAACAGGTCTTTTTACGCAAGCGCGAAGCATACCCGAAAGAAGCTTCTGCTTATCGAAAAGCTGTCTTGACCCGTCATTCTTTATGACATACAGCGGCATACTCTCTATCATTTCATATGTAGTGAAGCGTTTCTGGCAGGAAAGGCACTCTCTTCTGCGACGGATAGAGCCACCGCCCTCTGCCGGACGCGAATCTAAAACCTTGCTTTCGAGAAAACCGCAAAAAGGACACTTCATAAAGACACCTCCAAAGGATGTTTGGTTTCATATATCTTTATATTACCACAAACCACCCTATGATTTCAAGCGAAACGAGAAATCGTCACAATATTGTAACGTTAAAAGAAAAAGGCTTGCAAACTTCTGCAAGCCTTTTAAAATTATTTCTTTGAAGATTTTGCAAGCTTTGCCCAGACCGGACCGGAAATGAACATTGAGGAATAAAGACCTGCAACGATACCGACGATAAGCGGAATTGCAAAATTCTTTATTGATGTTACGCCGAGAATTGCTATAACGCCGACAGAAAGAAGTGTTGTTACCGTCGTATTTACACTTCTTGTTGCCGTCTGCCAGATGCTCTTATTGACAATGTCGTCAAAGCTTGTCTTTTTAAGAAGCTTGTTGTTCTCACGGATTCTGTCAAAGATAACAATCGTTGCGTTGATCGAATAACCGAGAATAGTGAGGACGACTGCGATAAATGTCATATTGACAGGGATTCTGAAAACGACATAAGAACCGATTATGACAAAAACGTCGTGAGCAAGTGAGCAGATCGCCGCAATACCGGATCTGAAATTGAAGCGGATTGCAATGTAGATGAGCATAAAGAGGATCGCAAGAAACGCCGAGACAATCGCCGCATTTCTGAGGTCCTTACCCATAACGGGGTCGACATTATCAACTGCGAGAATGTCAGTATGAGCTGTTTCCCCTTCTGCTACCTGCTCTGTGCCGTCATGGAGACCGTATGCTTCTTTAAGCGCTGTAAAAACAGCATCACGCTGCTCTGTATCAAGAGTGTTGGTCTTGATGAGAACTTCTGTGCCGTCCCCCGCCTTCTGTACAGAAGATGCAGGAACACCCGTTGCCTTTTCAACAACAGCTGCAATGTTATCAAGCTCTGCCTTATCAAGCTGCTTGTGCATACTGTAAGTCATTGTTGTTCCGCCAACAAAGTCAATATCAAAATTGAAAAGATTTACGTTGAACGGAAGAAGAATGAGTGAAACGATACCAAGAAGCGCAAACACAAGGCCGATTGTACCGAAAATGTTGAATTTCTTTACTATATTGATTTTATTTTCCAATTTATTAAACATTTCTCTACCTCCTTATGCGCCGTAAGCCTTAGGTGACTTAATGTTCAAATCGACAAGGCGGTAAAGCAAGAAGCGTGATACAACCAGAACCGTGAACATTGAGATAATAACACCAAGACCCAGAGTAATTGCAAAGCCAACGATTGTTCCCATACCGTAGCAGTAAAGAACTACTGCCGCGATAAGCGTTGTGATGTTGGAGTCAAGAATTGCAGTAAATGCGCGCTTAAATCCCGAATCGATAGCTGCTTTGAGCGTTTTGCCCATGCGAAGCTCTTCTTTGATGCGCTCGTAAATAATTACGTTTGCGTCAACCGCCATACCTATTGAGAGGATGATACCTGCAATACCCGGAAGTGAAAGGTTGACTTTAAGAAGAGACATAACAACCACCATAAGAACCGTGTAGAAAGCAAGAGAGATGCTTGCAACAATACCCGGAATGCGGTAGATAAGAATCATAAAGAGCATAACAAGGATAAGGCCTATAAAACCTGCGAAAAGACTTGTTTCAAGGGACTTCTCACCGAGTGTCGGACCGACAGCGCGTGTCTCGATTTCTTCAAGAGCAAACGGGAGACGACCGGAGTTTATAACGTTTGCAAGAGTCTGAGCTGCCTCACCGCCTGTTGCTGTCATACTTGCCGCATCACCCATTGTGATGAAAACTTCTTCGGAGTTGATACCTGTCGAAGCGTATGTTGCATCAACAAACGCATGGCTCTGCATTGCATCGTCAAGATAAATGTCGATGTAGTTTTTCTCAGCGCTTGCCTGCTTTGCGGCTTTCTTTGTTGCCTCTGTAAACTTTGCGCGGGCTTCGCTCTTGAATTTGAGTGTTACGTGATGTACACTCGGACCGTTTTCTGTTGTGGGACCGTAAATCGCAGAAGCGCTTTCAATGTCGCCACCGGTAAGGATGACATTCGAATCCGCATCGCGGAATTCAAGAACAGCTGTCTTTCCGAGAAGAGCCACCGCTTCCTCAGGATCTGTTACAGAAGGAATCTCAACAGCAAGACGCTTATCGCCCATTATCTGTACTGTGCCTTCTGTGTAGTTTGCGGCGTCAAGACGCTTGCGGAGAACTGTCTGTGCAACCTCCATATCTGCAAGAGACGGTGTCGAGCCGTCTTCTGTGCGCGCCTCAAACGTAATTGCTGCGCCACCTTTAAGGTCAAGACCGAGACGGATGCCATCAACAGCACTCGGAATCTCTGTCACGCCGAGGTTAAGTCCGCCGACAGCCATGAATGCTATAAGAACGATTACGGCAATAACAGCAACAAAACCTATGATGCTTTTTTTCATTTGTAAAACCTCCTAAAATATATGTATAAAACATAAATATTTACAACATCACGCAAAAACTAAACTTTAAGCTCAGCTTCTGTCTTTATCTCTGCGCTGTATTTTTTAATTGCAGGCTTTACATAATCGCGGAGGAATTCCGTAACCTGCGAAGCGCTTCTTCCCGTGAAGTTTTTCGGGTCGAGATTTTTCTCAATTTCTTCCTTTGACATTCCGAACGCCGGGTCGTTTGCTATTCTGTCAATAAGGTCGTTTGCCTTACCCTCTTCTTTGACCTGCTTACCGGCAGCAACGGAATGGGTACGTATAAGTTCGTGAAGCTCCTGACGGTCTCCGCCGCGCTTTACCGCATCCATCATTATGTTCTCACTTGCCATAAACGGAAGCTCTTCCATAAGATGGCGGTGTATGACCTTCGGGTATACAACAAGACCGGAAGCAACATTCAAGTAGATGGAAAGAATTGCATCCGTTGCAAGGAACGCCTCAGCAACTGCAAGACGCTTGTTTGCAGAGTCGTCAAGCGTTCTTTCGAACCACTGTGTTGCCGCAGTTAGCGCCGGATTCATAGATGTGCTTATAACGAACTTCGAAAGAGCACAAATACGCTCGGAACGCATCGGATTTCGCTTATACGGCATAGCAGACGAACCGATCTGCTTCTTTTCAAACGGCTCTTCCATTTCTTTGAGGTTTGAAAGCAAGCGAAGGTCTGTCGCAAACTTGCAGGCGCTCTGTGCAATTCCCGAAAGTGTTGCAAGAACCATTGAGTCTATCTTTCTTGAATATGTCTGCCCTGAAACAGGAACAACGCCCTCAAAGCCGAGGTCTTCTGCTATATACTGTTCCATCTTTTTGATTTTTTCTTCATCGCCGTCAAAGAGCTCCATAAAGCTTGCCTGTGTTCCCGTTGTTCCCTTTGAGCCGAGAAGACGCATAGCATCTATACGGAACTCAATTTCGGAAAGGTCATACAAAAGCTCGTTTATCCAGAGCGTTGCGCGCTTACCGACTGTTGTAAGCTGTGCCGGCTGGTAATGCGTAAAGCCGAGCGTCGGCATCTCCTTATACTCGTCGGCAAATTTTGAAAGGGCTGAAATAACGCTGACAAGGCGGACTCTTATAAGTTTTAATGCTTCGCGCATTATAATTATGTCCGTATTATCGCCCACATAGCAACTTGTTGCGCCAAGATGGATTATCCCCTTTGCATTCGGACACTGAACGCCATACGCATAGACATGGGACATAACATCATGGCGGACTTCCTTTTCGCGCTGCTCTGCAACCTCGTAGTTAATGTCGTCCTTGAATTTTTCAAGCTCATCGATCTGCTCCTGTGTAACAGGAAGACCAAGCTTCATCTCAGCACGTGCAAGTGCAATCCAAAGCTGTCTCCACGTTTTAAACTTCATATCCGGAGAAAAAAGCTCTGTCATCTCACGGCTTGCATATCTCGAATTAAGCGGTGATTCATAAGTATTTCTCATCGTTTTCTCCCCTATCCGGTTATCTTTTCAAGTGCTGCAAGTTTTACGCAAACACACAAAAGCTCTGATGCTGTTTTAAGCTCCGCAACAGAAGGATATGACGGTGCGATGCGGAGGTTTGTATCGTCCGGATCGTTGCCATACGGGAACGTTGCTCCGCAACCTGTCATAACAACGCCAGCCTCTGCCATGAGCTTATGAACCCTCTTTGCCGTTCCGGGCATAACATCAAGGCTTATGAAATATCCGCCTCTTGGGGCCGTCCAGTTTGCAACACCGAGGCCTTCAAGTTCTCTCGTGAGCGTGTCAAGCACAATTTCAAACTTGGGAGCAAGAATTTGTGCGTGTTTTTTCATATGTGCACGGATTCCGTCAAGATTTTTGAAATATTTTACATGACGAAGCTGATTGATCTTATCCGGACCTATCATCTGGAATGCCAGGATCTTTTTAGTGAATGCAATATTCTTTTCGCTCATTGCCATAGCAGCAACACCGGCACCGGGGAAAGAAATTTTCGAGGTTGATGCAAAGATGTAGCACATGTCCTCGTTCCCGTTTTTCCGGCACTCGTCAAGGATGTTGAGAAGCTGATCCTCTTCTTCATAAAGATCGTGTACACAATATGCGTTATCCCAGAAGATTCGGAAATCTTCCGCTGCCGGTTTTAAGGAAGCAAACTTCTTTACAACCTCGTCTGAGAAAGTTATACCTGTCGGGTTCTGATATTTCGGAACGCACCAGATACCCTTGACGGCAGGGTCGTTTTCGACATATTCCTTTACCTTATCCATATCCGGGCCGTCGCTCTTCATCGGGATTGTTATCATCTCGATACCGAAGCACTCACAGATTGTAAAGTGCCTGTCGTATCCCGGAGACGGACAAAGGAATTTGACTTTCGGAAGTTTGCACCAGGGCGTACTTCCAAGTACTCCGTGAGTTACGGAGCGCGAAACCATATCAAACATCATCGTAAGGCTTGCGTTTCCGCCTATAATAACCTCAGATGTCTTCACGCCGAGCATATCGGCAAAAATAGCTTTCATTTCAGGAATTCCGTCAAGACCGCCGTAGTTTCTTACATCCGGCGTGACATCCGAAACATCCGAGTTTTTTGAAATGACAGTAAAAAGGTCTTCGCTCATATCAAGCTGATTCGGCGCAGGCTTTCCGCGTGACATATCAAGCTTTAAGTTCTGCGCAACATAATCTGCATACTTTTTCTCAACCTCTGCGCGAAGCGACAGAGCTTCGTTCTTTGAGATACTTGTATAAGAAACTTTTTCCATAAACTATATTCTCCTAAATTAAAATTACAGAAGCTTACCTGTGCATCTCGGGAACGGAAGCACATCACGGATATTTGAAATTCCCGTAAGATACATAATAAGACGTTCAAAGCCAAGGCCATAGCCTGCGTGTGAAACACCGCCGAAGCGACGGAGGTTTAAATACCACTCATAGTCTGCGCGGTCAAGACCCATCTCTTCCATCTTGGAAACGAGAACATCATATCTCTCCTCGCGCTGGCTTCCACCGATGAGCTCACCGATTCCGGGACCGAAAAGGTCCAACGCCG
>JAFYPW010000004.1 GCA_017559985.1 Oscillospiraceae bacterium | reverse complement strand
CCTACACAGACGGTGACTATTCGGCTCTTGTTTGTGAGGTAAAGAAGATTATCTCGGAGAAGATGAAAGAAATCGAAGCCGAGGCAAATAAATTTTAAGCGAACACACCGCAGTCCCGATATAGGGGCTGCGGTGTTTTTTTGTTTGCGGAATAACCACATTTTGCGGAAAATACCATTGACGAAGAATTTGGCAAATGATAGACTTGGATAAAGAAATATAATTGATTTTGCAGTAAAAGAGGGGTTTTCTATGGCAAAGGAAAAAGCATATGATTTCAGAAAAAAGCTTCTGACAATTCACGAGAAGGATGTCAGAGATAAAAGCCGGATCGCAACGGCTGATATGGCGGAAATATCAGACGGTGCAGTTATAGAAATAGGGAAGACAGAGAATGAGGTTATCCGCACAGCGGCGGCAGACTTTGTCGACTTTCTTAAAGTATCAATGGGTGTTTCCGCAACTGTCGAAACTGAGGGTATGGCTTCGGGAAAGAACGTCATCCGTCTTTTCCTTGCGGATGATGCAGGAGTAGATTTAAAGGAAGCAGACGGCTATAAGGGCTTTTTAATTGACACGGGAGACGGAATCGACATTTACGGCAAGGACGACCGCGGAGTTGCGGCAGCTCTCTATTATATCGAAGATATGATGACGATGGAAAAAGCACCGTTCTTAAAACGTGGTGAAATCCGCAAAAAGCCGCTTCTCGCACCGCTTATGGTACACTCCGGTTACGGTCTTGAAGAATGGCCGGATGAGTATCTTTCAAGAATTGCTCACGAAGGGCGCGACGCAATCCTCGTCTTTACCTGGGATGTAAACAAGACACACGTAGGCTATCTTGATTTTAACGACCTTATCGCACGTGCGGCGCGATTTGGTCTTGATGTCTATGCATACAGCTTTATGATAAACAATACACATCCCGACGACCCCAAGGCAGAGGAGATTTATGACAGCCTTTACGGAAACCTTTTCCGCAAATGCCCGGGACTTAAAGGAGTTACTTTCGTCGGTGAAGTTATGGAGTTTCACAGTAATGACCCGCACGTTTCAAAGTTCTGCTGCCGTGATAAAATGACAGCCGATCTTCCGGACGGTTTGCCGTGGCCGGGTTGGTATCCGTGTGAAGACCTTCCCAAGTGGGTTGAGCTTATCAAGAAAATTATACGCCGTGAAAAGCCCGATGCAGAGCTTGTTCTTTGGAGTTATAACTGGGGATATCAGCCGGAAGAGGCGAGAATAAAGCTTATTGAAAACCTCCCGACAGATATCATTCTCCAGGCAACCTATGAAACGAATGACTGTAAGCAGATAGGCGATGCAAAGAGCGATTGCTCAGACTACTCGCTTTCGTACGTAGGACCTGGACCGTACTTTGCGAGTGAAGCTGCAGCGGCAAAGAAACGCGGTATCCGTATGCACGCGATGACTCAAGCTGCGGGCACAACATGGGACTTCGGTCTTTGCCCATATGAGCCTATGCCGTATCAGTGGATGCGGCGATATGAGACTATGCACAAGGCAATTAAGGATTGGGGACTTTGCGGTGCGATGGATACTCACCACCACGGCTTCTGGCCGTCTATCATAACGAAGTTTTCAAAGCACGCTTTCCTTACTCCGTGCGAGCCGATGGAGGAGATTCTCAATAAAATTTTCGTCTCTGAATACGGCGAAGAAAACTTAGAGAAGGTGCAGGAAGGCTTCAAGCTTTGGAGTGAAGCAATAAATTACTATACACCGTCAGAGGGAGATTTCACCGCGGCGTCCCGCGTAGGTCCCGCATATCCGTTCTGCCTCTATTACAAGGCAAAACCCCCGGCACAGGAGAATGCTTTCTTCGGAAACCTCATAGTTTCTCCGGAATACAGCAATGGTATGGGAATCCCCGGTTTTATTCAGCGTGAGCCGCGTGGAAGCGCACTCAACATAAAAATCCATCCGGAGCTTGAATCCCTTAAAAAGATGCACTCACTCATGAAGCAGGGCACAGCCGTTTTTGAGTCGATTGAAAACAAGAACGAAAAGCTCATCTCCGTGATGCGTGTGGGTAAGTTTATCACAAATTGTGTCTTAACCAACATCCATGCAAAAGAATGGCATATCTTAAAGTGTAAGCTCGATGCTGATTTTACGCGTGAGGGTATGCATAAAATTGTTGACCGGATGGAAGAGCTTCTCCACCGTGAACAGGATAACGCAAGAGCGACAATTCCGCTCGTTGAAGAAGATTCCCGTCTTGGTTGGGAACCGACGATGCTTTATCTCGGAGACCGTGAGCATCTTGAATGGAAGATAAGACAGGTTGACTATGTTCTTGAAAAGGAACTTGTAAAGCTTCGTAAGTGTATTGACTTCTAAAACAAACACCGTAACTTTGAGTTACGGTGTTTTCTTCTTATTTGTTTTCTGCAATTTCAAGAGCGCGGATAATCGGAATAATGAGAACTCCGCAGAGAAAGTTTGAAATACCGTGGATAAGGTCAAAGGGAAGCCCTGCGATTATCCACGCCACAATTCCTTCGAGGCTGAGTCCGAAGATGAGCGCCTGCGCAGGCGCATAAAGAGTT
>JAFYPW010000043.1 GCA_017559985.1 Oscillospiraceae bacterium | reverse complement strand
GGAAGTGTCGCGGTCGAGCCGGTGAACAACGAACAGCTCACCCCTGCGGTTTTCTGAAAGAAGCGCATATGCCGTGCGTTGCTTTTCTCCGTCGGTTGCGACGGTCAGAAGCTTTGCCGGCTTATTGACCGCAACAAAGTGCTCGTCTTCATAGATTATTTCAATTCCGTGTGTTCTGCGGCTTCCCTCGGCTGCCGAAACGCGGACCGTATCCCCGGGAGAGAGCGCATGGTCAAACTTCGTCGTGACAACACCGTTCACGAAAACCTGTCTGTGTTCAAGACACGATTTCACTTTGCCCCTCGGGAGTGTTTTTACCGCATTATATAAAAATTCAAGCAGGCGCGATGGATTTTCCACCTCGAAAATCAGATCCTTTTTCATTATATATCTCCCTGTTGTGAATATAACTTTCTCTTGTATGATGACACTTATTCCCGCTCTTGTCAACAGTTTTTAAAATATACAAACGACACGGCTATTGCCGTGTCGTTTTTTATTAAAAGATGCTTGAAGCATCAATAACCTTTTCTTCAACTACCTTGTGTTTTGAAGTTGCTATGCGCTTTTTGAGTTCTTCATAGAACAAATCCTCGTCCATAGAAAGCTTGATTGTTGAATCTGTCCAGGATGAGAGATACATCGCATTTGAAAGGGTGAGTTCGTTAAGGCCGTCCTGTGCGCCCGCATAAAGCTCTGTGCCGTTGCGGATTGCGCCTGCAAAAGCCCTGAGCATAATGTTATGGAAAGGTATCTTGTCTTCCGGGAACTCATAGTTGATTGTTGTTATGTCAAGGTCCTCCGGATTTACACCTTCTTCTTTTCCTGTGAAAGTAGAAAGGTCAATATCAAGTTCCTTTATGGTGAGCTTGCTTCCGTTTTCAACAATTATTGTTGCCTTGTCAAGGGCGATTTCGAGTCTGTTTGTTCCCGGGCTTATACCTGTTGATGTAATGAAGCTGCCCATCGCGCCGTTTGAATATTTAAGAATTGCAACAACGTCGTCTTCTATTTCAACATCGTGCCACTGAGCAACAGAGCACTTTGCATAAATCTCCTCGGGCATTCCACAGAGCCACTGGAGAAGGTCAAGCTGGTGCGGGCACTGGTTGAGAAGAACGCCGCCGCCTTCGCCTGCCCAGGTCGCACGCCACGAGCCTGAATCATAGTAGTCTTGCGAACGGAACCAGGTTGTGATGAGCCAGTTCACACTGCGTATCTGACCGTATTTGTTTGATGAAAGAATCGCTTTTACCTTCTGGAAAACCGGGATTGTGCGGCACTGGAACATAAGCCCGAACTTCACGCCGGACTTTTCTGCTGCCGCGTTCATCTCACGAACAGCCTTCGTATATACTCCGGCAGGCTTTTCAAGCATAACGTGAATTCCCTTTTCAAATGCCTTCATGGCAATAACAGGATGGTCGTAGTGCGGAACCGCAATATAGACCGCCTCCGCAATTCCGGATTCAAGCATTTCATCCGCACTTGAAAAATAGCTGATGTCTTTGCCTTCATATGCCTTCTTTGCAGCGTCGATGCGCTTCGGGTTCTTGTCGCAGATTGCGACAACTTCAAGCTCCGGGCAATATCCGTCTTTGATTATCCAGTTTGACACCGGCATACCCATATTGCCGTAGCCAACAATACCAAGCTTTACTTTTTCCATTTTGCTCTCTCCTTACTTTACATTCGGAAAACGCTTTGTGACGTTTTCATAGCTTCTTTTGAGACACTCAAACTCATCCTCGTCGTAGCAGTAGTCCTGCTCAACGAGCATATATTCACAACCCACCTTTGAAAGCTCGTTTATGTATGCATCATAATCAAGCTTGCCCTCAAAAATCGGGCGGAGATATGCTATCGTCTCAATGCTTCCGTCAGCAGGCATATCTGCAATGTCTTTGAGGTGGATTCGAGAAAGTCTTCCTTTGAGCATTCTGATAACCTCTGTGACGTCTTTTCCTGCAAATGCTGCCCAGCCGAGGTCAAGCGTGAAGTCAATTGAGTCCTCCGGGAAGTCTTCAAGAATACGCTCAACGACATCCTTGCCCTCGAGCTTATCAAACTCAAACCAATGGTTGTGGTAAAGAAGCTTTGCACCAAGGTCACGCATCTTCACTGCAAGAGGAAGAAAAACTTTTTTGAATTCGTTATAGCCTTCAAGTGTGCCGCGCATTTCATTCGGCATACCGCCTATACCTATGTGTCTGCAACCAAAAAGCTCGTGGTCGCGCACGACCTTCTCCGTATCGGCGATAAGGTCCTCCGGCTCAACATGTGTAAGAGCGCAGGTGAGGTCATATTTGAGAAGCTCATCACGGAGCCACTCCGCCTCGTATGGGCAAGTGCCTGAAACCTGCACTGCACGGTATCCGATGTCTGACACCTTTTTCAGTGCAGCATCGAAATCCTCCAGAGTCTGTGTCCGTCTGAAACACGTATAAAGCTGTGCACCTATTTTCATTTCTGTTTCTCCTTTTCAAAGTTACTTTATAAGCTCTTTAAGAGCATTGACTCCTGCATCAAATGCCTCTCGCTTTGAGTTGTAGTTGTTTCCTATAACGGAGGTTGCTCCCTCACGTTCAAGGCCTGCAAGACCGACAAACTCAAAGAGATGGGGCTCAAGCGTTATGACACCGCCGCTGAGACTCTTGTAATTTTCAAGAAGCTGCGGTACGTTTCCTGCACCTTTGCCTGCGGGAACTATCACTTTATCGCAGTCTGCATCCTTCATATGCATATAGTCTATATACGGGCGGAGCATATCCCATGCCGTGAGCGTATCGACGTTGCACTGAACAAAGTTTGCCGGGTCAAACACTGCGCGAAGCTCCGGGATTGCTTTATGTATATCGACGCAACGTTCGGGGATGTCGCCATAGATGTCCTTTTCGTTTTCGTGACAAAGCACAACTCCGCTGCCCTTTGCAATATCAGCAAGAGTTCCGAGCTGCTCAATCACGCGATTTTTATACTTCGGCGCATCTTCGGGACTCATAAAAAAGCTGAATATGCGCATCTTCTCCGCCCCTGCAATATTTGCAAGTTCCAACGTATGGCGGAAAAGTTCGGTATGTTTTTTGAAATCGTCTTCTATTTCAATCTTGCCTATCGGGGAGCCGATTGACCATATTTTTATTCCTTCGTCATCAAGCCTTTTCCGAAGCTTTCGCATTTCTTCCGTTGTAAGCTCTGTGACATTTCTTCCGTCGACACCGCGAAGTTCAATCATTTCAATGTCATTTTCGCGCAACGCGGAAATCTGTCCCGATACCGAAGGGTCGGCTTCATCTGCAAAAGCACAAAGTTTAAAAACGCTCATTTTTCTTCTCCCTTTATGATTCACATTATTTTGACTGTTTACTTTATATTATAGCAACACAGAACGCAAGTCAATTGTATATAATTGCGCTTTGATATTGCAAATTGTGTCATCCTCTTGTATAATAACATCGGTGATTAAAATGCAACATAACAGAAAAAGCTCCGCGATAGGCGGAAAGTATCCTTCCTACGGCGGAGAAGTAAGTTATCCGCCCTTTACCCCGCACAAAATGCACATACACGAGCACTGCGAAATATTCTGTGTTTTCCGTGGTGACGGGTACTACATAACCGAGGGTGCAAGACATAAGTTCGAGCACGGCAAAATTTTTCTTATGCGTCCCGGAGAGTCACATATGGCAGACCTTGTCGGCGATGAACCGTACGACCGCATTTCACATCATTTCTGGCCATCCGTCATTGAAGGTGTCGACCCGGAAAGAAGGCTTCTTGCCCCCTTCTTTGACCGCCCGCTCGGCATGAACAACGTATACGACCGTTCCGTCGTCGCACCGACAGGGATATACGAAATGTTCTCAAAACTTGAAGCCCGGAAAAAAGACAAATATGAAAGCACCCTCAATACGACGCTTACACTTCTCTCAATCCTCGCGGAAATAAGAAAGCTTTTTGATGCAAAGCTATACATTTCCGGCAAGGCAGAAACGGACAATATGCGCTTGATAATTGAATATATTAACAGCAACCTCACAGGCGCACTTTCAATCGAACAAATCTGCAATAAGTTTTTTATAAGCCGTGCCCAGCTCAACCGCAATTTCAAAAGCACAACCGGCTCTCCCGTATGGGACTATATAACAACGAAACGGCTTCTTCTGGCAAAGTCATACATCGCTGACGGTATGCCGTCCGGCAAGGCAGCTGCTTTATGCGGTTTCGGTGACTATTCAAGCTTCTACCGTGCATATGTGAAAAAGTATGGCACAACCCCCACATCAAACTTATGATGTCTTTGTCGGAAATGTGCAAAATTGTGGTTTTTGAGGAATATTTTTGTAGAAGATATGTTTGACAAGAACAAACGTAAGATATATAATATATTTTATTATAATTGTATAATTTTTTATTGGAGGTCATCTCAATGTCTGAAAATCGTGTTTACAACTTTTCCGCAGGTCCTTCTATGCTTCCGGAGGCTGTGCTTTGTCGCGCACGCGATGAAATGCTCAACTACAACGGCTCCGGTATGTCTGTTATGGAGATGAGCCACCGCAGTAAGGTTTATGATGAAATAATCAAGAAATGCGAAGCAAAGCTCCGCTCTCTTCTCAACATACCCGAAAATTACAAGGTTCTCTTCCTTCAGGGCGGTGCATCTCTCCAGTTTGCCTCAGTCCCGCTCAACCTTATGAAAACAGGCAAGGCTGACTATATCGTCACAGGCCAGTTTTCAGGAAAAGCAGCGAAGGAAGCTAAAAAATACGGCACTCCCAATGTGGTTTCCGACCTTAAAGAAGAGGTCTACAAGCGTATCCCGAAGGCAGAAGAGCTCACACTCTCGCCTGATGCAGACTATGTTCACATCTGCGCCAACAACACAATCTTCGGCACGCACTGGAACTATGTTCTTGACACAGGAAACGTTCCGCTTGTTGCTGATATGTCCTCCTGCATACTTTCCGAGGAGATTGACGTCACAAAATACGGCCTCATCTACGCCGGCGCACAGAAGAATATGGCTCCGGCAGGTCTCACCGTCGTAATTGTCCGCGAGGACCTCATCGGAAACGCAAGAGCCGATATTCCGACAGTTATGGACTATGCAGTTATGGCAGAGAACGATTCAATGTATAACACACCGAGCACCTACCCGATCTACGTCTGCGGCCTTGTCCTTGAATGGATTGAGTCTATCGGCGGTATTGCAGAGCTTGAAAAAATCAACCGTGCAAAGGCAGCACTTCTTTACGATTACCTTGACGAAAGCGAGCTCTTTATAGCACATGCAGACCGCGATTCACGTTCTCTTATGAACGTCACTTTCAGAACAGGCAACGAAGAGCTTGACGCAAAGTTTGTCAAAGAGGCTGCGGCAGAAGGTCTCGTTTCTCTGAAAGGTCACCGCTCTGTCGGCGGTATGCGCGCATCCATCTACAACGCTATGCCGGTAGAAGGCGTGGAAAAGCTCGTCGCTTTCATGCGCGACTTTGAAGCAAAAAACAAGTAGGAGGAAACTTTGATGTATAATGTAAAGCTTATGAACAAAATCTCGTCAAACGGTCTTAACCGCTTGCCGTCAGATTTATTTACCTGCGGAGCTGATGTCCAGAACCCCGCAGCACTTCTCGTCCGCTCGGCAGACCTTCATTCCGAGGAATTCAATCCCGAGCTTCTCTGCATTGCGCGTGCAGGGGCCGGCGTAAACAACATTCCGCTTGACCGCGCGGCAGAAGCAGGCGTTGTTGTATTCAATACTCCCGGTGCCAATGCAAACGCCGTAAAAGAGCTCGTTCTCACCGGTCTTTTCCTCTCTTCCCGCAAAGTTGCAGAGGGTATTGAGTGGGCAAAAACACTCAAAGAAAGCGGAGATGAAGTCGGAAAGCTCGTCGAAAAGGGTAAGGGTCAGTTTGTTGGTCCCGAAATCGCAGGAAAGACACTCGGCGTTATCGGCCTTGGTGCAATCGGCGTTCTCGTAGCAAATGCGGCAGAGCGTCTTGGTATGACCGTTCTCGGCTATGACCCGTACCTTTCCGTTGATGCTGCATGGAGCGTTTCCCGCAACATCCGCCACTGCACCGACATCAACGAAATTTATGAGAAGAGCGACTACATCACAATCCACGTTCCGGCAACTCCGGAAACAGCGGGTATGATCAATGCCGCAACAATCTCCGTTATGAAGGACGATGTCCGCATCCTCAATTTTGCACGCGGAACCCTCGTCAATACAGACGACATATTAAAAGCACTTTATGACGGTAAGGTTGCAAAGTATGTAACTGACTTCCCCGATGCAAAGCTTATCGATGTCCCGAACGTCATCGCGCTCCCGCACCTCGGTGCATCAACTCCCGAAAGCGAAGAGAATTGCGCTGTTATGGCTGTTGACGAGCTCAAAAACTACATTCTCCGCGGCAACATCAAAAACTCTGTCAACTTCCCGACAGTATGTATGCCGATGAACGGTGTTTGCAGACTCTGCGTTCTCCACAAGAACGTCCCGAACACCGTAAACAACATCACCTGGGAGATCTCCGCGCTCGGTCTCAACATCGCTAATATGCAGAACGCCTCAAAGCGCGACTGGGCATATACGGTAATTGACCTTGACAACGATGCAGACGAGGCAATCATCGAAAAGATTTCAGCACTTCCCGCAGTTGTCCGCGCAAGACTCATCAGAAAGTAAAAACTCATAAACCCACTCCGCTGAATCGGAGTGGGTTTTGCTTATAAAATGCTTGACATAAAAAAGCGCGGGTGATATAATCACTTTAAACCTATGAGAAAGAGTAAGTAAGTTTTGTCACTTTTTCCAAAGAGAGCCGCAGGCGGTGCGATTGCGGCGAAAAACACAGAACCGAATGGGCTTTCGAGGGCAACCAGAAAGGCTTTGTGCCGAGTATGCGCGCCGGAGTACGGCTCTCCGTCAAAAAAGGTCTGCATATGTTTGTATGCGTAAGTGGGCGCGGTCTGCGCCAAGCCGGGTGGCACCGCAGGATTTGCTTTTTATCCTGTCCCAGCAAATGCTCTGGGACAGTTTTTTTATTTTCTGTTCCACATAACAGAAAGGAGCCGGTTTACTATGGCAAACGAAAAAATTCCTTATAAAATTTATCTCGAAGAGTCGGAGATGCCTAAATTCTGGTATAATCTCCGCGCGGACATGAAGCAGAAGCCCGCGCCGCTTCTCCACCCCGAAACACATAAGCCGATAACGGCAGAGGAGCTCTCGGAAGTTTTCTGCGACGAGCTTATCCGCCAGGAGCTCGACGAGAGCACAGCTCTCATTGAGATTCCCGAAGAAATACGAAGCTTTTACAAAATGTATCGCCCTTCTCCCCTGGTGCGCGCATACTGCCTTGAAGAAAAGCTTCAGACCCCCGCAAAGATTTATTATAAATTTGAAGGAAATAACACAAGCGGAAGCCACAAGTTGAATTCTGCGATTGCTCAGGCATATTATGCAAAAAAGCAAGGGCTTTCAGGCGTCACAACCGAGACGGGCGCAGGTCAGTGGGGCACTGCTCTTTCAATGGCGTGCTCATACTTCGGGCTTGACTGCAAGGTTTATATGGTAAAATGCTCATACGAGCAAAAGCCCTTCCGCCGCGAGGTTATGCGCACTTACGGTGCATCTGTTACCCCGTCGCCCTCTATGGATACCGAGGTCGGAAAGCGGATACTTGCAGAGCATCCCGGCACAACAGGAAGTCTTGGCTGTGCAATTTCGGAAGCTGTTGAGGTTGCATCCAACACCGAGGGCTACCGTTATGTTCTCGGAAGCGTTCTTAACCAGGTTATGCTTCATCAGTCGATAATCGGTCTTGAAACAAAGACTGCTCTTGACAAATACAACATTACACCTGACATCATCATCGGCTGCGCTGGCGGCGGCTCAAACCTCGGCGGACTTATAGCTCCGTTTATGGGCGCGAAGCTCCGCGGCGAAGCAGACTATCGCATTATTGCGGTCGAACCGGCGTCCTGCCCGAGCTTTACGCGCGGCGCTTATGCCTACGACTATTGCGACACAGGCAAAGTCTGCCCGCTCTCAAAGATGTACACCCTCGGCAGCGGCTTTATTCCCTCCGCAACACATGCAGGCGGTCTGCGCTATCACGGCATGAACTCAACACTTTCAGAGCTTTACCATCAGGGGCTCATGGAAGGCCTTACCGTTTCGCAGACAGAGGTTTTTGCCGCAGCAGAGCAGTTTGCAAGAGTTGAAGGCATTCTCCCCGCTCCGGAAAGCTCACACGCAATAAAGGTTGCAATAGACGAGGCTATGAAGTGCAAAGAGACGGGCGAGGAGAAAACCATCGTCTTCGGTCTTACTGGCACAGGCTATTTTGATATGTACGCATACGAAAAATTCCACAACGGCGAGATGGGTACCTACTCCCCCACCGATGAGGAAATTGCAGAAAGCCTTTCAAAACTGCCGGATATAAAATAATATTTTACGGAAGTGAATCAGAATGATTGGTGTTATTGTCAACACTCTTACCGTTATAATCGGAAGTGCCGTGGGTCTTCTTCTGCGCCGGGGAATTCCTGAACGTGTATCAAAGGCGGCGATGGTTGCAATAGGTCTTTGCACGCTCTATATCGGCATTGATGGCGCGCTCTCCGGAGAGAACACTATTGTTCTCATCGTATCGATGGTTCTCGGCACGATAATCGGAACGTTCCTTGACATTGACGGTGCCCTTTCGCGCACAGGAGCTTTCTTTGAAAGAAGATTTTCGCGCGATGACGGAAAAACTTCAATAGCCGAAGGGTTTATGACAGGCTCGCTCCTCTTCTGTGTCGGTGCTATGACCGTTGTCGGCTCACTCAATTCAGGACTTTCGGGCGACCACACCCTGATATTCACGAAATCCGTGCTCGACCTTATCTCATCCTGTATGCTCGCAAGCACGCTCGGCATAGGCGTTATGTTTGCCGCAATTTTTGTTTTTGTTTTCCAGGGCGCGCTCGTTTTATGCGCCTCTCTTTTAGGAGGACTTCTCTCCGATGTTGCGCTTGTCTCGGAAATCACGTGCGCCGGAAGTGTCATAATAATGGGGCTTGGTCTTAACATTCTGGGCATTTCAAAGATTAAGGTTGCCAATATGCTCCCTGCAATTTTTTTAGTGCCACTGATTTATTTCCTTTTTGGGCTGATTCCGATTACTTTATAAACAAAAACTTCCCGCCCCGATGGGCGGGAAGTTTTTTATTTATTTCGTATTGTCTCGGAGAGCACCTTTTTTCCACCTCTTAAAAGAGCGGAGATAGCCTCCGTAAGCACCCCTCTTGTTTCATCGTCAAGTCCGCGAAGTGCCTTTATTGCAGAAAGGGCGTTTGACATTCTGTTTTCTGAAAGCTCGCTCACGGTTTCCGCACCGGTACTTGATATTATTTCAAAGAGCGTATCAACAAGCTTTTCCCTTTTCTCTTTTTCCATTCCTGCTATCCATTCTTTGAGAGCAGAATCCAAAAACCTGCTTTGCTCCGTGATTTTTTCCAGATAAACAAACTTATCACGCTCCACTTCCCACGAATATGTATCGTGTTGGAGAAGTCCGTTATAAGTGCTTTTGACTATTGTATATTCCGACTCGTGAAAAAGCAGAAGCCCCACGACCGACGACTGCGGGATATATGTGTTTATCCGCTCGCGGATGTTCTTATACCCTTCCTTTTTCAGAACCTCGCCGTCAAAACCGGGACCGTCAAAGTTTTCCACGGCTATTATGCGGTTCTGAAGCCTCGGGTTTGAAAAAGCCGCCGCATATACCGCGAGATTTCCTCCTTTGGAGTGCCCGCCGAGGATAAATTTACCTCGAAGTTTTCTTGCAACCCGCTCAAAATATCTGACGGCAAGCTCCTGTGCCGGAACAGGCGTTACGAAGCTCATATTGAAATCTTCCTTCCACCCGACGAGCGTATCATCCGTCCCGCGGAACGCAATATAATAAAGTCCGCGCCCGATTTCAAACGTAACAGCCGAAAACTGTGTTTCCTCGCTTGTGTCTATGTTATTGACATACTCAAACATATAAAGCCCGGAAAAGCGCGGGTTTTCACTCACCGCCGAAATAAGCTTCTCATCATCACGGCTGACGAGTTTTTCACCTAAATTTTCAAAGGTTAAAAGCTCGCGACATATATCGCCGAGCCTCACCGCCTTTTTCTTCCCGACAAGTTCAAACGGTGCATACGAAATGCGTGAAAGAATCATCCCGTCTATCTCATTTAACGGTGCGGCGGACAGCGGTATATCCCCGCGCCAGTCAAGATATTCAAAGCAGTTTGCCATAAAAACACCTCGCATGATACTTTTCATCAGTATATCATATACGGAAAGCTTTTGAAAGGTTTCATTTTTTTATTGAAAAATCTTTTTTGCAGTGGTAAAATATCGTTAATACATATTAGGAGATACGGATATGAAACGAAACGACAATCTGACAATGCTTATGGACTTCTATGAGCTGACAATGGCAAAGGGTTATTTCGAAAACGGAATGAAGGACATCATAACATACTTTGATATGTTTTTCCGAAAAATTCCCGATGGCGGCGGCTTTGCGATTATGGCAGGTGTCCAACAACTTGTCGAGTACCTCAAAAAGCTTTCTTTTGACGAAGAGGATATAGAATTTCTGCGCTCAAAAAAGATTTTTGGCGAGGACTTTCTTGAATACCTTAAAAATTTCAGGTTTTCAAGCGATGTCTGGGTTGTTCCCGAGGGAACTCCCATCTTCCCGGGAGAGCCGATTGTTACGGTGCGCGGTCCCGCAATTGAGGCGCAACTTATAGAAACAATGGTTCTTCTTACAATCAACCATCAGAGCCTTATCGCCACAAAATCAAACAGAATTGTTCGCGCGGCACAAGGACGCCCTGTTATGGAATTCGGCTCGCGCCGTGCCCAAGGCTATGACGGCGCTATCTACGGCGCGCGCGCGGCATATATCGGCGGCTGTGTCGGAACTGCGTGCACTCTCTCCGAACGCGACTACGGAATCCCCGCGACGGGCACTATGGCACACAGTTGGGTCCAGATGTTCCCGACCGAACTTGATGCCTTCCGCGCATATGCAAGAACTTATCCGAACTCCTGCTCGCTTCTCGTTGATACCTACAACGTTTTGAAATCAGGCATTCCCAACGCCATCCGCGTTTTTGATGAGGAGCTCAAACCTAACGGCTACCGCCCCAAGAGCATAAGAATTGACAGCGGCGATATGACATACCTTTCAAGAAAGGCGCGCAAAATGCTTGACGATGCAGGCTATCCCGACTGCAAAATCATCGCTTCAAACGCGCTTGACGAATACATCATCCGCGACATTCTCATGCAGGGCGCACAGATTGATATTTTCGGCGTCGGCGAGCGTCTCATAACATCGCGCAGCGAACCTGTTTTCGGCGGCGTTTACAAGCTCGTCGGAGTGGAAAAAGACGGCGAAATCATCCCGAAAATCAAGCTTTCCGAAAACGTTGAGAAGATAACACTCCCGGGCTTTAAGCAGGTATGGCGTCTCTTTGACAACGAGAGCGGAAAGGCTATGGCAGACGTCATAACTCTCCACGACGAAGTTATAGAAAGCGGAAAGCCGTACGAGCTTTTTGACCCCGAATATACCTGGAAGAGAAAAACAATTGACAACTTCACCGCGCGACCGCTTCTCCAGAAGGTATTTGACGGCGGAAAGTGTATCTTCAAAGAACGCCCGATTAACGAAATCCGCGACTTCTGTGCAAAGTCAACCGACGAGCTCTGGAGCGAGGTTTGCCGATTTGAAAACCCGCACAAGTATTATGTTGACTTATCAGAGAAGCTCTGGTCTGTCAGAAAAACACTTCTGGACAAGCATTAATGAATAATAAAAAGGCAGTTGCTTCGGCAACTGCCTTTTTTGTAACCCGCTCTCTTTTTACGGCATAATCTAAAATGAGAAATGACATACAAAGGGAGTGGTTCTTTTGAACGGTAGTATTTGCCGTCTTTGTGATATAGAGTGCGGGGAAACTGCAAGGGTTTTATCACTTTCCGATGAAAATTTACTTAAAGAAAGACTTTCAGACCTTGGCTTTACGGAAGGGACCGTGGTTGAATGTATTATGAAAAGCCCGCTCGGAGACCCCACGGCTTTTCTCATACGCGGTGCTGTTATAGCTCTCCGCCGTGACAATTCAAAACATATAGCGGTGGAGGTGATGTCGTGAAAAGTGACAAAAAAACCGTTATAGCTCTTGCAGGAAACCCGAACGTCGGAAAAAGCACACTATTTAATGAGCTTACGGGGCTTCACCAGCACACGGGAAACTGGCCGGGAAAAACAGTTGCCATAGCCGAGGGCATATGTAAAAAGAACGGAAGAGTCTACAAGCTTATCGACCTTCCCGGAACATACTCTCTGTCTGCACATTCCGCAGAAGAGGAGCTCGCGCGCGACTTTATAAACAGCGGTGAGAGCGACGCCGTCGTCGTTGTTTGCGACGCGACGTGCCTTGAAAGAAGCCTTATTCTCGCCTTGCAGATAATATCCATGACAAACAATGTGATAGTGTGCATAAACCTTATGGACGAGGCGCGAAAAAAAGGAATCGTTATTGACAGCAGAGAGCTTTCAATCAGCCTCGGTGTCCCCGTTGTTGAAACCGCCGCAAGAAGCCGGAAGGGGATCTCCTCTCTTCTGGATTGCGTGGATAAACTTTCAGAGAAAGGAAACGAAGAGGAAGAAAAAACAGAACTCCCGACAGAAAACTTTGCCGCGCACGCCGCAGAAATTGCAGGAAGATGCATTTCCGGAAATGGCACAGGCTATACAAAACGCGCACGGCGCATTGACAAAGTGCTCACGAGCAGAGCCTTCGGATTTCCCCTTATGCTTTTTATGCTCGCTTTAATTTTCTGGATAACCATAGAGGGCGCAAACTATCCGTCAGGGGCACTGTCAAAACTTTTTACATCTCTTGAAGCACCCTTCTTTGACTTTCTCTTATATTTGAAACTTCCCGATGCGGTGTGCCGTGCGCTCGTTTTCGGAGTGTGGCGCGTTCTTTCGTGGGTAGTTGCCGTAATGCTTCCGCCGATGGCGATCTTTTTTCCGCTCTTTACTCTGCTCGAAGACCTGGGCTATCTTCCGCGTGTTGCTTTTAACCTCGACCGCGCCTTCCGCGCCTGCTCCTCCTGCGGAAAGCAGAGTCTTACGATGTGTATGGGCTTTGGCTGTAATGCGGCAGGTGTTGTCGGTTGCAGGATTATAGACTCTCCGCGTGAGCGCATTATTGCTATGCTCACAAACTCGTTTGTGCCCTGCAACGGAAGATTTCCCGCTCTTATAACCCTTATCGGAATCTTCTTTCTCAGAAACACGGACAGCCCGTTTTCTTCTCTTTTCTCCGCGCTGCTTCTTACCCTTATAATCCTCTTTGGAATCTCCGCAACCTTTGCCGCATCAAAACTCTTATCGAAGACATTTGCGCGCGGAGAGCCATCCTCCTTTGCTCTTGAACTTCCGCCATACCGACGGCCGCAGATAGTTAAGGTTATAATCCGCTCGGTTTTTGACCGCACACTGTTTGTTCTCGGCCGTGCAATCTGCATCTCGGCACCTGCCGGACTGATAATCTGGCTTCTTGCAAACACTTTTCTTGGAGGCGTCTCCACCCTTTCTTATCTCGCAGGGCTTCTTTACCCATTCGGGAAAATGATGGGTCTTGACGGCGTTATACTTATCTGCTTCATACTGGGTCTTCCCGCGAATGAAATTATCCTGCCGCTTATCATTATGACCTATACGGCAAACGGAACGCTCACAGAGCTTTCTGACATTTCCTCCGTTGCCCGGATTCTCAGCGAAAACGGCTGGACCGCTCTCACGGCACTGAACACAATGCTCTTCTCGCTGTGCCACTGGCCCTGCGCGACGACGCTTATGACAATAAAAAAAGAAAGCGGAAGCATCAAGTGGACACTTCTTGCCGCGCTCCTGCCGACCGCCTTTGGCATCGCCGTCTGTCTCCTTACGAGGTTTATTTCTGCCTTGTTCTAGCAAAAAACCGATGTGGAAATTCCACATCGGTTTTTGTTATCTCACTCCGTTTTGTTGAAGAATTCTTTCCATCTCGGAAACTCTCTCATCCCACGAGCACTTGCGGGCATATTCTATGCGGAGCGCTGTCTTTTCCCCATTCGGCTCGCTCATTGCTTCTTCGCACTTTAAAACAAAATCCTCACCGCCTCGCGCAATATATACGGCATCGGAATAGTCGAGCACCTGCTCAGGCTGTGGCGTGCTTACAACAGGCTTTCCCGTTGCAAGGTATTCATAGAATTTAAGCGGGCTTACATCGCGCGCAAGGTCTCCGTCACGGAAGACATTAAGGCAGACGTCAAAGTGTTTTATGTATGCAGGAAGCTCGTCATACTTCTTCATACCGAGAAAGTGTATGTTCCCATACGCTTTAAGATAATCGAGATTTACCCCCGGAAGCGGACGGCCGACAAGAACAACTGACCATTCCGGCTTTTCTTTTGCAATATGCTCGATTATCTCATAATCTATACACTCCTGAAGCATACCGACAAAACCCATAACGGGTCCTTTTATCTCCGCCATATCTGCCGGTTTCTCAAGCTCCTCTGTCGCGGCGGTATAAAAATGCTCAAAGTTTACGCCGTTTGGAAGCATAACCGCTTTTTCGTTATATTTTGAGAGCGTGTCGTGAAGCCCTGCCGCAGTTGAAAACACGGTGTCGGCAGCAACAGCAAGGTCACGTTCAAGTGTGTTTACAACCTCTTCGTTTATAAGCCCCTTATACGCACTGTGGCGGTCAACGCAGTCATAAACGAGCGCGCTGTGCGGAATGTATGGCGTTGCATCTGCCGAGGTCGGAGAATAGCACCACAGAATCGGATTCTCAAAGCCGTGTTTTTTCATTTTACACCTTACGAAGCGCGCCATGCGCTTCTGGTTAAGCTTGTTTATTGCGCGGCTCTTGTTGAAAAACGGGAGCATCGGCGGTGTTGCATAAACAGTGAGATTATCGCGTGCGCGCTCGCCGCGTCCGAGGTATATAAACAGTCTTTTCCACGCCGTCTTGTCTTTGAGCGGCGCAAGATATGTGACCGGCGGGTCAAAATATAAAATTTCGTCAGCCGTGAGCCTGTTCATAACGTGCTGTTTGCGCGTCGGGAACGGGTGATAGCAGCTGGTTGAAAGACAAACTACCTTGTTCATACTAAACTTCCCCTTTGTCTAAAAATACGCGGAGATTTTTTACGTTTTCTTTTTCATTTTCCCGCATTGTGCGACATAAGTTTTTCATATCCTCGCTATATTTCGTGTCGTTTATGGTACGGTCAATATAACTCTTTAAAATTTCCGCGGTGCATTCTTCATACTGCACACACATTTCTCTTCCGATATAGTTCATAAATCCCGTAACCTTATGGTCATAGGCAATTCCTATCGTTGCAACGCCCTGCCCCGCGGCAAACACGAGCGCGTGGAGGCGCATAGCCGCAACAAGACGCATCTTTGAGAGAACACCTATAACCTCAGGCACCGTAAGCCCGCCTGTTATAATTGTTGCCTTGTGCTCCATCTTATCGCGTATACGTTCGGCTATAACAATGTCTTTCTTCCTCTCCATCGGAAGAAGAACAACCGAAAGATTAAGCTCACCTGCGGCATAGTCTGCCGCGCGGGCAATCTCACATATCTTCTCGTCAATTCCTTTCCAATTTCTCATCGCAAGGCATAGGCAAGGGCGTGATAAGTCAACGCCTTCTTTTTGGAGAATTTCCTCAACCCTTTTTTCGTCAACCGGCGAAATCCCGAGAGTCGGGTCCGCGGCAAGCTGCATCCGCGGTTTTCTCACACCCATGGCACAAAGCTCATCAAACGAATCCGGGTCACGGAGCGTTATGCAGTCAACATTTTTGTCGATAATCTTTGCGGCGAGCTTCCTATTCCCCACTCTCTTTACCGGTCCTATACCGCAACCGTACATCATAACATCCGCACCGCAAATTCTTGCCGCGATAAGCGTCATAAGGTAAAAATAAAGTGAGCGGCTTGATGTATTGTCCTGGATAAGGCTTCCGCCACCGTTTATATAGAGGCAGGAACGACGCATTCTTGATATCATGCGGAACACATTGAACGTATAGATCGAGTCCGTGCGGAAAGAAAGCTTCGTCTGCTTCGGTTTTTTTGACATAACGCAGATTTTTGCATCCTCCGCCACTTCATAAATCTCGCGGATCACGGCAGAAAGGATTGCATCGTCACCGGCATTTCCGCGTCCGTATGAGCCGCAGATGATAACCTTTCCGTCGCGCTTTTTCCTGCTTTTGAAAGCATTGAGTGCTTTGTCATATATCGAAAGCTGTGCTTTTACCATCGCCTCAAACGAGTATTTTTCACAGGCTTTTTCAAAGAGCTTTTCTGCCATTTCCTTTCTCTTTGCAGGATTTTCACAAAGATTTCTTATATGCTCTGCAAGTGCCCTTACATCGCCCACGTCAAAGAGAAGACCGTTTTCGCCGTCGTCAATAACCTCGGGCATTGCGCCGACCTTCGTCGATACCATAGTGCACTTTGCACGGATTGATTCAAGTATGCTGTAAGGAAAGCCCTCGGAAACAGAAGAAATAATGCTTACGTCTGCGGCATTCAAAAACGAGTCCATATCGTCTATCCAGCCCGCAAAGACAACGCGGTCGGAAAGATTAAGCTCCGAAACAAGGCTTTTAAGATTTTCTGCCTCCTCACCGTCGCCGCCGAGCACAAGATAAAGCCCGGGGAATTCGTCAGCAAGTGAAGCTATCGCACGGACAGCAGTCGGAATATCCTTTACAGGATGAAAACGCGCGGCAATGGCGCAGACAACCGTGTCCTCCGTGCACTTTATACCGAGACTGGAGAGATATTCCTCACGCGTCATTTTCGGAGCAAACGGCTCCTCAAAGTCGATTCCGTTATTTAAGGTGTATAGCTTATACGGGTCAAACCCGCGCTCTATGAGAAGGTCTGAGAACGCGTTTGTGACTCCGATATATCCGTCAAGAAAGCGAAGTGCTGCGGTGTTTAAAAGCCCGTTTGTCAGGCGTTTTTTAATGCTTCCCAGATAATCAAGGCGGTAATCGCTGTGTACGGTTGTTATAACCGGCACCTTTATATGGTGCTTTATCATTGCCGCCATAACATTCGCCTTCGCGCCGTGGCAGTGAACAATATCAAACCCGCCACCGCAGATAAGGTTTTTAAGCTCCTTTAAATCACGGATGGGGTTTCTGCTTTTTATTACCCGTGTATCAATCCCGAGCGCGCGTGCATCGGAAGCAAACTCACCCTCGCGAAAACTCACAAGGACTACTTCGTTAGTCTCAGAAAGCTTTGAAACGAGGGAAAGAACGTGCGTTTTTGCACCGCCGACGTCGCCGCCGCCTATCATATGTATAATCTTCATATTTACTCCTCTTTCGCTTTTTTAACAAAAAAGAGTTGTTATATTTTTACACTTATTATATAATATTAAGAGTAATCGGTCAAGCGATACATAACGAAAGGAAATTTGATAAAATGAAACTTGTAAACGAAAAAGGAAAGCTTTTTGGCATTATTAACGTTGTTGACCTCATCATTCTTCTGTGCATCGTTCTCGTTGCAGGAGGGCTTGTCTACAAATTTGCAGCTCCCGCCGCAACAAGCGTTATCGCGCCGAAGGCTGATATGTATGTCACGATGCGCGTCCGCGGCGCTATGGACTACCTTGATGCCGAGGTCAGAAAGCTTACAGAGGGCACACGCCTCATCGCAGGAAGTGACTATATCGCAGATGCAGAGGTTGTCTCTGTTGAGAGTCTTCCGTATCTCGCCGCAGTCACAACGGCTGACGGCAAGGTCGTAACGGCAGAAGACCCGCAGAAGTCTGACCTTATAATCAAGGTTCGGGCAAAGCAGTCAAAGAACGACCCCATTCTCAAAATCGGCACTCAGGAAATCCGAATCGGTCGCGGCTTCATCTTCAAGACGCAGACAGTGGAAGTAAACGCAATTATTGAGACGGTGGAATTTGATGGATAAGATTATTCGCAGCTGCTTCATTGCGCGATTTTTCTCGTGCCTTTCCCGCGCTTTTCCGGGGAGCATTCCGGGGAAAATCACGGCATATCTTTCAGGCAGCTACCACTCTTCGGTGACTCGGCGTCTCTTCGTCGGCTTTCTTGCCGTTTCGCCAAAAATTGTTTTTTCGAAAACCTATGCTTTTCTTCTGAAAATAAATACCGTGCTTCATAAATCCGGTGGGATTTTTCTGCCGGTTGCAGAAAAAAGCCTTCTCTTCCGCACATGGCGCGCCATTTGCGGAAGCGGCGTTATCTCTGGAAGCGCCGTATGCTCCTTCTTCAAAGCGCTCGGTCTTCGCAAGCTTCTGATTGCGCTGTTTGCGCTTTACCTGCCGCTTGATGTTTTCATCCGCGATGTATTGAAAATCGGTTTCGTCTCCGCAATATGGGACGAGGCGTTTATGCTTTTCTGCATCGTCTTCATCATCTGGCGCATTATGGTCTCAAAAAGTGTAGTAAAACCGCGCATCACCCCGATAGATATGCCGCTTTCGCTCTTTATGGCGGTCGGCATTCTCCTCGTCGGTGTCGTTTCCCCGAAAATCGGCCCCGCGATTGACGGATACCGCGCCGTCTGCCAGTTTATGCTGTGGTTTTTCGTGCTCACAAGACTTGTGGAGGACGACGGTGACTTCAAGGTGCTCTATTTCACGCTCTCTGCCCTTGCCGTCGCAGTGTCTTTGCACGGCGTTTATCAGTATATAACAAAAGCGCCGATGCCCGCGGCGTGGGTTGCCCAGGCGGAGGCAGGCGTCAGAACACGCGTTTATTCAATTTTCGGAAGTCCGAATGTTATGGGCGCATTCCTCGTTATGACAGCGCCTATGCTTGCCGCGTGTGCATACTATGCAAAAAAGCTGTGGGTCAAGTGTCTTATGTGGGGTGCAACGGGGCTTCTGTGCCTTGCAACGCTCTTTACATTTTCGCGCGGTGCGTGGTTCGGCCTTACCGTTGCGGTAGTTGTCTTCTCTCTTCTTGTAGACAGAAAGCTTCTCATCATTGCAGGAATTGCGATTCTCGGAGTTATCTTCTGCGTTCCTGAAATTTCAAACAGAATTATGTTCCTCTTCACCGCCGACTTTGCAAAAGCAAATTCAACCGGCGGACGCGGTGAGCGCTGGCATCTCGGCCTTTCGCTCTGGCGTCAGAACAGAATTTTCGGCTTCGGCCTCGGCCGCTACGGCGGCGCAATCGCGATGCAGAACCAGGAGATAGACGACCTTCTGTATTATTATATGGATAACTACTATCTCAAAACCCTTACGGAGATGGGGCTTTTGGGTCTTGTTTCCTATGTCTGGCTCCTGCTTCGCAACCTTCTCTGGTCGTGCAGAAGCATTTTCAAAACGAAGAAGAACGAAATGTCGTGTCTTTCTTCCGGCATTGTTGCAGGCGAGCTCGGTGTTCTGGCTCATTCGTACTTTGAAAACATTTTTGAAGTGCCGTATATGAACGCCTACTTCTGGGGTCTTGCAGCACTTGTTATGTACCTCGGCTTTCTCCGCCGCAGGAAAAATGATAAATAAATGATACGAGGCTGTTGCAAATCGATTTTTAAAATAAAATCAAGATGCAACAGCCTCTTTTGCAGAATTTTTATTCTACATTACTACTTGCTTAAATTCTGTTCGTAGGACATGATCATCTTCTTAACCATCTGTCCGCCGATAGAACCTGCCTGACGAGAAGTGAGGTCACCGTTGTAACCCTGTTTGAGGTTTACACCAACTTCTGATGCAGCCTCCATCTTGAATCTGTCAAGTGCTTCCTGTGCATTCGGTACGATTGCCATTTGAAATTCACCTCCTAAAATCAACTTCATTAGTATTTTGTTCTGTTTGAAAGTTAATATGAATTGTAATTTTTGTATGGCAAAAACTGTCGAGCGCGAAATTAAATTAAAAATTTTGTTTTAAACTCTTGACAAATTATGTTTTCATCCGTATAATTAAGTAGTTCGTTTAAGAACACTTTAAAATTAAATATCGAGATGTGGCTCAGTTTGGTAGAGCGCTGCGTTCGGGACGCAGAGGCCGCAGGTTCAAGTCCTGTCATCTCGACCAGACAAACGGTAAACCCATTCGGGTTTGCCGTTTTTTCTTTTGAATATGAAAGGACTTGAACCTTATGAAGGCAACGAGCGTCTGAAAAACGATTAATAATCGTTTTTAGCGCCACCAATTATATATATCCTTTCATACATCACAACATTTGCAGTAATCTTGTCTTTTCGAACTTTTTCTGTTATAATTAATATGGATATGTCGATTTTTGGCGAAAGGAATAATAGCAATGTTAAATGTAACTGTAATACAACCAAAATATTTTTCTGGAGAAAGTCCTGATGAAAAAATAGCTGAATTTATATTGAGCGAATTGGAAAAAGTTGTGGAAGGTGGGCTTGTGTTAGCTCCGGAATATTCAAACGCAGG
>JAFYPW010000042.1 GCA_017559985.1 Oscillospiraceae bacterium | reverse complement strand
TTTCCGTTTCGGTGTCGTATCCTCCCATATGCTCAAAGCGGGCCGTAAGCTTGTCGTAGCGCGCGAGTATGTCACGGTCGGAGTATATCTCCATCATGCGTTCAAGGTCGCGCATCTGCTTTGAAACTTCAAAAAGCTCAGAAAAAGTGCTGTTGAGGACATCGTTTACAGTAAATTCATCAGGGTAAACGGGAATCTGCGAAACGACGGCTATCCTTCGGTCAGATGGGATGAGAATGTCTCCCGAGTCGTAGTCAAGCTCTCCGGAAATGATTTTAAAAAGCGTTGTCTTTCCCGAACCGTTGTCGCCGAGAAGCCCCACGCGCTCACCACGCTCAATGTTGAATGATACATCCTGCAAAACGTGGTGATCGCCGTAAAATTTATTCAGTTTTGAAACTGAAATATCAATCATTTGTTTCTGCCTTTTCTCTCTTTATCAGTTTAAGTGAAATAATTCCGTTGACAACGGCAATATATCCGCCCTCGCAAAGGCGAGGGAGTTCTTTTGTTTCGTATTGGTTCTGGCTCACTGCAATATCGAGCGGGCCGAACTGTGTGTCAACAACAAGGTGCAAAAACTCACCTACCGGAGTTTTGTCTGCAATCATAAAGCGAACATCGCCTGTTGTAATCTCCGCGGCAACGCGGGTGAGGAGAAGATCTGTCTCCTGCATACCTTCTGCATTGAGCATTCGCGTATACATTCCGACGGGCGCAAGTGCGCCGAGCGCTGTCGTGTCGTCGGAAAGCTGCTTTCTCATTGTAAGTTCGTTTTCGAAAAATGCAATGGAGTGGGGAATCATCGAAACCTGAAACTCATATTCCCGATCGGGCGTGAAATCAGCTATCGCGAGTGCACCCATAATGCGACCGCAGAAGGAAAGCTCGCTCTCGGGCTTTTTCAAAAGCGCCTTGCAGTCGAGCATATCGTCGCGCTCTGCCAGAAACTCTCGCACAAATTCAAGTTTCCATACGGTGGAACCGTTAAAGTGCGGGTCAATGTTTAAAAGCGAAACGCTCTTTGTTTCGTGGTCAAGCGCAACTCTTTCCCAGACCTCCGCACCGGAACGGTCGGAGAAAACGGCATATGCACCGCTCTCGACAGGGAGAACGCTTCCCGAGTTGAGAACAAAGTCCGCGAGGCGGTATGCGCCCTCTTCGTCTTCTATGTTAAAGCCTATATTTTCAAAAACGGTAGCCATAGTATTTCCTCCGCAAAATATCTTAAACTATATTTTACCATATCTGCGGAGAAATTTCTACTATTTAAATAAGATTAAAGCCAAAATAATTTAAAAGCCCAAGGTAAATTGAATAGGCAAAAGCATATTGGTCGTCTTCAAGCTTTTCTGCGTCGTCCTCGTTTGTTATGTATGCAAGCTCTAAAAGAACCGCGGGCATTGATGTGCGGCGCAGCACATAAAGCGACGGACGGACAAAAACGCCGTTGCGCTTTGTATCAAGACGCGTGGTTATCGAATCAAGAAGCGATTCCGCAAGAGACTGCGCCTCGCCCCCTGAGCGGAATATATACATCTCCGTTCCGTTGACGTTCGGGTTTGTATTCGCGTTCACGTGGATGCTTAAAAAATAGTCTGCCGGCCACGCATTTGCCGCATTAACGCGCGCGGCAAGGCTTGTTGCGTTGGTCGTTCCAAGCACCGTGTCTTCCGTCGGTCGTGAAACTCTTGCCTCAAAACGAGGGTCGTTTGCAAGAATGTCGCGAAGATAAATGCCTACATTGTATGTAATGTCCTGCTCGCGGAGCCCGAAACCTTCGGCACCTGCATTCACGCCTTGCGGATTGTGCCCCTGGTCTATGAAAATCTTTATCGCCATAAAAAAACCTCCCGATATTTCGTTACTGTAATATACGAAAATATGGAGAGAATGTTTCAAAAAACACGGAATATACGGACATGCAAAAGAAAAAAACCGCCACAGAAAATAGTGGAGGTAATGTAATAGAATACACAACAGAGGAAGCTGACGGAATAAGGAAGGACAGTCAGACATTCCGGAATGTCATTGTAGGCACTGATATTACGCTTGGTGAGTTTTTCAACAAGTGGAAGTTCGGTAGAAAAAAAGGAGAGAAGCTCGAAAAGCTATATCTCGGTAAGGTTTCGGAGAGTGTTAAACAACAGATTAGCGACCTTTTGGGGTACGATATACCAAACAGGGATTTCATACTTACAAATGACGGTGTAAAGCATATATTTAATCGACATGGAGATGAAAGTACGGAAGCAAATCATGGACAGGTTACTGTTGATGAAAATACGATTGAAGATTTATTAGAAACAATAAATTCCCCGGATTCAATAACGAAGGAAGAAAGAAAAGGAACAGACCGGCTTATCTTTAAAAAACAGACCGAGAACGGTGACGTTACGGTTGTTGAAATTGACAACAAAGGAAGGGCAACGCTGGCGGTTAAGACGATGTATATAAATAAATCAACAGGGCACACATCGGCGAAAGTTCCTGTTGAAAAAACAACCGCACCTTCTTGGACGTCCGAAACGACCG
>JAFYPW010000041.1 GCA_017559985.1 Oscillospiraceae bacterium | reverse complement strand
GGCTAAGACTACGGTGCAAAATTGTTATTTTTTTAACAACCCAACATATTTAGTTTACCACACCTTAATATGCAAAGTCAACACAAATCTCACTTCCTGCGAAAAGTTCTGTGTTTTGCCCAAATTTACGTCCTGAACTTTATGTATTTTACTAATTGAAAACCTCTTTTTAAAATGCTATTATATAGACAAAGAAAGGGTGATACCGATGTTCAAGTAAAACAAAGGGTCATCAGATAAAGGGATAGATAAAACGAAACGACAATTAAGTCGCCTTTACTGAAAGACCACCCTCAAAAAACTGTCTCCTTCGAAGTTGAAGAGAAGAAGATGCACCACGGACGCTCCACAACTGGTTAAGTTTTGCCGAATGATATAAAGATTCGAGTTTTGGAAGTGGAAAAAGGCATCAAATAAGCAGAAGGACACAGATTCAGCAGAAAGAGAGGTTAAATTGATGTTAGATATCAAGAGTGAACAGAAATAACCCCCGGATGTGATGTAAGGTGAAAGATTACATCAGCCGGGGGTGTTTCTATATTCTGATTCCGCAGGCAACGCCAAGGCTCTCCCCTGCTCTTGCCTTTTCGCCAAACGCACGCTGGAGAGACGTATTCTGCGGCAGCTCCTCAAGCGACGTGTTCTCATCATCGGGAAAAATCCAGTATTTTACTTCTGCGAGGTCTTCTGAGACCTCTATTTTTTTATATTTTTCTGAAAACTTTATTATACCTGAAGTCTTCGGAAGCACTTCCTCAAGCCATGGGTGCAACATCCAAGAATGGCAAAGGAAAATTATCTTCTCCAAGCCAAAATGCTTTTTAAAGAACTCACGTGCCTGGCGGTACGCTTCTTCGCATCTTTCCTCGGAAAGCTTTTCGTATCTCGGAATGTGAACGGAAATGTGAGTATCTCCCTTTTTGAGGATTACGCCATCGACCTCACCGCAAAATTCGCTGTCATAACGAATCTCAAAGTTAAGCGCACCGAGAGAGAAGAGCCGCCCATCGATGGAGAAGCGCATCCACAATCGGTACTTATTCTGCTGTATTCCGTATATACCAAGTTCTTTGAAGCAAAGTCCGGCTATCGTCTCAATCTCGCGACGAACGGTGGCAAAGAAGATAGTGTCGGAAATATTTTTTTCGCGGTAGAGCGAATATATTCGGACATAAAGAAGGACATAGATATAGAGATTGAGCTCCTCTGCCGTGATGTTCTCAAGCTTTGCAACGGTCGCGATAGCTTCTCCGAATGCTTCATCGCCTTTGTCGTAGGCATCAATCAGAGCGGAAAGACTTTCTCCAAAGTTTTTCCATTCTCTGTTATGTATCTTAAAGAGCGTTTCGACGATGCCGCGAGACAATCCGCACTCTCTTATAATTCTATCAAAATCCATATTGCCCTCCTTGTTATAAAAGAATGGTACAAAAAAAGCAAGTCTTCTGACTTGCTTTTTCGTGGTGGACGATAACGGACTCGAACCGCTGACCCTCTGCACGTCAAGCAGATGCTCTACCAGCTGAGCTAATCGTCCAAACCGAACATTAAATATTATAGACTAAAGATAAGCTTTTGTCAAGACTTTTATTTGTAAAATCCATCTTTCCATATTCCCTGTCTGTGTGACGACGGGGTTACTCCAAAGCGTTTTTTATACTCCGAAATAAAGAAGGAGGTCGTGTTATATCCCAAGCTGCTTGCAACATCACATATTTTCATTTCCGTGGATACAATCAGGTCAGACGCGCGCGCAAGCCTCATTTCTTTGAGCATTTTAAACGGAGGCATCCCGCTTTCTTTCTTAAAAAACCTTATGAAATAGCTTTTTTCAAAATTTGCAACTTCTGCAAGCTCATCGAGTGTGATGCGGTTTGAGAGGTTTTGTCCCATATAGTTTATAACTTTTTCCATAACATCGTTGCCGTTTTTTTCGTGCATATACTTTTTATGCGCGACCTCAGCGTTCAGGATGAAGATTATTTCATCAACGAGGGAATGCGCCGCGCTTGATGAGAGCGAAGGAGTACGAATAAGCTTTTCGTACAACTCAAACAGCATATACGGATTTCTCGGGTGCATCACATCGGGAAGCGCGCATATAAGCTCATTGTCCGTGAGCGGCGCAATTTTACCGGGGACATTTCTGCTGTACATCACATCATTTTTGCAGGAGGACAAATCGAGAGTCAGAAGATAAGACTTCTGCAGACCGAAAGCAGCAACCTCGCTGCCCGGCGTTCTTACGAGAACATCTCCGCGCTTGAGTTTGTATGTCTTATCGTTATATGTATATATTCTGTCATCTGCACATTCGATGTCTATTTCGTAATTCTTCACTATTCGCTTTTGCGCTACTTTACCTTGCGAGGCAAACGCCCTTGCTTCAAGTATGGTTTTTTCCATTTCTCTCTCCCGCTTCTTTTTCTTTCATTATGCCGCATTCCGCAAAATAAGTCAATATACTTATATTAAAAAACGATATATTTGATTTACCATACATTAACAAACATATATAATTGTATTTAAGAGGTGAGGCAGATGGAGAACGGGCTTGAGTTAATTTACGCTTCTCCGCTTGAAGCCGGAGAGAATCCACTGTGGGATTCAAGAAACGATACATTTCACTTTCTCGACATACTCGGACAAGCTATATACAAAATGCGCAGTGCTGATGTCAGAAAAACTGAACTGCCCCAACAGATAGGCTGCATCGCTCTTTGTGAAAACGGCGATTTGCTTTTAGGGCTCCAAGACGGTATTTACCGCCTTGATAATAGCGGAAAGATGGCCCTTGCTCATCAGAAAATAAAAATCAAGGGCAGACGCTTCAACGACGGCAAAGTCGGGCCCGACGGTGCGTTGTATGTCGGAACGACAGACCATAACGGCAACGGAGCCTTTTACAGACTTCGCGACAATGTTCTTACTGAGCTTTTTGATAAGTGTGCATGCTCAAACGGAATAGACTGGACGCGCGATGGCAAGCTAATGTATTATATCGACTCTCCCCGTCAGGCGGTAGAAATTTTTGACTTTGATATAACCACGGGGGCGCTTTCCGGACGCAGAACACTTGTTGATATCCCTGCCGAATCGGGGCTTCCCGACGGGATGACGCTTGATGAAAATGACAATCTGTGGGTAGCGCTCTGGGGAGGGCACAAGGTTATACATATTGATAAAAAAACCGGTGAGATAACAGACGAAATACGCATTCCTTGCCCTAAAGCTTCGTCGTGTGCGTTTGGCGATAAGGATTTGTCAAAGCTTTATATCACGACCGCCGCGAAGGACGACCTTTCCTCTTTCCCCGACGCGGGAAGGATTTATAAGATCGATGTCGGTGTGCGCGGAAAAGAAATAAATTATTATAAATGGTAATTAAATCAAAGGGTGGTTTTTTATGAAAAGTGTTCTTATAACGGGAGCTGTGAGAAATTCAGGGCTCGGAATCGCAAAAAAGTTTTTGAAGGAAGGCTGGCAAACCGTAATCACCAGCCGAAACGAGAGCGACGCGAAAGCGGTTGCCGCAGAGCTTGAAAAGGAATTCGGCGTTCCGTGTTTTGGCTTTGGATATTCTCCGCTTGAAGCCATAACCGATACCGAAAAACTGTTTGATAAAATCGAGGATGCGGGAATAGAGCTTGATTCCGTTATCTGCAACGCCGCAAACCTCGGACGGTGGATGAACCCGCTTACGGTCGATCCCACAGAATGGCAGAACGTGCTTACAACAAACGTCGTCGGCTATTTTATGCCTGCACGTGCGGCGGTCAACCAGATGATAAGAACGGGAAAGGCAAAAGGCGCAACAATAGTTTTTGTCGGTTCGATAAACTACAAGGATGCTCTTCCCGAGCGCAGCGGATACGTTGCAAGCAAGGGCGCGATTGCTTCCATGACAAAGGCTCTTGCGCTTGATTTTGCACCGTATGGGGTGCGCGTAAACTGTCTCGCCCCCGGTGCTATATGGACAACGCGATATGATGATGAATATGATGCGGCAGAGATTGAGAGCAGAAAGAAAAAGATTCCACTCGGAGAATTCTCGACCAAAGAAACAATGGGCAATAATGCATACTTCCTCGCAACCGACGCTTCTCACCCGATGACAGGCTCTGTCATGATTGTCGACGGCGGCTCCGATGCCATTATGAGCGGTTGTTTTTAGGGAGGCCCGATATGAAGATAATTTTAGGTGCAATAAAAGAGTTTAACGATGATGCGCTTCTCATGGCGCGTCAGCTCGGAAGCGAAGGTTTCCATTTTAACACGCCTC
>JAFYPW010000040.1 GCA_017559985.1 Oscillospiraceae bacterium | reverse complement strand
TTAGGGTTTAAGGTTTAGACTTCTTGAAGTTCGCATTTTATACTTCTTGGAATACTGCTATCTGTACTTTTGAAGTCTAAGGTTTGAACTTCTTGATTTTCGATCGCAATGAACTTTTTAAGATAAATGATATTCGCAAGTCCCAGACCTCGTCTCTTTTTCTCAAGCAGTCCCGACTCCTCAAGCTCTCCGAGGAACTTTACTGCCGTTGCTTTGGAGCAGTTCATATCTTCCATAATCTCGACGATGCTGTAAATGATATATGCTCTGCCGAATTCATCGTGCCAATGATTTGAAAGGGAAAGCCCCATTCTGTCAAGAAGCAATCCGTAAAGAATTTTCGCACCGTAGGAAATGTGCGAAAACATCTCATTTACCACAAGTATCTTCGGCAGACGGTAAAAGGTAAACTGGTCCGCCTCGCATTTATAAAAATAATTTAGTTTCATTCTTCCGTACCTCCTTAAAACAGAAAAAGCACCACCTTTCAGTAGTGCTTGTCCGTTAAATATTTACTTTAATTTTCACATTGCATGTGCGTTTTGAATTTGTCCGAATTCCTTGGATTTCAAGGAAGTACAGATTGCCGAGCACCCCAAAAGTCTTGCAATTACTACATTTTTCGACTTGGGTACTTGAGATTTCACAAGGTAGGTACGGAAGAACTTGCGCATATGGAGATGATTGCATCCATTGTGCATCAACTTACACGAAACCTCACTCCTGAACAGATTAAAGCAGGAGGGTTTGAACCGTATTTTGTTGATCATACAGTGGGGGTGTATCCGCAGGCAGCGGCAGGCTTTCCGCAGACTGCGGCAAACTTCCAGGTTAAGGGGGATCCGTTGACGGACCTTACCGAGGACCTTGCAGCAGAACAGAAAGCGAGAACGACTTATGATAATATTCTGACACTTGTTGACGACCCGGATGTACGCGACCCGATAAAGTTTTTGCGTCAACGTGAGATAGTTCATTTCCAGCGCTTCGGTGAAGGGCTTCGTCATGTTCAGGATAACTTGAACTCCAAAAACTTTTACGCTTTCAACCCGGCTTTTACTCCGAAAAAAACGGCACAACGCAGAACAGGTATGCAAAACTGCGATAATTGTAAATAATCAAAACAAGGACTTCTTGTGAAGTCCTTGTTTTTTACAAATTATATGTCATATAAACATCGCCCGAAAAGGTTTTCCATTCCAGCTTATCGTTGGAAAGAAGCATATAACCGTGGGCGGAATTCTCTTTTGGAATTGAGGTTGAGCCGGGGTTGCAGTAAACAAAACCGTCTCCGAATTCCTCACATTTCGGAACGTGCGTATGGCCGTGAAGGAGAATATCTCCGCGGGAAAGAGGCGGGGGGTTCTGTGTGTTGAATTTATGTCCGTGCGTTATAAACACAGTGCTGTTTCCGAGCGGGAGAAGTGCATATTCTGCCATAATCGGAAAATCAAGCACCATCTGGTCAACTTCAGCATCGCAGTTTCCCCGGACACAGAGAATCTCGTCTTTGAGCTCGTTAAGCATTGAAACTACGGATTTTGGAGCATATTCACTCGGGAGATTATTTCGGGGACCGTGATATAATATATCTCCGAGAAGAATGAGTTTCTCTGCTTTTTCTTCTTTATAGCTACGCACGAGCTTTTCGCAGAACTCTGCTGAGCCGTGGATATCAGAAGCGACTAACCATTTCATAAAATTAAACTCCTTTATTCGTGATAGATACTTTTTAAAAGCGCAATTTCCTCGGCGTATCCGGGAAGGTCGTTTGGTGTTTCCAGGTAAAAGGGGAGGGAGCGGAGTGCGGGATGGTTTATTATTTTTTCAAATCCGTCAAGTCCGATATGCCCTTCACCGATTTTTGCATGACGGTCTTTGTGACTTTCGTATCCGTGCAAGCTGTCGTTTATGTGTACTGCGCGGAGTCGTCGGAGGCCTATGACCTTGTCGAACTCTTCCAGAACTTCATCAAGATTATCGCGGACATTATATCCGCCGTCGAAAACGTGGCAGGTATCAAGGCACACGCCGAGCTTTTCATTTAGTGAAACACAATCTATAATTTGCTTTATCTCGGAAAAATTACCGCCTATTTCGCTGCCTTTTCCTGCCATTGTTTCAAGAAGAATTGTTGTTGTCTGCCCGGGCAAAATGATTTCGTTAAGGAGCTCGGAAATAAGTTTTATTCCGACATCCGTTCCTTGTCCGACGTGAGAGCCGGGGTGGAAGTTGTAGAGGGTTCCGGGAGTGTGTTCAAGTCTGTCAATATCGTCTCGCATAACAAGTTGCGCAAATTCACGAATTCTGGGGTCTTTTGAAGCGGCGTTGAGAGTGTATGGGGCATGTGCGAGTATGGTGTTTATGCCGTTTTCTTTTGAAAAAGAAAGAAAATCTGAAATATCATCGGTATCAAGCGGTTTTGCCGCCCCGCCGCGTGGATTTCTCGTAAAAAACTGGAAGGTGTTTGCGCCTATTTCAAGAGCGGTTTTTGCCATCGAAAGATATCCGTTTGATGAAGAAAGGTGGCAACCGACAGTAAACATTTCACAAATCTCCTTTACAAGAAAATGACACTGAAAGTATACCATAAAAAAAACAAGAGAGCAAGGTTTTGCCTTGCTCTCTTATAAAAATTCTATCTGAGAGGAATTGCGTAATTTGCACCGTCCTTGGTGATGTAGAGGATGTTGTTTGCAAGCAGGAAGGTAAATTCCGTTCCGCTTGTCGTGAAATTATTTGTTATGAGGTTGTCGTTGAAGTAAATGTCATCGTCAGGGAAGTTTACTTCATCATTTCTTGGCTTTGGGATAAACCCGAAGCGTCCTTCCTTTACATCCTGAGCAAGTATGTGGTATTCGCCTTCGGGAGTCCATACCTGAACGGCGTAGCCACCGGTGATGCGGCGGGATGCGAGCATCATTATGGGTTCGTTGTCGATGGTCTGCGTGAAACGGTAGGAGTCTGACTGTGAACCGTACATAACTGTATATTCGTAGTTTCTGGTGATTCCTGCATCATCTTTTCTTGTTGCGGTTATCTTCCAAGTGTTTTCTATATCAAGCGGTGAAATTTCGATGTTTTCAAAGCCCGCTTCACGGAAAAGTTTTTTCGAGGTTATACCCGGCTCTATTTCCATGACATATGAAGCCGCTAAAAACTCATCGCTGCCGAGAGTAAATTTGTTTGCAGCAATCGGAACCCATGCGGAATCTCCCGAAAAACCGACGACGGCAGAGTACATATCGTTGCATACGGAAAGCCTCAGCTCATTAAGTTGCTTGAATGAGTCGGCGAGAGAAAGTGAACTGTCATACATAAATGAGTCTGCTGTTGTGAGCGCCTGAGGCTGAACGTCAACGGTGGACGGCGCAACTCCGGAAAGTGCATCAGGTTCGTCAAAATACGAACAGGCACAGAGGGGTAAGATGAGTGCAATAAGGCAGAGCACTGCACAGGTTTTACGAGTCATATCGGGATACCTCCGTTTAAATTATAATATACCTGAAAGTTTTGAAACAAAGGTCAGAAGGGTTATGCTTACGGCAGATGCCACTGTTGTGAAGACAACGAGTTCACAAGCGAGGTCATAGTCGCCGTTCATCTTATAGGTCATTGCGGTGCTTGAAACTGCGACAGGAGTCGCAAAGGTGCTGATGACGAGGGCTATATGTAATCCCCGAAAGCCGAGCAAAGCTGCAAAAAGAACAGCGAGCGAGGGAATAAGGATGAGCCTTGAAAGACCTGCGGAAAGAATGTATCTGAGATTTTTAACGAAGCTTTTAAATTTAAAATCTCCGCCAAGTATAAGCAGGGCAAATGGTGTCGCGAGGCTCTTTAAGTCACCGATGGGTTTGAGAATGAGCTTAGGTAACGGTATTCTTGCAAATGAAAATACAAAGCCTGCAAGACAAGCGATTATGAGCGGGTTTTTTAGTATTTTTTTGATTACGGCAACAGGGGACTCAATAGGGTCATTGCTGTAAATCGAAAGAAGAATCGTTGCAAAAATATTAAAAACAGGGATAAGAAAAGCTAAAAAAACAGATGCGATCTGAGCACCCTCGTCGCCTGCAAGAGCCTGACATAACGGCACGCCTAAAAGTGCGAAGTTACCCCTGAAAAGGGCTTGCAGAATTACTCCGCGCCTAGCGCGGCTTTTAACCAGAAGTGAGGTCAGGACAAAGCCGATGATGCAAACAGCGCAGACGAACATAAGAACAAAGCCGAGGAGCTTTCCGTCAAAAACTTCTTTAAAGTCTGCCGTGTAGATGTTAACGAAAAGCATCGCCGGAATGAAGATGTTAAAAGACAGGGTGTTTCCAAGTTTTAAAAAGTCGCCGTTCCACACTTTCCGGTTGGTGAGAAACCAGCCGAGCGCAGTCAAAAGGAAAAGGGGAAAAACTGCATTGATTGAAAAAAGAAGGTTATTCAACCATACTTACCTCTTTCGACAGAATTCATAATAAACATACAGATGTATTATAACCTTAAATAAAAATTATTGCAATAAAAATAAGAATGTTTTTTTGCATATTTAAGGAAGGTTAGGAAAAAACTAATAAAAAACGAGGAGAAGATTTATGAGCAGACGGCTTCTTGTCAGGGCGATATCATATGTGATAGTTGCATTTATAATAAGCTTTGTTTTATCTTTGCAGAATTTAAAACGGGCAAAGAGGTATGAAGACGTAATATCGAATAACTACTATTACGCATTGTCGGAACTTATGTCAGGGGTTACGAAAATCGACTACGCACTTGAAAAATGTGCTTATTCCTCAGATGATTTGATGATTGCGACACTTTGTGCGGAAATTTTCAGAGAGGCAGATGTCTCGGGCAGGGCGCTGTCTATGCTTCCTGTCAGGGAACTTTCGCTTGAATACACGACAAAGTTTATATCACAGACAGGAGATTATGCTTATTATTTGACAAAGAAGGCATCAAGAGGGGAAAAAATTACAGAAAAAGAAAGAGAGCAACTTATGAGCCTCGCGGGCGGTACGGCACGGCTTATGGGAGAGGTGCGTAAAGCCTCGGGCAGGATAAACGACGAGGAAATAGACCTAGCCACAATTGATTTTTCTGACGGTGAGGATATGACGGTGGGGGATATAAAAAAGCTTGAAAGAGAGTTTTCTGAATACCCTGTGCTTGTGTATGACGGACCGTTTTCTGATGAAACAGACGGAGAAAGGGAGCTTCTCAAGAAAGTTGACGTTGTTTCGGAGATGGAGATTAAAAATAAAATAGTTAAATTTCTTTCTGTTCAGGACGAAACCGTGAGCTTTTCGGGAGAACGCAACGAAGACGGTGTGGAGCTTATGTCCTTTACGGCCGGAGAATACAGTGTTGATGCGACAAAGCGCGGAGGAATTCTTATGCGCGTGATATCAGACCGCTCGGCGGACACGGCGAAACTTTCAACGGAGAAGGCACTTCTGAAAGCAAATCAGATTCTCGACGAAAACGGTTTTTTGGGTTTTCGCGAAACATATCACATAAAATCAGACAATCTGTTGACAGTGAATTTTGCAAAGCATATCGGAAAGACAGTGATTTACCCGGAACTTATAAAAATTACGATTTCGCTTGAAGACGGAAGTGTTGTTAATTTTGATTCCGCGGGATTTATCAAAAATTACAAAGAGAGAATCATTGAGGATGTAAGCGGCACGGCAGATGCTGCGAGAGGAAAGCTTTCTTCTGAGCTTTCGGTTTTAGCATATTCGCCTGCTATAATTCCGACGGACGGGACGGGTGAAACCCTTTCGCATGAATTCACCTGCAAGACAAAAGACGAAAAACACTGCCTTGTGTATATCAACCCCAAGACTCTGCGCGAAGACAGGATTCTCATTCTTCTCGAAGATGAGAGCGGAACACTTGTTATGTAAAAAATATTTTAAACCCTTGACTTTACCCAATGAAAGTGTTACAATATTCTACAATATTATTAATAAAACGCGATGATGAAACCAAGTACGCACAAAACTGTTTTCTCAGAGAGCTGCCGGCAGGTGCGAGGCAGCGTGAACCTTTGTGCGGAATACCTTTCGGAGCGGCTTTGCAGAAACACTTGTAAGTAGGCAAAGACGGGAAAGCCCGACACAGCTTTAAGGGTCTGTCTGGATCCGATGAGGCCGCTTTTTGGCGGTAAATAGAGGTGGTACCACGGAATTTATTTCGTCCTCTGCTATTTTGGCAGAGGGCGTTTTGTTTTCTGCCGGAAAAGAAAGGAAAATAAAAAATGGTAATTACAGATTTTCTTGAAAAGAATGCGAGACTTTACGGCTCTGATGTTTGCCTTGTTGAACTCAATCCGTCGGAGGAACGCGACAAGATTACAACCTGGTGGGATTTTAATCTCATAGAGAGTGCGGGAAATGATGCGCCGTACCGCAGAGAGATTACGTGGCGCGATTTTGACCGCCGTGCAAACCGTTTTGCAAATCTGCTTCTCAGCCGCGGAATAAAGCGTGGAACGAAGGTCGGAATTCTTCTTATGAACTGCCTTGAATGGTTACCTATGTATTTCGGCATTCTCAAAGCCGGTTGCATTGCAGTTCCGATGAACTTCCACTATTCGAGTGACGAGATAAAATACTGTCTTGACCTTGCCGATGTTGAGATTCTGGTTTTTGGCCCTGAATTTATAAGCCGTATGGATGCAATATATAACGACCTTGAAAAGACACATACGCTTTTCTTCGTCGGAAAAGATGCTCCCGCATATTCGGAGGATTGCCTTTCACTTGTGGGATATTGCTCATCGAGTGCGCCTCCTGTTGCACTCTGTGAGAATGACTATGCTGCAATATATTTTTCCTCGGGCACAACGGGATTCCCGAAAGCAATTCTTCACGACCACCGCTCACTTGTATGCTCTTGCATAACCGAGCAGAAGCACCACGGACAGACAAAGGACGATGTTTTCCTCTGCATCCCGCCGCTTTATCATACCGGTGCGAAGATGCACTGGTTCGGTTCGCTCGTTACGGGCGGACGTGCGGTGTTGCTCCGCGGAGTGAAGCCTGAGTGGATTTTGCGCGCGGTTACGGAAGAAAAGTGCACGATTGTATGGCTTCTCGTTCCATGGGCACAGGACCTTCTTGATTCGCTTGAATCAGGTAAGGTTGATAAGAACAAGTATGTTCTTTCACAGTGGAGACTTATGCACATAGGCGCACAGCCGGTTCCGCCGAGTCTTATTCACCGTTGGCTGAAAGTTTTCCCGAATCATCAGTATGACACAAACTACGGCCTTTCGGAATCAATAGGCCCGGGATGCGTTCACCTTGGTGTTGAAAATGTACATAAGGTTGGTGCTATCGGAAAAGCCGGACATAACTGGCAGACGAAGATTGTTGACGAAAACGGCAAAGAAGTTTCGCGCGGCGAGGTCGGCGAGCTCATTGTCCGCGGCGACGGTGTTATGCTCTGCTACTACAAAAATCCGCAGGCATCAGAAGAGGTCTTAAAAGACGGTTGGCTCTATACCGGTGATATGGCACGCGAGGATGAAGACGGTTTTATTTATCTTGTTGACCGCAAGAAGGACGTTGTCATTTCGGGCGGCGAAAACCTTTATCCCGTGCAGATAGAAGATTTCCTCCGAGGATTTGAAAAGATTAAGGATGTCGCTGTTATCGGTCTTCCGGATGCGCGTCTTGGTGAAATATGCGCGGCGATAATAGAAATTAAAGAAGGCGAAAACTGCACGGAAGAAGAAGTGAACAGCTTCTGTGAGAGCTTGCCGAGATATAAACGCCCGAAAAAGATTTTCTTTGACAAGGTTCCGCGAAACCCCACAGGTAAGATAGAAAAGCCGGTTCTCCGTGAGAAATATTGTCACGGGAGGCTTGTTGAAGCTCAGATAACAGGTTGATTTCAGGGTATAAGAAAAGAGGCTTATTATGTTTGATTTAGGTATAAAGATAGCGATGGTTGTTGTGTTCTTTGCGATTATGATAGGTGTTGGGTTATACTGCCGCCGTCACTCTACAAACGTTGACGGATTTGTTCTTGGCGGCAGAAGCGTTGGTCCGTGGCTCACGGCCTTTGCATACGGCACATCGTATTTCTCGGCGGTTGTGTTTGTTGGATATGCAGGTCAGTTTGGTTGGAAATACGGAATTGCGGCGACCTGGGCAGGTATAGGCAATGCAATTCTGGGCTCGCTTCTTGCATGGGCGACGCTCGGAAGAAGAACTCGCGTTATGACCCAGCATTTAAACAGCGCGACAATGCCGCAGTTTTTTGAGGTCCGCTTTGACAGCAAGGCATTAAAGATTGCAGCATCTGCTGTTATATTTATCTTCCTTATTCCGTACACGGCTTCGCTTTATAACGGACTGAGCCGTCTCTTCGGAATGGCATTCAATATCGACTATTCCGTTTGCGTTCTTGTTATGGCAATTCTCACAGCAGTTTATGTTATTGCGGGCGGATATATGGCAACCGCGATAAACGACTTTATCCAGGGAATTATTATGATTTTCGGAATAATTGCGGTAATTGCTGCTGTGCTCGGTTCACAGGGCGGATTCCTTGAAGCACTTAATCGCTTGGGTCAGGTAAGTGATGCAACGGTATCAACAACTCCCGGAGTTTTCGCTTCCTTCTTCGGCCCGGACCCTGTAAACCTTCTCTGTGTAGTTGTACTCACCTCGCTTGGTACGTGGGGGCTTCCGCAGATGGTTCAGAAGTTCTATGCGATAAAGAGCGAGAAGGCGATAAACAAAGGTATGATAATTTCGACCTTGTTTGCGCTTATCGTAGCGGGAGGGTGTTATTTCCTCGGCGGATTCGGACGCCTCTTCTCCGACAAGATTGACATTGCGGCAAACGGATATGACTCTGTCGTTCCTGCAATGCTTGAAGGTCTCTCGCCGTTGCTTCTTGCAATCGTTGTTGTGCTTGTTCTCTCCGCGTCAATGTCGACGCTTTCATCGCTCGTTCTCACATCAAGCTCTACTCTTACGCTTGACTTTTTAAAAGGCTCTGTTGTGAAGGATATGAGCGAAAAATCACAGCTTTTTACAATGCGGGTTCTCATTGCAGTCTTTATAGCGATTTCAGCTGTGATTGCAATATTCCAGTATAAATCAAATGTCACATTTATCGCACAGCTTATGGGCATTTCGTGGGGAGCTCTTGCGGGTGCATTCCTTGCTCCGTTCCTTTACGGACTTTACTGGAAGCGTGCGACAAAGGCTTCCGTATGGGCAAGCTTTGCCTTTTCCTGCGTTGTTATGATAGCAAATATTCTCTTTAAAAGCTCATTCCCGGAAATTTTGCAGTCACCGATAAATGCAGGTGCATTCTGTATGCTTGCAGGACTGGTTGTTGTTCCGGTTGTAAGCATCTTTACCAAAGCACCAGAAGCAGAACATATCATAAAGGTGTTCTCCTGCTATGACCGGAAGGTTCTTGTTTCGCAGAAGGATGCCATTGGCGATGTTATAGAGCACGAGGAGGTATAGGACTATGAAAAAACTTATGCTTGGAAACGAAGCTGTTGCGCGCGGTCTTTTTGAGGCAGGCGTGAGCTTTGTGTCGAGCTATCCCGGTACACCCAGTACCGAGATAACGGAAGCTGTCGCAAAGTATGACGAGATTTATGCTGAATGGGCACCGAATGAAAAGGTCGCGATGGAAGCCGCTTTCGGAGCTTGTCTTGCAGGACGACGCAGCTTTTGCGGAATGAAGCATGTAGGTCTCAATGTTGCGGCTGACCCGCTCTTTACAATCGCATACACAGGCGTCAATGCAGGTATAGTAATCGGCGTTGCTGATGATGCCGGTATGCACAGCTCACAGAATGAGCAGGATTCACGACACTATGCTATGGCATCAAAAATCCCGATGCTTGAACCGTCAAATTCGGCAGAGGCAATAGCATTTACAAAGCTTGCATACGAGCTTTCGGAAAAGTTTGATACTCCTGTTCTTCTTAAAATGTGCACGAGAGTTTCTCACTCACAGAGCGTTGTTGAGCCGGGCGAGAGAGTTGAAGTAAAAAAAGAATATGAGAAGAACGGTGCAAAATTTATTATGATGCCCGGAAATGCAAAAAAACGCCATCCGATAGTTGAGGAAAGAACGGCTGCGCTCACGGAATATGCAGAGACTGCCGACTTTAACATACTCGAAGACGGTGCGGATAAGAGCATTGGAATCATAACCTCTTCAACATCGTATCAGTATGTAAAAGAAGTTTTCGGAGATAAATATCCGGTGCTTAAACTCGGTATGGTCTGGCCGCTTCCGGTAAAGAAGATACAGGCACTTTCCGGAAGTGTCGATAAGCTCGTTGTTGTTGAGGAACTTGACGGCTTTATTGAACAGCATTGCAGGAATATCGGTGTAGAGGTTTCGGGAAAAGATGTTTTCTCCTGTATCGGCGAGATAAGCCAGAATCTCGTTGCACAGAAGTTTGGAAAAGAAACAGTGTGCGGTGCTGCTGTTTCGGACGAAATTCCCGCAAGACCGCCTGTTATGTGTGCAGGATGTCCGCACAGAGGACTTTTCTATACACTTGCAAAGAATAAGATTACCGTTATGGGCGACATCGGCTGTTATACCCTCGGTGCAGTTCCGCCGCTTTCGGCGCTCGACTCAACAATCTGTATGGGCGCGTCAATATCGGGACTTCACGGATTCAACAAAGCAAACGAGGGCGCAAGTGACGGAAAAACAGTTGCCGTAATCGGTGACTCCACATTTATGCACTCCGGTATGACCGGCCTTGTAAATATTGCATATAACGGCTCAAATTCAACTGTCATTATTCTCGATAATTCCATAACCGGAATGACGGGACATCAGCAGAACCCGACAACGGGTTATAACTTAAAGGGAAATCCTGCATCAAAGATCGACCTTGAAACGCTTTGTCGTGCAATGGGCATAAACCGTGTTGCGGTTGTTGACCCGTACAATCTCGCGGAATGTGAAACGGTAATCCGCGAAGAGCTTGAAGCAGACGAGCCGTCCGTAATAATTTCGCGCCGACCGTGTGCGTTGCTTAAATATGTAAAGCACAGAAAACCGCTCGTTGTGAAAACAGATAAATGCAAGAGCTGCAAGATGTGCATGAAGATAGGCTGTCCTGCAATAAGCATGGAGGGCGGAAAAGCAAAGATTGATGCAACGCTCTGCACAGGCTGCGGAGTTTGTGAACAGCTTTGTAAGTTTGATGCACTTGTCGGAGAGGAGGAGTAGACGATGAAAACAAAGAATGTAATGATTGTGGGCGTCGGTGGACAGGGAAGTCTTCTTGCGTCAAAGCTTCTTGGCCGTCTTCTTCTCACGAAAGGCTATGATATAAAGGTTTCAGAAGTTCACGGGATGAGCCAGCGCGGAGGAAGCGTTGTTACATACGTCCGCTATGGTGATAAGGTATATTCCCCCATCATAGACCGCGGAGAAGCTGATTTTATAGTTTCATTTGAGCTTTTGGAGGCAGCTCGCTGGACGGAATATTTAAAGCCGGACGGCAAGGTTATAACAAATACACAGCAGATAAACCCGATGCCGGTAATTACCGGTGTTGCAAAATATCCCGAAAAACTTGCAGAAAAGATGAGCGATGCTGGGATAGATGTTGACGCGTTTGACGCGCTTGCCCTTGCAGAAGAGGCGGGGAGTGCAAAGGCAGTAAACATTGTCCTTATGGGAAGACTCTCAAACTATTTCGATGCAAGTGTTGATGAATGGATGCGTGCAATCGAGGAGAGCGTACCTGCAAAGTTTTTGGAAATGAACAAGAAGGCATTTGAACTCGGAAGAAATTTCGGATAAAGGAGAGAGAAAAATGGCAAAATATTACCAGCCGGAGATAGAAACAGCGTCACAGGAACAAATCCGCGCATGGCAGAATGAACGCTTGGTCGAGCAGGTAAAGCACGTCTGGAACGACGTGCCGTATTACAGAAAGAAGATGGAAGAAAAAGGCGTTACACCCGATGATATAAAGAGTGTTGACGATCTTTACAAGCTTCCGTTTCTCACAAAGGACGACCTTCGCGAGGCGTACCCGTACGGACTAATGGGTAAGCCTGCCTCCGAATGTGTCAGAATCCAGTCAACTTCCGGAACAACGGGAAAGCGTGTCGTCGCATTCTATACACAGCACGACGTTGACCTCTGGGAGGACTGCTGCGCACGAGCTATTGTGGCAGTAGGCGGAACAAAAGACGATGTCTGCCATGTAGCCTATGGCTACGGCCTTTTTACGGGAGGTGCAGGGCTTCACGGTGGCTCTCACAAGGTCGGGTGTCTTACTCTTCCTATGTCATCGGGAAACACCGACCGTCAGCTCCAGTTTATGACTGACCTTGGTTCTACAATTATCTGCTGCACACCGTCATATGCGGCATATCTTGCAGAATCAATTTATGAGAAAGGCATCCGCGACCAGATTAAGCTCAAAGCAGGTATATTCGGTGCGGAAGCATGGAGTGAAGAGATGCGCCGTGATATTGAAGAAAAGCTCGGCATCCGCGCATATGATATCTACGGTCTTACTGAAATATCCGGTCCCGGTGTCAGCTTTGAGTGCGAGGCGCAGATGGGTATGCACATCAATGAAGACCACTTTATTGCAGAAATTATTGACCCCGATACAGGTGAGGTTCTTCCGGAAGGTGAGAAGGGCGAGCTCGTTTTCACCTGCATTACAAAAGAAGCCTTCCCGCTTATCAGATACCGCACACGCGACATCTGCGTTCTTTCGCGCAAACCCTGCCCCTGCGGAAGAACACACGTCAAGATGTCAAAGCCGATGGGAAGAAGCGATGATATGCTCATTATCCGCGGCGTAAACGTTTTCCCGTCACAGATAGAAACTGTTCTCATCGAGCAGGGCTATCCCGCAAACTATCAGATTATTGTTGACCGCGTAAATAACTCCGATACCTTTGAGGTTATGGTCGAGATGTCGCCTGAAAACTTCTCCGATTCACTCAAAAAGATTACCGAGATGGAGAAAAGCCTTGTAGGTGCGCTCAAAGCAATGCTCGGAATTGCCGCAAAGGTAAAGCTCGTTGCACCGAAAACAATTGCACGAAGTGAAGGCAAGGCGGTCCGCGTAATAGACAAGAGAAAGATATAACGGAGGAGAGAGAAATGAACATTTATCAGATTTCAGTTTTCCTTGAAAACCGTGCAGGTCAGCTTTCGGAGATAACGAAGCTTCTTGCAGACAACGGAATTAACCTTCGCGCAATTTCAATTGCAGAGACTTCGGATTACGGTGTTTTGCGTATGATAGCAGACGACGCTGAACGCGCATCCTCAATTCTTCTCGAACAGGGAAACATTATTTCGATGACACCTGTTTCCGTCGTAGCGGTTCCTGACCGTCCGGCGGGTCTTTCCGAGGTGCTTTCCATCATTGCGGAGGCGGGCATTGACATAGAATATATGTATTCTCTCTTTACTCACGCAGATGATAAGGCATATATGGTTTTCCGTGTCGACGGCGAGGAGAAGCTTTCTTCTGCAATAAAGGCTCACGATATGGAAATGGCAACAAAGGAAGAAATAGGTTTAAAGTAAAAACTGTTGCATTTTCCAAAAAGTAAGAGTATAATCTACTTAAAATAAAACACAGGGGAGCCGGTGACAGCCGTGCTGAGAGGAAGTAATCAAACTTCGACCCTTTAACCTGATGCGGATAATGCCGCCGTAGGAAGTCATAGTTTGATTTTTACGGATAATCCGATTTTCGGGTTATCCGTTTTTTTATTTTGAAAGGAGGTTTGTTGGGGCGACAGGGGAGCGCCTGGCGTCTGTAATTTTGCGATGGGAACCCGTGTTTCGGGGTGAGAGAAAGCAATTGAGCTTTATACCGTGCGAAAGAGTTTTCTTTCGTAATTAAATTTACGAAAAGAGGAACAAAAAATGAAAAATTCAAAAAAGCTTTTAAGGTTGACGGTGTTTGCAATACTGGTGGCTCTCGGAGTTGTTATTTCTCCTATACTCCGTGTCGAGGGAATGTGCCCGATGGCGCATTTTATCAACATTATCTGCTCAGTCCTTCTGGGACCGTGGTGTTCACTTCTTTGTGCACTAACGATAGGAATAATAAGAATGTCGCTTATGGGAATACCTCCGATTGCGCTGACAGGTGCAATCTTTGGCGCGTTTCTTTCCGGTGTGTTTTACAGGATTTCAAAGGGTAATCTTCTTGTCGCTGTTCTTGGTGAAGTGTTTGGCACGGGTATTATCGGAGCTGTATTATCTTACCCTGTTATGACAATGTTTTGGGGAAAAGAAGGTATTTCGTGGGTTTTCTACATACCGTCGTTTGTATGCGGAACCCTTATCGGTGGCAGTATTGCTTTTGCTTTTTTAAAAAAACTTTCAAATTCGGGTATGCTCAAAAAATTTCAGACTGCGCTTGCATCAAGGGTGTATGATGACAGAACGGGTCTTGTGGGGAATACTCTTGCGATTGCGTCGGGCGGAGTTATCTGTTTTACCGTGATAGGCGTACTTAAAAATATGTTTTCGCTCTCGTCGGCAATATGGACATATGTGTCATACATACTGCTTGTGGGTTTTTTGCTCGGCGCAGTTACATGTTTTGTTTTAAAGAAAGCCGGGAATAAGAATGCTTGAAAAAATTAACGAAATAAGAACCAAAGTCAGAGAAAAATCCCCGCTTATTCACGCGATAACAAATCCAATATCCATAAATCAATGTGCAAACGCGGTTCTTGCCGTCGGGGCAAAGCCGATTATGGCAGAGCATCCGGAAGAGGTGGGAGAAATTACAAAGAGAGCAGATGCGCTTCTTTTAAATCTTGGAAACATCACTGACACACGGGTAAAATCAATGCTCATTTCTGTTGAGATGGCAAGGCAAGAGAATATACCTGTTGTGGTTGATGTCGTCGGTGTTTCTTGCTCAACATTTCGGAAGAGATTTGCAAAAGAACTTATAGAAAAAGGAAACCTTTCGATAATAAAAGGAAATTATTCAGAGATAAAAGCTCTTTTTGAAGAGATATATACCTCACGGGGGGTTGACTGCGAAACGGAGATGGATGAGGACATCGTAAAAAAACTCTCTCAGAAGTTCGGCGCGATTGTCCTTGCAAGCGGAAAAACGGATATAGTCTCCGACGGGAAAAAGCTCATAACCGTAAACAACGGAACTGCGGAGCTTGCAAAGGTTACAGGGACGGGATGTATGCTTGGGATTCTTTGTGCGTGTTATCTGTCCGTGTGTGATGATATATGCGCCGCTCTCTCTGCCTGCACGGTTCTTGGTATTTGCGGAGAAAGGAGTAAAACAAAAAAGGGCGGTGGCAGCTTTTTTGTGAATCTTATGGACAATCTGTCAACACTTTCTGATGAGGATGTAAAAAAACATATGAAATCAGAGGTGAAAGAATTTGATTAGGTTTGACCCGACTCTTTATTTTATTACCGACAGTACCGGAATGAATGAATCTGAGTTTTTCAATATAATTGCGGAAGCACTTCGCGGTGGGGTAACGCTTGTTCAGCTTCGCGAGAAAGAGAAGAGCACGCGGGCATATATCGACCTTGCGCGCGAGGTGCACAGACTTACAGAAAAGTATAATGTTCCGCTTATTATTGATGACAGAGTTGATGTTGCTTATGCCGCAGAGGCGGAGGGAGTTCATCTCGGAGCAGAAGATATGCCGATTAACACAGCCCGTAAAATACTGGGCAAAGATAAGATAATCGGTGCAACGGCAAAAACAACAGAACAGGCAAAAAAGGCAGAAACGGAGGGCGCAAACTATCTTGGAGTGGGGGCAATATATCCCACAACAACAAAGGTTAAGACGGTGCTCACGAGCATCGAAACACTTTCGCGGATATGCAGGGAGGTAAAAATTCCCGTAAATGCAATAGGCGGCCTGGATGCAGATAATATTGGTGTTTTGGACGGTATTGGTATATCGGGAGTATGTGTGGTTTCAGCTATTATGAAAGCGGAAAGACCTTTTGAGGCAGCATACGAGCTTGGGTGTATAGCAGGAAAGCTTGTCGGGAAAAGAGGGATTTTATGAAAACAGCATTGACTATTGCAGGTAGTGATTCGAGCGGTGGAGCGGGAATTGCCGCAGACATCAAAACAATGACGGCAAACGGCGTTTACGCAATGTGTGCAATTACTGCACTCACGGCACAGAATACCATGGGAGTTTCTGCGATATGGGAGGTCACACCGGATTTTCTCGGTGACCAGCTTGATGCGGTGTTCTCAGATATTGTGCCTGATGCCGTGAAGATAGGTATGGTATCGTCGGGTAAGCTTGTTTGCGTTATGGCGGAAAGGCTGAGGTTTTATAAGGCGCGCAATGTTGTTGTTGACCCTGTTATGGTTGCAACAAGCGGATCAAGTCTTATTAAAACAGATGCGATTTCCGCTCTTGAAAAAGAGCTTTTCCCGCTTGCAACTCTTATTACGCCCAATATTCCCGAGGCGGAAGTTCTTTGCGGAAGCAAGATATCGAACCGTGAGGATATGAAGCGCGTCTGTAAAGAGATTTATGACAAATATAAATGTTCGGTTCTCTTAAAGGGAGGACACAGTGAAACTTCGGCTCATGATCTGCTATATTCGGATGGTGGATATGAATGGTTTTGCGGAAAGAGGATTGAAACCGAAAACACACACGGCACAGGATGTACGCTCTCGTCTGCCGTAGCCTCAAATCTTGCAAAGGGACTTTCTCTTGCGGATTCGGTAAGACGGTCAAAGGAGTATGTTTCGGGAGCACTTGCCGCAGGACTCAGTCTCGGTCGGGGCAGTGGGCCGATGAACCACGCGTTTGATTTGCATAGTAAATTTGCGGAAGATAAAAGAGCATCTGTCTTGTAAAAATAAGCTTGTTGTGATACAATTTTTCATATAATAAAGACGGAGAAAAACGTGTTATGGGAAAACGGGAGATTTGTCCAATTGCATACATAAGGACGGATTTTAAAGAAAAGTTCGGTATTCCGCGCCAGAGCGGCCTTGTGGCAGAACTTCGCGCAAGAATTGTTTTCTGCGAAGAATACCGCGACGAGCGGGCGCTGCTTGGATTGGAAGGATTTTCTCACCTCTGGCTTATATTTGACTTTTCAGAGGCACACCGCGACGGCTGGTCACCTACAGTGCGTCCGCCGCGGCTTGGCGGAAACGAGCGCGTCGGCGTTTTTGCAAGCCGTTCTCCGTTTCGCCCCAACAGCCTTGGGCTTTCGTCGGTAAAACTTTGCAGTATTGAAAAAACAGATGAAGAAGGAAGCGTCCTCATCGTTGAGGGCGCAGACCTTCTTGATATGACACCGATATACGATATAAAGCCGTATCTTCCGTATGCAGATTGCCACACCGATGCGAGCGGGGGATATACGGATACGACAGAGCGTGTCCGCCTTGATGTTGAATTTCCCGAAAACCTTCTTTCGGAGATACCTCGGGAAAAGCGCGCATCACTTATAGGCTGTATCGCCGAGGACCCGCGACCGTCCTATCAGGACAATGAAGAGAGGATATACAGTATGCACTTTGCGGAGTTTGATGTTCACTTTAAAGTTCGGGGAAAGTGCGCCTATGTTGTCGGGGTTGATAAAATTTAAGAAAACAGTTGCAAATTGTTTTTATATGTGCTATAATGTCAATAATTGAATATCGCCCGATGAAACTTTCAGAATCGAAAGAGACTGAAAGGGGAGGGAACTCTGGAGAATCTCTTAAATGAGTGCCGAAGGTGTAAGGTGGGGTGTCCTGCTGAATCTCTCAGGCAAAAGAACAGAGAAAAGTACAACAACTCATTGTTTTTGTTGTGCGTTTTCAGAGTTATCGCAGGCGATAACTTTTTTTATTTTTAGGAGGAAAAAATTATGCAGGCATTTCTCGACTCACTTCTCGCAATGGTCCAGAAAGCAAACGGCTTTCTCGCAGACTACATTCTCATCGTGCTCCTCGTCGGAGTCGGACTTTTCTTCACGATAAGAACGCGTTTTGTTCAGGTCCGTTGCTTTGGCGAAGGCATGAGGGCAGTTTTCGGAAACATCAGGCTTTTCGGAAAAAAGGACGGAAGCGGTCTTACTTCATTCCAGGCACTTGCAACTGCTATTGCGGCGCAGGTCGGAACAGGTAACATCGTCGGTGCGTCAGGCGCTATCCTCATCGGCGGCCCGGGTGCTATCTTCTGGATGTGGATTATCGCATTCCTCGGCATGGCTACTATTTATGCTGAGGCAGTTCTTGCTCAGGACACAAAAGTGGTTGATGCTGACGGAACTGTTCACGGTGGCCCGGTTTACTACATAAAGAAAGCTTTCCCGAACGGTTTTGGTACATTCCTTGCAGTATTCTTTGCTGTTGCAATTATTGTTGCTCTCGGCTTCTTCGGCTCAATGGTACAGTCAAACTCAATCGCAGAGTCCTGCTATACGGCATTTAAGATTGACGGCTGGATAATCGGTGTTATCGTAGCTTTGGTTTCCGCATTCATCTTTATCGGCGGAATCAAGAGAATTGCATCGGTTACCGAAAAACTTATTCCGATTATGGCGGTGCTCTTCCTTCTCGGCGGTGTTATAATTCTTATTGCAAGAATCAGATATATTCCTGCAACAATTGGCGCAATTTTCAAGTTTGCTTTTACTCCCGATGCGCTCATCGGCGGTGGCATCGGTTATGCTCTTAAAACGGCTATCAGCCAGGGTGCGAAGCGCGGTCTTTTCTCAAACGAAGCAGGTATGGGTTCCACTCCGCACGCTCACGCTATGGCAGACGTCAAGAAGCCGCACGACCAGGGCGTTGTTGCGATGGCTGGCGTTTTCATTGATACATTTGTCGTTCTCACAATGACGGCTCTTGTTGTTATTTCAACTCTCTATGTAGGTGAGGGCGGTCTTCTTGCAAGTGCAGACTATGCAGCTGCTATTGCAGAGCAGGGCATTATGAAGACAAATGCAGTGCAGATGGCGGCAGGAACTGTGTTCGGCACAGGCTTTGGTAATGTTTTTGTTGCAATATGCCTTCTCTTCTTTGCGTATTCAACAATTATCGGCTGGAACTTCTTCGGAAAGACAAATGTTGAGTATCTCTTCAAAAACAGCAAGATTGCAGTTGTTATTTATTCGGTTGTTGCAATCGCATTCATTTTCCTTGGCGCGCTTCTTTCAAACGACCTCGTATGGGAGCTTACAGACTTCTTCAATTACCTTATGGTTATCCCGAACGTCATTGCTCTCGTAGCTCTTTCAAAGATTGTTAAAAACGCATCTAAGAAAGATAAGTAAGATCAAATAGCGGTAAAAATCCCGAACGCCGTGTTTCGGTGTCCGGGATTTTTCATTTAACTATTGGCAAAGGTTTCTTTTTGTGATATACTTAATAAGTTGTTTTGTGTATATAAAACAGTAATTTCAGATAAGGGGTTTTTGATATGACAGAAATTATAGTTTTTTCCGTTTATCTTCTCTTTATGCTTGGAATAGGCGTATTCTTCTTCTTTAAAGACAAAGAAGGCGGAGAGAAGACGTTTTTCCTCGGCGGAAGAAAAATGGGTCCGTGGGTTTCGGCTCTTTCAGCCGGCGCTTCGGATATGAGCGCGTGGGTGCTTATGGGTCTTCCTACGGCAATCTATGCGGCAGGGCTCGGTCAGGTATGGGTTTCTGCCGGTCTTGCAATAGGATATACAATATCCTGGCTTGTTGAAGCTCCGCGTCTTCGCAAGTTCTCTATCGTTGCAAACGACTCGATTACAATTCCGCAGTATCTTACAAACCGCTTCCTCTCAAAGTCGCGTGCTTTGCAGATTCTCTGCGCTGTTGTTTTCCTCGTTGCATATACGGTTTATTGTGCATCAAGCATAAAAGCGTGCGGAACTCTGTTTAACACGGTTCTTGGAATTGACGCAAGCACAGCAATGTACATAGCTGCGGCAATTATCATCGCATATACCTTCCTTGGCGGATTTTCTGCTGTCTGCTGGACTGACTTCTTCCAGGGACTTCTCATCCTGGGTGCTATGTTCATTGCCCCGATATTTGCGGCATTTGCGCTTGACGGAAATATAATGGCTTCTAATATGGCAAATATTGATGCGAATTTCTGGAACCCGATGGCAAGCTGGAAAGAAATTGTGTCCGGTCTTGCCTGGGGTCTTGGCTACTTTGGTATGCCGCATATCATTATCAGATTTATGTCTCTACGTTCACAGAAGGAGCTTAAAAAATCTGCAAAAATTGGCATCTCCTGGACGGTTCTTATCGTTCTTTTTGCGGCAATCATCGGTGTTGTAGGCCGTCTCTTCCTTGGTTTCAGTGATTACATAAACGAGGGAGAACTCGTGTTTATTGAGATGGTTCGCAAGATTTTCCCGCCGCTTCTCTCGGGTGTGCTCCTTTCAGCTATCCTTGCAGCATCTATGAGCACGGCGGACAGCCAGCTTCTTGCGGCTTCTTCTGCTTTTGCAAGTGATGTTTATAAGCCTGTTTTCAGAAAAAACCGTGCAGGAGACAAAGAACTTCTCTGGATAGGACGTTTCGTTGTTCTTGCTGTTGCAATTGTTGCACTCTTCATCGCAGCAAACCCCGCTTCTGCATCCATAATGGGCCTTGTTTCAAATGCATGGGGCGTATTCGGCGCAGCTTTCGGACCGACGATTATGCTCTCGCTTTTCTGGA
>JAFYPW010000039.1 GCA_017559985.1 Oscillospiraceae bacterium | reverse complement strand
GTCGAGAGTGTTACCCTCTGCATCACTCCACTCGTCCATATTAAAGCCGTAAACATGTGAGCAGTCTACATCCCACTCATTGAGGAAGTATGTAGCCCAACGATACATACCCATCGGACCTGCCGGAAGAATCATAGCAAGCTTGATTCCCTCATCGCGTGCCATCTTGATCTGGTTTGCGATTTCGTGGCCCATCATCATATCAAATTCTGCTACGTTCTTGCAGGAAACCGGCTTGAAATCCGGATGCCAGAAATCCTGACGCTCAAAAATAGCCTCAGGCGGATTTGAGCAGCATTTGTCAATCTTCTCATAATCCCAGCCTGCCGGATACAATGCTTCTGTCATAGTACCCTTGTAAGTGTCGATAAAATTCATTGTGTTTTCCTCCTGTATGTAAAAATTATTTTACGGCAAATGTCTTATTGTGGTCTGGCGGAGATGTGCCTTGCAGGTTTTAAAACCTTCGGCATACATTACACCGCACTGGAGACCGCGACCTCTTGTGCAGGACCTTACGAATTCTATAAAGTCGATCTTGTCATGCTCACGCATCCAGACTATCTGGCTTTCGTGGCACTCAACTGCTTTGAGTTTCTGCTCGATATAGTCTGTAACATCAACATACATTTCAGGAACGAAATTGGTTCCCGCAAGATTGTCCATATAGTAAATCGGAACTACTGCTCCCATAGGGTCGCCCGTTTCCGGGAACATATGTCCTACGGTTGCGGTAAAGCTCGTTTCAAAAACAAGCTGGCTTACCTGCAAATGGTCGTTCATATAGTCATCGGGGCTGTGTGTGATGATAAAGTCAGGGCGAACCTCACGAAGAATTCTGACCATTTCACGGCGTGCGTCAATGTTATCGGCATAAATCATACAGTCGCCGATGTCAACATTATAAACCTTCTTTACACCGAGAACCTCGCCTGCTTTTTCCGCCTCTATTGTGCGCATCGGGCCAAGCTCATCAGGCATGATTACAGCGTGTCCCATATTGCCGTTTGCAACGTGACAAGTGTATACTTCATACCCTTCTTTTACCATACGGGCAAGTGTTCCGCCACAGCTGAGTTCGAGGTCGTCCGGATGACAACCAACCGCAAGAACTCTCATTCAAATTCAGTCCTTTCAAAGTAGCTAATATATTTGCAGATATATGGAAAAAACGGACAAGCGTCCGTTTTTTCACTGCTTATTAATATTATAAACCTACTTTGTATGTTTTGCAAGTACTTCTTTTACTGCTGCAATGCAACGCTCAATGTGCTCCGGCTCCCATGTCGGGTGGAGGAAGAGGCTGAATGTTTCTGCGCGGAGAGACTTTGCCTTCGGGCAGAGAACATTTGTGTAGTCAGCAGACTTTGCATTTGTGTACTCCTTGGACTGGAACGGGAACTTTGCAGTACCGAAGCCGTTCTGCTCCTTGTATGCTCTTTCCTCGTATGCTTCCGGCCACTGAATACCGTAGCACGGAATGTTGAGAGCCATAAGCTCCTTAACGAACTTGTCGGCCTCGATATCAAGAACTGAAAGGTCGAGGTTGATCGGATACCACCAGTAAGAGTTCTTACGCTCTGCTGTGTTTACCGGAAGCTTCTTGATTCCCTTAAGACCTGTGAATGCATCGTCATACATCTTAGCATACTTATAACGACGTGCAAGGTTCCAACTGTCAAGTCTCTTGAGCTCGTTGAGACCGATGAGAGACTGCATCTCTGTCATACGGTAGTTAAAGCCTACGCGATTGTGTATGTACGGAAGCTTTTCTTCAAGGGCAAGCATGCTCATACGCTTCTTGACGTCATAGCCATGATCGCGGAAGGAGCGGCACTCCCAGCCCACTTCTTCATCGTTTGTAACAACCATACCGCCTTCGCCGCCGGTTGTGAAGTGCTTGCTCTGGCAGAAGCTGAAGCAACCAACGTCACCGATAAGTCCTGCCTTTACGCCGTTGTACTCACCGCCAAAGCACTGTGCGCAGTCCTCAACGATTTTGAGGTTGTGCTTCTTTGCGATTTCGAGTATCGGGCCCATATCTGCTACGCCACCGTAGAGGTGAACAACAACGATAGCCTTTGTCTTGTCTGTGATGCGATGCTCGATGTCGTTCGGATCAAGAGTGTGATCGTCTGTAACATCTGCAAATACCGGGATAGCACCTGCCTGAACAACTGAGAAGGAAGATGCGATGAAGGAATAGGACGGAACGATAACTTCATCGCCCGGGCCGATTCCGAGAGCTGCAAGAGCAATGTGAAGAGCTGCTGTACCGTTTGTGCAAGAGATAGCCATCTTTGCACCGATCCACTGTCTCCATGCTTCTTCAAACTCCATACCTACCGGACCTGTCCAGTAGTTAACCTTACCTGTTTTGAGAAGCTCTGCAACCTGATCCGGTGTCTCAGGAGCAAACTGCGGCCACATCGGGAAGCCAAGTTCAGCTACGCCGGCGCCATTCATTACTTTTTCTTCTGCCATTTTACATAACCCCTTTTCTTTTTTTAATTCAGTCATTGGATTAATTGCATTATACACTAAATCAGATTAAATTTCAAGGCTTTTTTCAGAATAACGCTTCTTTTTTTCATATTCGGCGTAATGCACAAAATCAGCGCTGTAAATCAGTCAAAATAACGAACCTACTTCCTCATATATATTTCTTTGATTTCATCCGTTTCGCTTCCGTCATTGTTTTTGACAACAAGTGTCGGCAGAAGCTTTATGCCGCTTCCTCCTCCCTTTCGTGCTTCCAGCAGCACGAGCGAAGGCTCCGCCGCTACCGTGTCCTGTACAAGACGCATACGTTTCGGCGCGAGATTTGCCTTTTCCATCGCGGAAAAGATGTCGGAAAGACGCGACGGCCGGTGAACGAGAGAAAAGCTCCCGCCGAATCTGAGGAGATAGCCCGCCGCTTCGCAGACATCATCAATGGTGCAACAAATTTCAACTCTTGCACACAGCATTTCCTCCCGCTCGGTTTTAAGCCCTCCCCCATCCTTCATAAAAGGCGGGTTTGAAACAACGCAGTCAAAACTTCCTGCCTCGAAATGTTGCTTTACGTTCTTTAGATCAATGTTGAAAACCTTCATACGGTCTTCTATGCCGTTATGCAGGGCATTCTTTTCCGCAAGGCGCGCTGCACCTTCAACTATTTCAACTCCGCAGAGTGTTATTTCCGGATGTCGCGCCGCGAGAAGTATGGTTATCGCTCCGCTGCCGCAGCCAAGGTCGCACACCTTTCCCCTTTTTGGAACTCTTGCAAACTCCGAAAGCAGCATTGCATCTGTGCCGAGTTTTAAATATTTTTTGTCCTGTTCCATAACAAAGCCGTTTATGCCGAGACAGTCAAGCATTTCCTCACGCCCCTTCTGTGCTTATGTTATATTCTGCTTCTTGAAATGTCAAGTTTTCATATGTAATATTTTTTGAATATCAGCCATCTTTGCCTTGACATATTGAACTTTCGGCATTAAAATATATAAGTGGGTAATATCGTTGTTATTGAATTGCGCTTTGCGGATTTTTCCGCATTTACAATAACTTGACTTATTACATATTAACTTGTATTTGAACTTTTAAAAACACTTTACAAAAGGAGGTTATACAAACACAATGAATATCCTTGGCATTTCTTTGATCACCTGGATTATAATTGCGGCAGTTGCCGTTGTTATCGCAATCATCGCGTTTTTTCTCGGCATTACAATGCGTAAGAAGATAGCAGAAAAAACCATCAACAGTGCAGAAAACGAAGCAAGAAGAATAGTTAACGATTCTATCAAAACCGCAGAAAACAAAAAGCGTGAGCTTCTCATCGAAGCAAAGGAAGAAATTCACAAGAACAGAACAGAGTTCGACCGTGAGATGAAAGAGCGCAGAGCTGAACTCCAGAAACAGGAGCGCAGAGTCGTACAGAGAGAGGAATCTCTCGATAAGAAGCTTGAATCCATCGAACAGAAAGAAACTGTTCTCGACAAAAAAATCAAGGACAATGATTCTCTCAACGAAGAGCTCAAGTTGGTAAAGCGCAGTCAGCTTGAAATGCTCGAAAAAATTTCGGGCTATACCGTTGAAGAAGCAAAGCAGTTCCTCATACAGAACCTTGAATCCGAAGTTCGCCACGACTACGCCGTTCTTCTCAAGAACCTTGAAGACCAATTCAAGGAAGAGGCAGACGACAAGGCACGCAGACTCATTTCTCTCGCAATCCAAAAATGTGCAGCTGACCACGTTGCGGAAGCAACTGTTTCGGTTGTTCCCCTCCCCAACGACGAAATGAAAGGCCGCATAATCGGTCGCGAGGGCAGAAACATCCGCACACTCGAAACACTCACGGGAGTTGACCTCATCATCGACGATACGCCCGAGGCAATTACCCTTTCAAGCTTCGACCCGATCCGCCGCGAAGTTGCCCGTCTCTCACTCGAAAAACTCATCACAGACGGACGCATCCACCCGGCAAGAATCGAAGAAATGGTTGAAAAGGCACGCCGCGAGGTTGATGCCGTTATCAAGCAGGAGGGTGAGCGCGCAACGTTCGATACCGGTGTTCACGGTCTCAACCCTGAAATTGTCAAACTTCTCGGCCGTCTCCGCTTCCGTACAAGCTATGGCCAGAATGTTCTCAAACATTCTATCGAAGTCGCCCACATTGCAGGCCTTCTTGCCGCAGAGCTCGGCGTTGACGTTATGCTCGCCAAACGCGCAGGTCTTCTGCATGACATCGGAAAGAGCGTCGACCACGAAATGGAAGGTTCGCACATCTCCATCGGTGTTGACATCGCAAAGAAGCACAAAGAAAATGAAGATATCATCCACGCTATCCACGCTCACCACGGCGACGTTGAAGCAAAGACGGTTATTGCCTGTCTTGTTCAGGCTGCCGATGCTATCAGCGCAGCACGCCCGGGCGCAAGACGCGAAAACCTTGAAAACTACATCAAGCGTCTCGAAAAGCTCGAGGAGATCGCAAACATTTTCCCAGGAGTTGAGCGTTCGTTCGCAATTCAGGCCGGCCGCGAAGTCCGCATAATCGTAAAACCCGACGAGGTCAACGACGACGAACTCGTTCTTCTTTCACACGAGCTTGCAAAGAAGATTGAAGACGAGCTTGATTACCCCGGCCAGATCAAAGTTCATCTCGTTCGTGAAACACGCGCAATAGACTACGCGAAATAACATTTTAAAAATTTAGTGGTGTAATCCCGATATTTGTGTTACAATATCAATAGGTTACACCACTTATTTTTTATATCTGATACAGAAAGAGGTACAAACCTTGAAAATTCTTGCTCTTGGCGACGTTGTGGGAAACGGCGGCGTCCGCGTAATTTCCGAAAACCTTTCACTGCTTAAAAAACAATATAACGCTAAATTCACCGTCATAAACGGCGAGAACGCAGATATGGTGGGAATTCTTCCCGACCAGGCAGACACACTGTTCAAAGCAGGTGCTGACGTCATAACTCTCGGCAATCATACCTGGGGCAGGCGGCAAATCGCTTCATACATTGAAGATGAGCCTTCCCTTCTCCGTCCGCACAATATTGCGGGAAATGCGCCGGGTAGCGGCTTCGGCATTTTTGACGCTTTCGGAAAGCAGGTTCTTGTTATGAACCTCATCGGCCATTTCGGTATGCAGACAGGCGCAGACAATCCTTTTTTTTCCGCAGACAGAATTCTGCGTGAAAACCAAGGTAAATTTGATTTAGCCCTCTGTGATTTCCACGCAGAAGCAACAAGCGAAAAGCAGGCCTTCGGCTACTATCTGGACGGAAGAATTTCCGCCGTCTGGGGCACTCACACGCACGTACAGACCGCAGACGAGAAGATTCTCCCCGACGGCACAGGCTTCATCTGCGACCTCGGTATGTGCGGCGCGTACAATTCCGTTATAGGAACGGCGCCCGAAAAATCACTCGCCACTTTTCTCGGCAGTGTTCCCGAGCGCTTCACCGAAGCCCCGGGTGAACTTATGATAAACGGTGCATGCTTCGATATAGACGATTCGGGAAAATGCGTTTCCGTCGAAAGAATAAATCTTGTAGTGAAAGGATAGATTCCCATGGCGAAAATTCTACACTCGGGCGACATTCATTTGGACTCCGCCTTCGCCGATCTCCCGCAGGACAAGCAGCGGGAAAAGCGTCTGGCACAACGCAGGCTTTTTTCAAAGCTTATAGATGTTGCAAACGAAGAAGACGTCGAAGTTCTTATCCTCGCGGGCGATATTTTCGACTCATACCCCATATACCCCGAAACGGAAGAAAGTTTTCTTCGCGATTTGAAGCGCACAAATGCAAAAGTCTTCATAACGCCGGGAAATCACGACCCATACACAGCAAACTCTCCCTACAACCGTCTTTCGTTGCCTGAAAATGTCTGTGTCTTCAAATCAAACACTCTTTCCCC
>JAFYPW010000038.1 GCA_017559985.1 Oscillospiraceae bacterium | reverse complement strand
GGGAGAGGATAAAAACTTCTCTGAAAAATTCTGTCCCATTCTGTCGGCACTTCTTGCCGAGAGCCTGATGTATGAAAACTCCGTCCGCTTATCGTTGGGAAAGGAAAAGCTCCTTTTCGCACCGGTGGTTTCCGATATGGAGGACGAGATAGACTTTTCTGACGAGATAATGAGCATTGCTCTGCCTTACGGCGTCGCGGCATACTTTTATGAGGATGATGGAGAAAGCTATAACGCGATGATGTACCGCGAGCGCTTTGTAAATGCGCTCACCGAGGCGGCAAAATGTAATTTTACTGATATTAAAGATGTTTACGGAGGTGAAGAGGTATGACACAGGAATTCATAACCGAGGGTTTTCTTTCGCTTGTCACTGCCGACCTTTACATAGTAATCGCCGCGGTCTACGGTGTCTGCTTTGCTTTAAAGCGCGCAAAGTTTTTTAATGACCGCTTTATTCCGCTTGCGTCGCTTGTGTTAGGTGTAGGCTTTGAGCTTCTCTACTTTGCAAGCCGCGGCGGCGTTGTGGTTGAGTTTGTCCTCCGCGGAATAATCGCAGGTATGGCGGCGGTGTATGTTGCAAACATCATAAAGCAGATTGGAGATGGCGGCAAATGACATCCAAAGCATACAAGGGCGGGAAAATTTATTCCATTCCGCTTTCCGATATAGAATACATCGGCTACTTCTACGGCAAAAACGGAAGGGAGGATGTAAAGAGTGCGAAAAAGCGGATAGAAAAGCTTTTTGGTCGCGCACCTGATTTTCTTATGAACGCCGAGCTGTTTGATTTCAAAACACGGAAAGCGGCGAGCGACGTCGTCGCGGACGGAACTATCCACCGTCTGACGGAGGGTTATGGCTTTGCTTTTCCCGAAAACAAAAAGCCTGTGTTTTCGTATAAGAACAATGTGGGCGCGAACGACTATGTCGGCGCATATCCGCTTCTTGTCAGAAACGGGAAAGAGGACGGAGAAACTCCTGACGGAATCGGAGGCCGTCGCGGCAGAACTGCGCTTGGTCTCACGAGCGACAGCCTCCTCGTTGCGCTTCTTCCCGACAGCGGTGGAAGTACACTCTCCGAGCTTCGCCGCGCGTTTGTTTCAAGCGGTGCCCAGAGCGCAATAAACCTTGATGGCGGCGGAAGTACGCAGTTCTATGCTCCGCTCGGCAACCACTTCTCAGGCAGAGCCGTGCGCGGCTTTGTGGGTATATGGGTTTCCGGTGCGGATATAAGATATGTCAAGGTCAGAACGTGCCTTAACGTAAGAAGCGGCGCATCTCTGCTTTCTGCCCGCGTGGGGCGCCTGTATAACGGAAACGCAGTTGTCGTGCTTGAAGAGCGTGGTGGCTGGTGCCGCATCGCAACCGGATGGGTGTCGTCATACTACCTCAAAAAGACGAAGTGAAGCGAGGTGCGGATATGGAATATGTAACGTGTGACGCGTGCGAGATACACCGCGGGAAAATAGCCGAGCGGCTAAATCGCGGCGATGTCCGCTTCGAGCGTCTTGAAACGAAAATCGACACGCTGATTTCGACAAACAGGCTTATAGCAGGTTCGGTAATCGGCGGCGTTGTTACAATCATAGCAACGCTTCTGCTTCGCGGAATTTAGATTTGCGATAAGGGGAGATGTATGGTAAAATAAAAAAGCAAAACATATATCTCTCCTTTCTGAAAACAAAAGAAAGGAGAAATAAAAAATGAGATACGAATCATATACAGAAAAATTACAAAAAGAGAATAAAGCAAGCATGTTTGGAACAACAGCTTCTGAACATACGTTAAACGCCAAACAAAATTCTTCGCCATGGAATGAAAATAATTTCCAAGTTAATGATGACCCGTTTCTTGCAGGCTTCAATTCTATTGATGAAGAGGAACGAGAATGGAGAAGGCCTTTTGTTGAAAAGCAGCCATTTAAAAGTGAAATTAGCATCAAACCAATTATGCAACCCAAAAACAGGTTCGAAGCAAAAAAGGAGGATTCTTTCCCTACAGGATTCAATCAAAATGATACATATGTAACTGCAAGAAGAAATTTTGATACTAACAAAAACGGGTTTTATGTAGGGAATATCATCGCGGGAAACAATTCTGCAAAAAGAATCCACCAGAGAGATTTTGAAGATAGTTTCCTTGTTGGGTTTAATCAGGATATTGATGAACCTGAGGGTTTGCAGGATCAAGGGATCCATAAAACCATACTCACGGAGACCGAGCCTATTAAGCCTAATATCGCACTATTGCCATCGTCATATACGCCTGAAATAGTGTATACAAAAAAGGAAAAACCCAATTTCAAACAGAATCCAAATAAGCGTAAAGGAAGCGAAAAAAGGCAACCAACGGGAGAAAGAGAAAGAAATGTAGGGCACCCTGATTCTGAAGAACACAGCCGTGTAGCTAAAGGAAGTGGTGGCAGAGCAAGGGGGAACATACGACGGGCAGAAGTAGATGGCGAACAAATAGGAAAAGTTGTTGGCGGGATTGCCGCTGCTGCTGGAACTGGTTATTTAATATACAGAGGGGCCAGGCTGTTGCCGTCATTACTGCCGCCTCTTTGGTGGACTATTTTGCCCAATCTTGCAACACCATAAGTGAAAGGAGAAACTGATATGCGAAAAGTTTTAAGCAACGGAATGGAAATACGCATTTGCAAAATGGTGTCGCAGGAGAGTGTGACGCTTCTTTTGAAATTACACAGAGGCATTGCTGACGAAGTAAAAGGCAAGCGCGGGATAACGCATCTTGTTGAGCATCTTTGTTTCCGCAAGTTTAGGGGAATGGCACAAAGTGATTTCTATTACAAAATAGAAAAAATCGGAGGGAATCTTCGAGGAATGACTTGTCGAGACTGCGTGTTATTTGAAATAACTGTGTTAAAAAAGCATATTTGGGAAGCTGTCGACATTATCAGAGGTCTATTTGATGAAAATTTTTGGACTTATGATGATATACGCTGTGAAAAACAAGTAGTGCTGAGGCAGCTTGAAAAGACAGGAAATTGGTATCACAAACAGATGATGTATGATTTCTTTTGTAGGGACTTTGTTGGCGAACCCTTGATCGGAAAGAAGCACACTATATTACGCATTACCAAAGATGAGATTATCAACCATAAAAGAATACTCTTTTCTGCAAAAGGGGCAGAACTCATACTTGTTGGAGATGTCAGCGATTCTGAAATAAAAGAAATTGAAAATATTTTTTGTGATATTCCATCTTTTGCTGATAGGGAGATAAAGGATATAACTCCTGCAAGGTTCACGTCAAGAGATAAACAGGATTTGCATTATTATGAGGATGATGTTGAAGGAAAGGCACTTTGCATTTCTTTTGATATTAACAAGAAACAAGTAAAACCGCGTGTTGCCGAAATGTTGTGCAACGCCCTTGGCAAAGGTCTTCTTTCTCCGCTTTCAATGCGTCTACGTGAGAAAATGGGAATTATAGATGAGATAGATAGCGGATGTGAGTTTTATGATTTTGGTGGAATAATGTATTTTCTCTTTGAAGCCTCAGGAGATAGTGCAACAAAGCTTTTCTGTACAGTATCAGATGTTTTTACAGAACAAAAAGAGAAGCTTGATGTAAGAGCGTTTGAATGTGCAAAAGCTGCTTTTACAGATAGGGCGCTGTCACTTGAAAAAACATCTCGTGATTTTGCATATGTTATGGCATTTGACGACCATATGTCCACATTTGACGAATATATAGACCGTAATAATATGGTGACATATAAAGACGTTTCAAATGCGGCAAAACAAATTTTAAAGATAGAAAACGCAACTGTAAATTTTTACAACAAATAAGGAGGATTAAATTATGAATTTCTTACCAATAGGAAGTGTAGTTATACTTAATGACGGCAGTCAACCTGTTATGATATACGGAAGAAAGCAAATTAATACAAACGACGGAAAAGCATGGGACTACGTCGGATGTTTGTATCCTGAGGGAAATCTTGGCGATGAGTATAATGTTTTCTTCAATAATGAGGATATAGGAGAAATTCTTTTTGTAGGATTTCAAACAAAAATAGAACTTCAATTACAGGAAATACTGAACAGAGCATAAAACCCAAAAGAACACCCGAGGTTTTCCTCGGGTGTTTGCTTTTGTTCTGCGGATATGGTAGTATAAAAAAGAGGTGACAGCAATGAAAAAATTAGTAAACAATAAATTGACAAAAGTGCTTATTTGCATAATGATATATAGTTGTGTATTCGGAAGAAGGCTTACAGAAGAAACACAATGGACTGTTTTTTGGATAGTTTTGATAGGCATAGGAGCTGCCATTCTTTTGTTTGTGATAAGTTGGATCATAAAAGAAATATTCATACACGTTGTAAAATCCAAGGAAAGCGAATAGTAAGAATAAGTTTGACATAATAAAGCAAAAGCGAAACGAAGCCCACGCCCGAGCGCGAGCAAATGCGGACAAGCGCAAGTGGGTAAACGGTAAAGTAGTGGACGAACCTGAGAAAGAAGAGGACGAGTTCCTCGCGGGGTTTAACGAAGCTGCCGATGAGCCGGAAAGCGCAAAGAAGAAGCCGTCAAAAAAGGAAAAAATACTTGACGGAATAAGCACAGTGCTCACAGCGGCATCGTTTATACCCGGGGTAGATACGGTAACAAACTTGCTTTCAATACCGGTAGACCTTTTGCGGGGTGACTACATAT
>JAFYPW010000003.1 GCA_017559985.1 Oscillospiraceae bacterium | reverse complement strand
GACTTGTCAACGGCAAGAACGGAAGGATAGACCCGACTGCAAACACCACACGCGCAGAAATAGCGGTTCTTCTCAAAAGAGTGCTTGACTTTATCGCGTAAAACAAACAAAAACAGGGTGGAGAAATCCACCCTGTTTTTTATAACAGACAGAGAAAAGACGGATGATAATATTGCATCCGTCTTTTTTTATTTTTTTCGGTTATTCTATTATCTCGTCGCCGTTTGCCATCATCCATTCTTTTCCGGCTTCTACGGCTTCGTAGGGATCTTCTTTTGCAACAACTGCATTTGTATGGAGAATAACGCCTTCGATAAGTCCTTCTCTTATCATTTCGCGCTCGCGTTCGAGCTGATAAATAACGGCTTTGCTTGTGGCAGGCTGTTCAGCACCGAAATCGAAAAGATAGCAACCAATCATGCGCTTTTTGTTTTTTGTGATGTGGAAGAAAAGATCGACGTAATACTCGTAGTCGTCAATGACCTCCTGCTCATTCCAGAACCAGAGGCTTATTCCGTCAAACTCGTTAACGAACTTCTGAATTGTTACGATATCAAGCTCACGGAAGTTCTCGGTGTAAAGAACCATCCACATTTCAATGCCTGCTTCGTGAAGCTGCTCGCGGAATTTCGCAAGAAGCTCAGGCGTGTAGTTCGTGTAGTTGTTTTTGGGGTTGCCCGGGCTGAAAAAGTCGTCCCATGCGGCTTTTGTAAGAGTTGGAAATTGCTTTTTGAGATCGCAGATTTCCGTTACGTTCTCAGGTTCGCTATGGGCAAAGTTTATAGACCAGCCAAACTCGTTGAGCTCAGTTGCAAGCTTGCTTTCTTCAATTTTGTCAACCGGGTAGGACATCGGAACAAGGAAAACGTTCTTTGCGCCAAGATACTTTGTGCCGGCGACAGGAGCCATGTCAGACTCCTTCGTTATTCCGAAACCGTTGTAAAGGCAGTTTGTGGGATGGCCCCATATCCAGAAATAATCTCTGAGTTTTTTCATAATTAAAATCCTCCGAAATGTTAAAGTTATATTCAGTTTATATCTTTTTACAGACAAAGGAAATGGGAAAAAAAGATTAAAATATAGTAAAATCCGCCCTGCGTTAAAAGGGCGGAAATGTTACTTGATTCCTGAAAGATTTCTGAATTTAAGAGGGGAGATGCCCTTTTGCTTTTTAAAGAGTTTTGAATAGTACGCCGCACCCGAAAAACCGATTTTCTGAGAAATTGATTCGACGGACAAATCGGTAGTCAGAAGAAGCTCTGCCGATTTTTCAATTCGCCTTGAATTGATATATTCGTTTACTGTGCAGTTAAAATGATTTCTGAAAGTTTTGTAGAGAACTGTTTTTGAAACATTTATCTGCTTTGATATGTATTGTATTGTGAGATGGTTATGCAAGTTCTCGTTTATAAAGTTTATTGCAACCTCTATATTCTTGTCAAAGCTCGGTTTGAGCATGTTTTCAAGAAGAATGTACTTGGTGAGCATAACTGCAATGTTTGCGATACTCGCAACTGCTTCGTCGCAGTAAAGAGGAAGCTCTTTGTAATATTCTTCCATTTTTTCAGGGTCAAGATCAAACTTTTTAATGTAATCCTTGACTTTTGAAAAGTCGGGGTCTGTTTTCATCTGTCCAAGGATAATATAGCCAAGGAGCATCTCATGATGGTAAATCGGCACAGCAGCATCTACGAGTCCTGCGTGACAAATGTGCATTTCAAGCTTTTTGCTCTTTGAACATTTCAAAAGCAGAGTTGAGTCACACGTGGTGCAACATCTCTCTCCGTTGGGAATGTTGTTTATGGTTTTGCAGTAATTATTGTGAGAGATAGTATGGAATGTGCTGTGAGAAAGCGAAGTGTCAACAAAGTTGATTACAATTCCCGTAGCATTTGAGAAGTCAATAAAGGTGCGCTTTAATTTTTCTATATCGCAATCAATAAACATATTTCATCACCCGAGAAAAGGATAACACAAAATTAAATCAAAATCAATACTTTTTTCCTTTAAAATGGGAATATGATGCAAAAATACAATTTGACATTATTTCATCCTCTTTTATAAATATTTTCCGCTCAAACTGTCGAATTTTACTTGACTTTTCGGGCGGAACTGCTATAATCAAGCTTGAAAGAAAGGGTGGTTGTTAAATGAAATTTTTCCACGTATATAACGACTGGCACGTTAAAGGTTTAGAGAAAAACAATCTCATAAATGAGGATACCGGTTTTAAAATTCAGCACGTATTCTCAATGCCCGGAGAGCTCAAATTCAACAAATATGCTGCAAAGGGCGGAACTCTCCACAGTCGTATAAAGCAGGATAAAATTCCGTTCTATGTTGACAGGATTGCAGGCGGAATTACTTATCACAAGTACGATTTTGACAAAGAGCTTATTCACGAGTATGCTGATATTCTCGGAGATTGGTTTCTTGGTATTCAGCTCCACGAGAGCGCATCAAACATCTACGATGCGGAGTGGCCGGGTATCTTAAAACGTATGGAAGGGGCAAAGGGTCCGTACGACGTTGAAGAATTAAAGGCTCGCAGCCTTTTGAAAAAATGCAATATAGAAGACGGAAGAGCGCTCTATGGTTTCAGCCATAACACTCCCGAAAACTATGCACGTATGACGTATCCTGAAACATCAGAGGCGTTTCGTGAGCATATGATTGACAGATATAAGAAATACCTTGAGGAAACTGACGGCTATATTCTTCCGGTTGATAGTTACTATCTTATGACAAAGATTTATAACGAGCTGGGTATGCGTACGTTTATGCCTGAGGTCGGCTGGCAAATCGGTCAGATGAGAATCGCTGTTGCATCAGCACGCGGTACAGCGGAGAATGCAGGCAAAATGTGGGGCACATACTATGAAACCTGGATTGCTGCACCGACAGAATACGATGCATCAATGCCGTGCTTTAATAACCACCCGTTGAACGAGTGGTATCTTACTCAGGAGCAGCATGGGGACGACTTCACAACGCATGGTCCGGCTGGCGGAAGCTCACGCAAATTGCAGAAGAGAATTTATTACTATTCTCTTATGGCAGGCGCAGATTATATGGGCGAAGAATGGGGACTTAACTGCTCATATACAAATATGGAGACCTTTGAGCTTTCGGAATACGGACTTGCCAAGAAGGAGTTCATTGACTTTATCCGCGACCATAAGAAGGTAAAGGCACGTGTTCCGTTTGCGATCGTTCTTCCGAATGAGTATTACTGCGTGCAGGTGGAAAATCCGTTCCGCCCGCATCATATGGGAGTTCACCGCGATAAGTATATGCAGGCAATTCTTGGTGATAAGCAGAAGGCGTTCAACGGCTATGTTGAAGATGTAATCAATCTTATCTACGAGGTTGACGGCGGCCATATCGGAAACGAAGGACATACGCTCACAAACTCACGTTTTGGTGATCTCTTCGATATTATTCACGAGGATGCAGGTGAAGAAGTCTTTGCAAAGTATGACGCTCTCATTGACGCATGTCCCGACGGCAGAATTTCTGAAAAATACGGTGATAAGTTCCGTGTTTTCAAGGGTGATGACCTTGAAAAGCTCGAGCGGGATGTCAAGGAATATTCAAAAGAAATTCTCCCTGCTACTGCCGATAAGCTTCTCTGGGTGCTCTCGGAAGATGATAAAGCAAAGAGATATATCTCAATCTTCAACAACGAAGGTAACTACCGTGCGCGTCCTGTTGGCGATACTATCGATCACGCGGCAGATGCAAGAGTTAAGGTAAGCTTTAAGGAGGCTGCAAACCTCAAACCTATCAAGCTTTCATCTGACGATATAAAGATTGAGAAGATAGACGATACTACATATTATGTAGATATGCCCGCAACAGAGTTTGCAATATTTGAGTATTAAAATTAAAAAGAAGACATACGGCAAGGCCGTATGTCTTCTTTTTATCTGTGGCTAATTTAATTTTTTGTTTTTATTATTCATTATGAAACTTTCAAAAGCACCACCCGAAAAAGTTGCGCCAATTGCGACGAGGATTACAGCGATGATAATTGTGTAATCAGGGACGATTCCGTTAACTATCCAAGCTACAAACGGAACAAGGATCGGTTTTATAAGAAATGTCAATGCCGCCACATGAGGGCCGCTCTTGCTGAGTGCTGAAAAGTAGAGAATATATCCGATTCCGGTTACCGCAATTGAGATGTAGGCCAGCTCGGGGAGATTGTCTGCCGATATACCGCCGATGATGTCGATGCCGAAAATCCAAAGGAAGATAAGAAGCACCGAGCTTCCGATAAAGAATGAGATTCCGGCCTGGATTATGCCGCTGAATCTATGTATAAACTTTTGGCACAAAACAGTGTATATGCTGAATGTGATAGCGGAGAGAAGGCCAAAAACTATTGAGAGCGCATTGCTTCCTGACGTTAAATCCATTGACAGAACAACTCCTGTTACACAAAGGATAACGCCGGCTGTCTTTATCTTCGTCATCTTGATCTTCAAGAAGATTACCGAGAAAATGATGGTAAAAATTGAATTTGAAGAAAAGAGAACTGAGATAAGTGCGGGAGAGTCTGCAACCTTCACTCCCACCTGAACAAGAACCATACTGATGCAGACCGTAAGAACACCAAGTCCGCCAAGAATCAAAAAGTCTTTGAATTTAAGGTTGAGCTTATTTTTGATAATTTCCCGAATTGAAAAAGGGAGGCAAACAAGCGAACCTAAAAAGTAGCGGATCGCTGTGATTGCATACGGATTTATTTCGTTCGCAATCAGTTTGCTGACCGGCTCATGCGTTGTGAAAAGTATAGCTGTTATCAGCACAAAAACATAACTCATATTCTTATCATCTTCCGTTTGAAATATTTTTTTCTGATGTGGTCGGGGTGAGGTGCGCCTGTCACGTTTCCGTCAATGGTTGTTTTTTCTGAATTGTGCAGGTGAAACACCTTTTGCTTTTTTGAAAAGCTTACTGAAATATTGTTGGGTTGAAAAACCGAGCCTTTCCGAGATCTCCTCAACTGAAAAGTTTTCTTCCGTCAGGAGCCTTTCTGCCTCCTCAATCCTTTTTGAATTTATATACTCGTTTACCGTGCAACCGAAATGAGTGTGAAAGAGTTTGTACAAGGAGCTTTTCGGAATAATCGCCGCCTTTGATATTTCCAATATTGAAAGATTCTTGTAAAGATTTTCGTTTATAAACGAAAGCGCGCGGTCAAACGAGGGGTTATACTTTGGCATAAGCATATTTTCAAACAGGATATATTTCACCGTCATCATTGCAAGCTTTGAAATGCTTTTGAGTTTCTTTTGATCAAATATGGGAAGCTCGTCGTAAATCTTTTGTAATTCATCAACGGTCTCTTGTGAGAAAAGAACGCTTTCCCGAAGTGCAGGGAAGGTTTCTTCCACTCTGATTTGTCCGAGAATGAGATATGCTATTATCTTTTCGCGATACATAATCGGCAAAGCCAGATCTATAAGCCCTGCGTGGCAGACGTGCATCACAGCCTTGCCTTCTTCCCGGCATTTGGCAAGAAGCGCCCGGTCAGAGCGACGGCATGCAAGTCTTCTCACTTCTTTTCTTTTCACCACAGCGCAATATCTGTTGCCGTTCTGCTTTTTGAAATTCAAGGGTTTGAAATTTTCGTCGCAAACGCCGAGTTCTATGCCTGTTGCTATAAGAAAATCCCTGCTGAGTTCTTCTAACTTTTCGGGCTCGTAATTCAGAAACATTTCATTGCCTCCTTAAAATATCCGCCTCTTTTTATGTTTATCAATATTCAAAAATGGCAAATGCCGCGGCAGGAACATCTACATAGTATGTGTTATCGTCAGATTTCTCAATCTTAATTTCATCACACGAAAGCTTGATAGGTTTAAGGTTTGAGGCTTCCTTGAAACTTATCTTTACGCGGGCATCCGCTTCTTTGACAAGTGTATCTCCGATTTCTGAATCGCGGATGTTTCCTTCGTTGTTGAATACAGACACAAAACGACGGCCTTTTTTATCTTTTGAAAGTATCCAGTGGAGCGTATCTACCGTACACGGCATAACCTCTTCTGAAAGTTTTCTGATATCTTGTTCGAGTTTGTCGAAATCCGTGGTTTCAAGAACTCTGAACTTGTTGCCCTTCTTTTTTGCAAAAGCACTGTCAGGTGTTGCATCAATAAGGGCGTAATACTTTCCGAGAATCTCGTCACTTGCGTCTTCGTATATAATGTCAAACAAATCTCCGAAGCGTGAGTTTGTAAGAATGAAGCTCTCGTTGCCGTAAATATTTCCGTTCCGTGCATAGACAAACGCCAGCGTGTCTTCAATGTGTGCAATGTATTTGCGCCGTTCTTCGTTCTCAAACGGGCGCCATATATACTCATCAGCATTCTTTCCGAACTCATATGGTGTCAGATAGTTAGATATCTGAACGCACTTATATGAAAGAGGAAGAACGATAGCGAACGGAATTTCGGGCTTGACCGTTTTGTAGTCACGCATAAACTCGATAAATTCTTTCTTTGCAAGACCGTATTCGGAAAGCTCGAAAGTTTTCTTGCTCACATAACTGCAATTGTGTCCCCATTCTTCACTTAAATAGTCGGCACCCGCCATAAGCGCGTAATAGTATATCCTCTTCTGGAGAAGACGTGAAGGACCGCCGTTGGGTCCGGACTCCGTAATGATCGGCACGCGCATTTGTTCGTTGTGGAACCATTCGTTTTCCACTTCGTTGTTGAAGTTCGGGATTGTATAGCCAATTTTGTCGTCGATAAACCACGGTTCAAAATAAAGTCCCCAGAGCTTGTCCTTTTCTTTTGCAACACCGCGCACAAGTGATGCTGCGAGTCTGGTCTGTTCAATCTGCCAGCCGACTTCGGGCATAAAGGTACGTATGCCGAGCTCGTCCTGAAGTTTCGGCAAAAGATAATAGCTGTCTACGGGGAGGATGTATCCCGCAACACTTTCCATAGCGGATTTATACATCGTCAGGAAATCTTCAAAAATTTCCTCTTCGGTCTCGGGAAATTTAAGCGGTGCATAATCCTCCGGATTACCGTGTGTGAGAAGTGAAACCTCTTTGCCTGCACTTCCGTAAAAAGTTCCTGTGCCGTCAGACATAAAAAGTTCTTTGAGCTTTTTTACATCATAAGGTCCTTTTGAACCGGTTTGTTTGTAAATGTCATCCCAGTCGCAACGGATTCGGTTTGCAGCACCCTCGTGGTGCTGGAAGCCGAGAAACCACTCTCCGAGAATATTTGCATATTCGCAAATAAGCTCTTTGTCGTAATCAAACTTAAAATATCTTGTTCCGCCTGAAAGTCTGTCGATATAGAACGGATTCTTGTTTTCCTTTATCAGGGAATGAAGGCGTCCGCCTTTTTTTGCGACCGTGTTAAAGTGCTTATCAACAGGCATACGGAAAACATTCATAAGCTTGTATCCCGTATCCTCGTTGATGAAGTTGTTTTTTACAAGCCCTTCATAATATCGTTCGTCATATACGTGGAAAAATTTCATTGAAGAAACTCCTTTCGCTATACGTAGCGCTGTTTTTCCTGAGCCTTATACGGTTTCATTCTGTTAAGTATTTTCATATTCTCGTTTATAATCACGGTGTCTGTATCGTCAACCAGTTTATAAACATTGGCAAGGCAGAAGATATCAACCTCGTATCCTCCGCGTACGAGCTGATCGCGGGTCGGGAGATAGAAGTTTGAATCGTTCGTGTTGCATACACAGAGAGTGTTTGCAAACGGGCTGTGTTTTCTCATCCGAAGCCCGATTTCAGAGAAAAACTCAAATTGGAACGGAACGAAAGCAACCGAGTTAAAGGCAAATATAGTCTGCTCTATTTCCATATGCGTTTCAAAGGGAGTGCCGTTTTCATACATTTCAACGATGGCGGCCGCCTTTGCGTATTCGCGGTTTTCAACCTCTACAAGTTTCTCTTTTGCTTTAAGAGAAGCAAGTCTTTCTTCGGCATATTCCCGTGTCCACTGCGGGTCATAGGGGAGTTTAAGGATATCTGACTGCGCGTCGAATGTAACATCACCAAATTCCTTTATGCTCTTGTATGCACGAATTGCATCGACTGCCGCGACGCTTCCGATTTCATATACATAGCGTATGTCGCCGGTTGGTTTATCTGTTTTTGTCCAGTCCACAGTGTCTCCTGTTGTCTGACCGTTTGAAAGCCTGGGGCCGGCATCGCCCTCCGAGCCGTTGAAAAAGAGCGTTGTTGCGCCTGTTTCGGCCTCCATTCTGTCTACCATAACACCCGGCCAGTCACGCGTGATTTCGGGGTTTCTGCCTGCGGAGGTGCCGTGGGCACTGTAATGCACCATATTTGCTATCGGTGCACCGTCAAGGCCTTTGAAACTTACTACCGTCATTTCCGGGTCAAAGACTCCATACGGGTTCTGACCAAGGATAATCTTTCCGTCCTGCGTTATCTCGCGTCGGTTTATGCCGACTTCGCTGTGCGTTGTGCCAACGCCCATAACGGCAGGGGTGAGGGCGGCTACTGCGTCTTTTGAAACAGCAACTGCCTGCGGGATGAAGATTTCATTTATAAAGGATACATCTGCACTACCCCAACCGTTTGAGGTTTTCATTGCGGGGCCCGAATGGGTGTGTGTAGCAGAGATTGATATGTTCTTTAAAGGAACTCCTGTTTCTTCGGAAATCAATGCACGAACCTTGTTTCCGACATCTGCCGGAATGGATACAACGTCAGCGCTTATGAGAAGCGCTTTTAAATCGCCTTGTTCGACTGCGATTGCATTAATGCGCAGATCGTCGTTGACTTTTGTTGCGGGTCTTTTAAATGCGTATCCGTAAAGCAATGTTCCCAGTGGGGGAGTTATTATCGCTTTTGCAGCGCCTGCCTTAAACTGATTTTTCATAGTAGACATCCCTTCTCACTATCCGGATTTAATGTTTGAAATAAGTATATCATATCCGGTTTCTTTAAAAAAGGTATCCTGTTCTCTTAGTTTTACACTATATTCCAAAGAAAATAAAATTAGTTATTTTCTAAGGCCAAAAGGTTATTGATTTTAAAAGCAAAACTGTTATAATTAACGCAGGAATATAAGGAGGAAAACTCTATGAAATTTTTCCACGTGTATAACGACTGGCATATAAAAGGATTAGAAAAAAACAATTTTATAAATGAAGATTCGGGTTTTAAAATACAACATAAATTTATAATACCGGAGGAGCTTAAATTCAACAAGTTTGCCGCAAAGGGAACAAAGCTTCACTCGCTCATAAAAGAAAACAAATACCCCTTCTACGTCGATAGAATTTCAGGTGGAAATACGTACCACAAGTATCATTTTGATCGCGACCTCATCCGTGAATATGAAAACATCCTCGGTAAGTGGTTTCTTGGCTTCCAGCTCCACGAAAGCGCAAGTAACATTTTTGACGCACAGTGGCAGAATATTATCAAAGCAACAGGACATAAAGGTCCATATACAGTTTCTGAACTGAATGAAAAGCTCGTGAGTGAGTATGCTGTTATGCCGGATGGCACACACCTTTTGTCTCTATCTCATCAATCAGCGGAGGAATGTGCGCCATTGGTATATCCCGAAACTTCCAAAGCGTTTTTTGAGCAGATAACAGCATTCTATAAAAAACGTATGGATGAGGTTCTGGGACATATTTTCCCGGTTGACAGCTATTATGTCTTTACAAAGCTTTATAACGACCTTGGCGTCAGGACGTTTATGCCCGAGGTGGGTTGGCAGATAGGCCAGATGAGAATGGCTGTATCTTCTGTTCGCGGTACGGCAGAAAACGCCGGAAAGACCTGGGGGACGTATTACGAAACGTGGATTGCCGCGCCGACAGAGTTTGACGCGCATATGCCTGTTTTCAATGACCATCCGTCAAACGAGTGGTATAATACTCAGGCTGTTCATCCGGACGACTTCACGACAAAAGGCCCGACGGGCGGAAGCTCGCGCCGCTTGCAGAAGAGAATTTATTATTTCTCACTTATGGCAGGTGCGGATTATATGGCAGAAGAGTGGGGCCTCAATTGCTCGTACAGCAATATGGAAACATTTGAGCTCTCGGAATACGGCCTTGCAAAGAAAGAGTTTATCGAGTTTATGCGCGGAATGAAGAATGTCAAGGCAGAAGTTCCGTTTGCAAT
>JAFYPW010000037.1 GCA_017559985.1 Oscillospiraceae bacterium | reverse complement strand
TGCTTTTTGCCTCGCGATATGCCGTGTCAAGCTCGTTTAAATACTGGTCACGCGCTCTTGAATTCTCCGCAAGCGAGCTCTGGTAAGTATTTGCAAGAGCGAGCTTTGAGCTTTCCGCATATCCCGAGTTTGAAAGGCCGAGCTTTGCTCTCTGCTCCTCTGCCGCGCCGTAGGGGTTTGACGCACTCACATACGCGTTGTACGTATTGCGGTTTGTGTCGGCATAGCGGCGGTTTACATCCTTTCGCTGTGCGTTGATTGCATTGAGGCTGTTTTGTGTTGCGGTATTTATCGCCTTCTGTCTCTGCGTATTCGCATTTGCAAGATGAGTCTGCCCCGCGGCATATGCGCGGCTTATGTCGTCCGCGACGCTGCCGGGAGTTTTTACGCTTCCCGCCGCTGTGAGAGTGTATGTTCCTCCTGCCGTCGGGACGGTTGAGCCGACAGCTATTCTCTCTGTACCTGCCGCGTCGTTGTATGTCTTGCCGTCGATGATGAAACCTTCGCGGCTATTGCCGTCCGGATCCTGATAAATAACTGATGTTGCCTGTTTTGCCATAATTTTTTCCTCCTATTTTTTTGTCTTTCCGTAAAAATATCTTCTTATTATTCCGCCGATGCCAAAAGCGTGGTTTGTCTCATCGTTGCGGCAAATTACCTGAATTGTACCGTATTTTTTTATCTTTGTATTAAACGGCACAACGCTTTGAGCGCCTATGTCCCGCGGGAGCTTCTCAAAGCTGAATTTTGCAATCTCCCGCGCGGAGTCGAACTCGGTGCGCACATACACCGAAACTCCCGAGCTGTTATATGATTTGAGAAGAACGCCCGAGCCTGTTTTCACGAGCGTTTTTTCCTGCATGAAGCTTCCGTCGCTTGAAAGGTTTGTCGCCCATTCGGCTACTATTGCCTCTCCGTCGTCTGAATATGCCTCGCTTGTTACAATACCGTTCATGTCAACAAGGTCGGAATTGAACTTGCACACCCTTCCGTCCTCCGTTCCGAAGTACAGCTCGCCCGCGCTTTCATAAAACACGCGGGCAGGGATGTTTGTCCAGTAGTACCACTCATACTCAAACGAGTTTGTCTTATTTAAGGGAAACTGCTTCTGCGCGGCGTCTGCGACATATGCGTTTCCGTTTACGCACAGCACGAGGTATCCGTTCCACTCGCACATAACGGCATCCGAAAGACCCTTTTCCTTTAAAAGGTTCCGGTTTATCCGTGTAGAGCGGACACAGAGCGCACGTTCGCTTGATATATCCTGCACGGCTATCGCATACATTCCGTTTCGCGTGAGATACATCGGGTCGTCGAGGAAGGTGCAGATTGCGTGCTCCGCCACTGCCCCGATACCCGAAGTGCCCTGCTCTATCGGGAATATGACAGAGCCGTCGGAGAGGTTTGAATATGAGCGCATATATATCGTCGCGTCGTCTCCGTCGCTTTTGAGTATCGCCTGCTTGTTTCCTGTGCGGAGATAGCCCATTATGCGGCTTGAATCCATTCCGATTTCCGTATAGTTTATGTCGGGAACAAACAGCGGATCGTTAACGCCCGAATACCAGTCAACGTGCGGGTATTCGGGATTTCCCGCAAAGAACACGCGGTTTTCAAACACGTCAAGCACGGTACACTTGTTTATGCGTTCCTTGTATCCCTCATATTCGTGGGTGAACTCTATTGAGAAGTTATCCACGCCCGGGGTATACGAGAAGTCTGTGAGTTTACTCTTGTCAATGTTGCAGGCAACAAAGCCGACTTTCCTGTTTTTGTTGTTTCCCATAATCAGATATACGTTGTTTGATGTAAGTTCCGAATCCATAAGAATAAGCTTGTCCTTATCTATGCCTTCAAGCTCGGAATCAGTTGACTTGGTTGTGTAAACCTTATATGTTTTCTCATCGTCCACATCACAAACCCTGCTGAAAATTTCTTCTCCGGTCGACATACAACGCATAGTTACGCGGGTTCCCGGTTTTATCGTTTCATCAAGAACGAAAAGTGCTTTGAAATTGCATCTGTATTCAAACGTATTTCTCCGCTTTCCCGAAATAAGGTTAATTTGTGTTTTATCCGGCGCGTTTCCGAGGTTTACAGCCGTTCCGTCGGAGTGGTTGAGAACATTTTCTTCACTCCAATCTTCATACACCGAGCTTTTTTCGAAGCGTGCTGTATCAAGCTTTGCCGCCTCACGTAAAATATGAGTTATCGGGGCATATGTTTCGTCTGACTCGCACGCGAGAGTGCAGCTTTCTCCGTTAAAGACGAGATATTCCTCGCCCGTAAGGATACAGAACTTTCCCTTAAAGTATTTTCCTGTTGACTTTCTGTCGGCAATCCCTTCCATAAGCAGGGTTTTCTCATCATCCGAAAGCTTATACATCTTATCGCCCGCGTGGATGACAGTACAGCTTGTATTGCCGTCGTCAAAGCTGTAAACGCCGTTTATGCGCGCGTCAAAGTTTTTTAAAGTTCTCCACCCGACGCGTTTTTCGGGAAAACCGTTTGCATCGGAAATAAGATTTTTCGCGTGCGGAGAGTGCTCGTCGTCGACCATTGACGCATCGGTTGAAAAATCAACACCACGAAACCTTGTGTAGCTTTTGGTGTAGATTGCGTTGCGGGAAATGCCCGACAGTTTTGTTTTTTTTGCCATATTTTTTCCTCCGTTTTTATGAAAAGCTCAGAAGCCGCTCTATCTGGTTTTCAAATTCGGAGTTTTCGGCTTCTGTGCTCAGTTTTTGTGATGGTGCAGGGCGTCCCGCAACGAAATATCTTATCGCATCGGGTGCATGCGTAAGCTCGTGCGGGTTGCGCGCCACATCATTCGGGTTTTTGCTGTCTCTCGTGATTTGCGGGAGCGTTCTTATCAGGTTTATGCAGTTTTCAAAAACCCGGAGTGATGCACACATCGCTCCCTGCTCATCACGGTACGGCGAGAGCCACTCTTTTAAGTTATACCATCCCTGAACCCGCTCATTTTTTGCGGCAACGAGCGGTACTCCGTTTTCGGCGAATATTTCAGCTGCACTTTTGCCCGTGTCCTGCCGTCTGTTCCAGAGATCAGGCGGGGCTATGTTTGCATAGACCTTTTCTGTGCTGTTTTTACAGATTTTTCTTGCCGCCTCCGAGATTATAAGTCCGCTCTCGTAAAGCTCGCGGTAAACATATGCTCTGCCGTACATATCCACGGCTATCCAGTATCCCGCTAGCATGTCAAGACCATAGTCCATAACGAAATATCTCCGCCAGGAAGCCGGGATTTCAAACGGTCGCACAACATGTATTTCCCTGTTCCATTCAGTAAAATACTGTCCGTCAAAAATATCCCAATTTCCGTAAAGCAGAGCTTCGCGGTCTTTTCGCGAAAGCTTTTCAAGGCGTTTTATATACCCGGGGTCCGACTTCATAAGAAACGTGTTGTCTGTAACGCGCGAGGGTATGAAAATCCGTCCCAGGTGCTCCTCATCGGGCGCACCGATGTCGATAAACCTTCCCTTTACCCATGAATGTCCTATTCCGCCGGGGTTTGTTGAGCTTTTAACCTGTTTCGGAAAGCTGTTTGCCCCGCGCACACGCGAAATCAGGTATATGTACATCTGCTCGGTAAAATGGGTAAGCTCGTCAAAGCGTATAACGTCATACTCTGCCGACTGGTAACGGTAAACATCGTTTTCCGAGTCGCAATAGCCAAAGTCAATTATCGAGCCGTTTTTAAATACACCCTCGTGTTGCGCACTTTTATATTTAAAAACCTCACGCGGGTAAAGCCCGATCGCACTTCTTATAATCGACTTTTCAAGCTCCGGCAGAGTACGGCGCAGAATAAGCTGTTTTGATTTCGGATATTTAATTGCAAACAGAAAAGCATCTACGAGCTGGCCGTAAGATTTTCCGCCGCCTGCCGCACCTCCGAAAAGCACCTCTCCCGCCTCTGCAAGAATGAAGTCGCGCTGCCGCGGCGTAATTTTAATCTCCATTCCTTTCGCCGACAACCTTTACAACAACATCAAACGGCGTCGCACTTCCGCCGTCTTCGTCGTTGCCGAGAAGCTCCTCAATAAACACGGCGGCTTTGAGGTCCCCTTCAAGCCCGCGCTTTACCTGCGCCATCGCTATCGCACGGAGGATACTCATGTTCTTCGTATCCATAGCTTCAAGCCCGTATTGCGAGGCTTCTTCGGGGGAGATTTTTTTACGCACAATTTTTTCAAGCTCGCCCTTTATTGAGTTTTTTCTTTTTGTCATGCTCTCACCTCCTTTCCATGCAAAAAGAGCATACACAAAATTGTGTACGCTCTTTCGCATTATCTATATTATACCACAAATTTATTTTTAGTTTTGCCAGGATTTTGACAACTTTTCAATCCTCTCCGGCGGGGTATAATGACAGCGGATCTATATGCTCTCCGTCCTTTAAAACCTCGAGGTGAAGGTGGTCCTCTTCAAGACATTCGCACAGTGCGGAATTGCCGATTTTCCCGATAACTTCGCCGTTTTTTACGGTGTCGCCATTCTTTACCTCAATAGCATCTGCAAGGTTTGCATAGATGCTTATTATCCCGTCCGTGTGCTGTATTTTTACCGTGTTACCCATCATATCATCGTGTAAAACTCCGATAACCTCTCCTTCTGCGATTGCACGGACATCACTGCCCTGTTTTGCCTTTATATCCACTCCGGAATGAATCCGCCAGTCACCCATCGTTTTGCTCTTCACAAGCTCCTTTTCGGAAAACGGCTCGCTTATCGGCCCACTCACAGACATCGTATAAACCGTTTCTTCCTTCTCAATTGCCGGTGCACGAGACCCGTCTTTCTTCTCCTCTTGCTTTTTCACATCGTCTTTAAGCTCTTTTGCAGGTTCTTCTTTCACCGTCTCAACGGCATCCTGCGGATTTTCGGGCATAACAGGCTCCTCACTCACCGACCACGGAACTTCAAACGCGGAAGGAAGGTCAATTCCGTTTTGCACCGTTTCTTTTGTGTCTCGCGCAAGGTAGAAAACATAACCCGAAATTCCTATTGCAGAAATGCAGAGGAACAGGATTATGTAAAATCCGCTCTGCGCGACTTTACTTGCAAACTTTCCGTATTTCTTCAAATCAAAAGCACCTCCGAGCATATTTTAGCCCGAAGGTGCATCTTTTATACTTTTTATACGTTGAATCTGAAAAGAATAACGTCGCCGTCCTCAACGACATATTCCTTTCCTTCGCTTCGCATAAGTCCTCGCTCGCGTGCAACTGCGGTAGAACCGCACTCCATAAGGTCGGAATATCTGATGACCTCTGCACGGATAAATCCGCGCTCAAAGTCAGTGTGGATTTTTCCTGCCGCCTGCGGTGCCTTTGTTCCCTTTGTGATCGTCCACGCACGCACCTCGGGCGTTCCCGCCGTGAGGTATGATATAAGGCCGAGAAGAGAGTAGCACACCTGAATCATGCGGTCAAGGCCTGACTGAGAAAGCCCCAGCTCGGATAAGAACATCTCGCGCTCATCTTCCGGAAGCTCTAAAATTTCTTCTTCAAGCTTTGCACAAATCGGGATAATCTGCGAGCCTTCGCCTTCGGCAAAAGCTTTCAGCTTTAAATAATATTCGTTTCCGTCAATGCCTGAGACAAAGTCGTCCTCCGACATATTTGCCGCATAAATAACCGGTTTTGCGGTTAAAAGCTCAACGGTTGAAATTATTGCCGTTTCTTCCTCATCCGCCTCAAATGAACGGGCGCATTTCCCCTCGCCGAGATGTTCTGCAAGGCGTTCTAAAAGCTCCACCTCCGAAAGAAGCTTCTTGTCGCCCTTTGCTGCTTTGCGTGTTTTATCAAGGCGGCGCTCCAACATTTCGATGTCGGAAAGAATAAGCTCGTAGTTTATTGTGTCAACATCCCGGATCGGGTCAATACCACCCTCAACGTGAACAATGTTGTCGTCAGTAAAGCAACGAACCACGTGAACAATCGCATCAACTGCACGGATGTGGGAGAGGAACTTGTTTCCGAGGCCCTCGCCCGATGCCGCACCCTTTACAAGACCTGCAATGTCAACAAACTCAACGGTTGCATATGTCGTCTTTTGCGTGTCATAAAGCTTTGAAAGCTCATCCACACGCACATCGGGAACGGTTACCGTACCGACATTCGGCTCAATTGTGCAGAAGGGATAGTTTGCCGCTTCTGCCCCTGCGTTTGTTATAGCATTAAAAAGTGTACTCTTGCCGACGTTCGGCAAGCCCACGATTCCGAGTTTCATCTGTATTTTGCTCCCTTTTTTTCAATTTTAATATATTATACAGCAATTTCTGCCTTTATTCAAGAGCGTGAAATGAGAACTTATGATTTTCAAGAAAAGGCTTTGGAGAAAACTCCAAAGCCTTTTTGTATCAGTGGGCACACTTGCCGAAAACCGTGAAGCTGCACACGCCGGGAGTAATCCCTTCGGGTGCACCGACAATGCGGAGGCGGACATAACGCGCTGTTACCTTTTCAAACTGACGGTAATCCACGCAGAGGTCACATTCGTTATCCGATGCATCAACAAACGCCTTCCACTCATCGCTGTCGGGAGCTTTATACTCCGCAACATACTTAAACGGTCCGGGGTTTATTCCGTCAAGTGTTTCCATTTCGATATCGCGCCATATGATGCGCATTGCTTCGATATTATATCCCTTTGCAGCACCGAGGTCTATTTCAAGAGTCGGCTCTGTGTCTCCCTTTTCAGGTTGCCACCACGAAAGGAAGTTATCGTCTGCGGCATATATGGAAGCTCTTCCCGGGGCACAGCTTGATGCCTCTGTCGATTGATAGAAAGTGAGTGGCAAAAGCCCTGCACTGTTTCCTTTTTCGGGATTTTCAAGAACGCCCGGTGCAAACTGGGGAGTTTCGGTGAGCGCCGGACAGTAAAGCTCGCCGTTTTCATCAATCCCAAGCGGATCCATACTTATACGCCTTTCAAAGCAGAAGTTATAGCAGAAGATATTTGTGTAGAATATCCAGTATGTGCCGTTGGGACCTTCCGCAATACTGCCGTGTCCGGCACCGCGCATAAGGCCGTATGGCTTACGGGTGAGGGGATCGTGCTTTTCCTGGCGTTTAAAGCCACTGAGCGGACCTTCGTCGGAATAAAGGATGCCTGTTGCATATGACGAATACTGGGTTCCGCTTCCCGAATAAAGAAGGTAGTATCTCTCTCCTATCTTCAACATCCACTGTCCCTCAGTCCAGCCGATGCGCTCGTTCTGGTTATATTCACCGTGGCGTTCCCACTCCTTGGAAGGATTGAACTTATTTATCCATACCGGCTCGCTAATAAGCTTCCACGGCTCATCCGGGTCGCACTCTGCACCGACTGTTCCTACAACAAGCTCGACATCCTCGCCGTTTTCAGGTTGCTGACACTTGCACCAATAGAAATAGAGGTGGTCTCCGTCAACAAGATAGCAGCCGTCGGCGACTTCCATTATGTTGCCGTGCATATCCTGTATGTTTCCGCAAAGCTCAAACGGACCAAGCGGGTCGTCTGCAACATACATTTCAGACATGCCGTGGCCGCTTAAATACCACTTTCCGCGAAAATTTGCAACCGCAGGGCTATAACGGAGATTGTCAATGCCTATGTCAACGTGCTTCCAGTTTACAAAATCCTCTGATACGTATGCAAGCTTATAGCTCGGATACATTATCCATTTCCCGTCGTGATATATAACGCTCGGGTCAGAAATCGAGCGATAGTCCTTGCTGCTCCGCAGATCGGGATTGCCAACAATGTCAAAATCAAGCCATCTGCCGTTTCCCACATTTTCCACTTTCAGCGGATTGCAATATGTAAGTTTCATTTTATATCTCCTTCTTATGCCGAAAAACTAGTCATTATTCTTTTTAAGGAATAACAGACGCTTTACAGGAACTGTGAACCGGTTTCCCGTCGCGCCTGACACCCTGTCAGTCCAGTTATCGCGAAGTTCCAGTTCATACGGTTCATCAGTCAGGTTTGAAACAACCATATATCGGTTTTCATTGACAAATTCAGTGATAAAAACATTTTTGGGAATTTCGGACAAAACATCCTCCGACTCACGGATTTCCATAAATGCGACCGTTTCATCCTCTGTCATTTCCTTATAGAGTTTAAGGTAGCGGCACCATCTCGGATAATCTTCCGGATCGTCCGGGATCTGCGACCATTCGCTGTATGTGTACGGTCCGTCCGGGTGCTTATCGGCAAAGTCGCGCACCTTTTCAAAATAATGATAGAGGTGGTCTTCCTGCGTTGTGTTATACTGCGTAACACCGGGAACATCTATGCAGCGGCCCATTGTGGGACGGCCGTGTGTGAGAAGCGGGAACTGAACAAACGGAATCGTCATTGCAAAATAAGCATCCGCATCAAAGCGCTCTGCTCCCCAGTTTGTAAGGCGCGGTTTATCCGGGCACGGAACAAGGAACGGGTCAAGATGCTTTCCGCCACCGAACTCCGTCTCGAAATTATTCTCGCCAACCCACAGGTAGTCGTAGCACTTCCACCTGACAGGTGCGCTGTTGTTCTGCCCCACGTGAAGCTTGTATATACCACCGCGTGACTTTACTCCGTCATACAGAATGTGGATGAGGTCTTCTGCTTCCGGGTCATATCTTTCAAGCGGAACAGTCTCGTAGTTTCTGCGCTCCGGCGGAATTTCTATATATGGGCTCATATGCCATTCATAGCCCCAGTCGTTGAAGATGCCGTCAACGCCGTAGGTGTCCATAATGTCGAATGTGCGCGGAATTATAAACTCGCGCCAATGCTCGCTTCCCGCCCAGCCCTGGCGATAGCTGTAATGCATATCCGTACAGCCTTCCTTGCTCTGGCAGAAGTTCTCGCGGAAATGCTTTGAGCCCTCGTGAATATAGCTTGCAGAGCAATATGAAATAATCTTTATGCCGAAATGATGGCAAAGCTCAACAAACTCCTTCATTCCCTCGTGGTCGTTACTGTGCCATTTATCTGAGCCGTATTTCTCGATACTGTCGTTCCACTCTTCGTGAACCTGAATCATATCTACGCCGTTTTCGGCATACGACTTCAAAAGGTTATAGTCATATTCCGTCGGCTTTATGCTCATTTTGTTAGGATAGTCGCCAAGAAAATATATTATCTGACCTGCGAGGTAGTTATTTATTCTGAACTCGCGGGTACTCTTTTTTATGTTCTTTCTCACTTCGCGAAGATTTTCTATTCTCGCCTTGTGCTGTTCCAACGTCAGCTTCTTCATAAAGTCCTCCCATATTGTGAAATATTATACTTATTATGCCATAAGAAACGTTTTTTTGCAACACAAAAAACAAAAAAGCGTTCAATGTATCGTTTTATCTATTGATGCTTATAATTTCCGTAAAACACGTTGACTTTTATTTTTTTATATCATATACTTTTTCTATCTTTTGCACGAGGTGAAAACAATGCGTGAATACAAGCTTTTTAATACTACTCTTCCCCAAAAATGGGAGGATTCTTACCCCGTCGGAAACGGCAGGCTGGGTGCTACGCTTATGTGCGGCATCACACACGAAAATCTTTACCTGAACGAAGAAACCGTCTGGTCTTCTCACAACGTCGGCATACCCAACCCCAATATGTCGGACAAGCTTTCTCAGATCCGCAACCTCTTCCTTGAAGGACGCGAGGCTGAGGGCGACAAGCTCGCAAAGAAGATTTTCCGTGACTGTTTTTCAAGAATCCGTTCTTACGAGTCGGCAGGTCAGCTCAAAATCTGGCTCCACGACAACGAAAGAAGCAAGAACTACCGCCGCGAGCTTGACCTTATGCGCGGTGTTGCAAAGGTTGAGTATGACAAAGACGGCTCTCACTACACCCGTGAATGCTTCTCCTCATACCCGGATAATGTTATTGTCTATCGTGTAACATCTTCAAACGCACCTCTTGATGCGCTCCTCTGCTTCGAGCGTGAGCATACGCTTTCCGTAACTTCTGAGAAAAACGAGCTTACGGCAGTCTGCAATACGGTCTTCGGCGATCACAAATTCTGCGTCAAGGCGCGTGTTCTGACAGACGGCAAGGTTTCCTGCGCTGATGGCGACCTGCATATTTCAGACACAACAGCATTTACCGTATTCATCTCCATCGCAACGGAATTCCGCCACGGCGACGCGTTTAAAACAGCAATAAAGTTCCCTGAAATCACAGACTATGAAACACTCAAAACCCGCCATATTGAGGACTTCATCTCCGTTATGTCGCGTGCTGATATTTCAATTCCCGAATTTTCTGAGTGCGAAACTGTTGGTATGTATAACAGATTCCGCATTTTAAAGGCAAATATCACAAATTCCGGCGGACCTGTTACATATCAGTGGCAATTCGGCCGCTACATCCTCGCTTCATCAAGTCGCCCGGGTTGCCTTCCCGCAAATCTGCAGGGCTTGTGGGTAAAGGGGCTTGGCAACGAATGGAGCGCAGACTACCACACAAACATCAACCTTCAGGCAAACTACTGGCCGGCGGAGGTTGCAAACCTTTCCGATTGCCACACCCCGCTCTTTGACTATATGAACGAATATCTTCTCGAATCGGGCAAGAAGACGGCAAGCATAGGCTACAAGGCACGGGGCTGCGTTGTTCACCACCTGAGCGATATATACAAATTCACCACCCCCGCCGACGGGCTCTGGGGCATCTGGTCTCACGGTGCAAGCTGGCTTTCATATCATATGTGGGAGCACTACCTCTTCACAAAGGACGAGGACTTCCTCCGCAACGAGGCGTATGAATTCATCCGCGAGGCAGCCATTTTCTTCCTTGATGTTATGGTTGAAAACAAGGACGGCTATCTCGTTCACGGCCCGTCAACAAGCCCCGAAAACTGCTACTGGGTCAACGATGAAAACGGCGAGAAATATGCGTGTTACCTTACCCTCGGCTCTACGATGGACAACTCCATCATCGGCGGTTTGTTCCGCAACTTCCTCGACGCCTCCGCAGTTCTCGGCATTGAGGATGAAATTGTCGAAGAAATCCGCAAGGCAAAAGAAAAGCTCCCGCCGTTCAGGATTTCAAAAACAGGACGTATCCAGGAATGGACAGAGGACTATGAGGAGACGGAGCCGGGCCACTTCCACCTCTCGCACACCTTTGCACATTTCCCGGACTGTGCAATAAACCGCTCCACTCCCGAGCTTTCGGAAGCTATTGACAAAACAATTTTCAGCCGCATAAACGGCAGACCGAATGTTGTCGGCGCCTGTGCTCTCAACGTCGGCTGGAGCCTCGGCTGGCTTATGGGGCATCTTGCACGTCTCCGCAAGGGTAACGACCTTTTCAATATGATAAACAACTTCTTCTACAACTGCACAAACGAAAACCTTTGGGACCTCAGCGCAAAGTGCTGGCAGATAGACGGAAATATGTCATATGTTTCAGGCGTTGCCGAGGCCCTCATCCAGAGCCACGAGGGCGTTATCGCGCTCGTCCCCGCACTTCCCGACGTCTGGCACAGCGGAAGTTTCCGCGGTCTTTGCGCACGCGGTGGCTATGAGCTTGACGCAGAATGGAATGACTTTGACGTCACAAGCGTTACAATCTCCCCGAAATTTGCAGGCGAAGTCACGCTCGAATTCCCTGCAACACAGAAAGCTCTCACCTTCCGCGACGGTGACGGAAACACCTTCTCCGTTTGTGACAACAAGCTCACGCTTGATATATCAAAAAAGACAACCCTCACGGTTTGCTGAGAACACACAAAAAATACCGCCCGCGGCGGTATTTTTTTATAATAGCAGTTGAAATTTTCTTTTGTTTGTTGTATAATATTTTCGGTCTTGTGGCTTTGATACGGAGAGGTATCGAAGTGGTCATAACGGGGCTGACTCGAAATCAGTTTGCGAGAAATCGCACGCGGGTTCGAATCCCGCCCTCTCCGCCACAACGGAGCGAGCAAGAAAGCTCGCTCCGTTTTTTATTTTGAAAGAGGGTTTTATTATGTCTGACGTACGCAAAAAACTCGGAATAAAATTTGAATCCCCATTCTGGGATGAGGCGTATAGCCTCGCGCTTTCCGAACCCCGGATCCCCGAGTGGCTCACGGAGGAATATATCCGCGCTCTTCATTCGGAATGCAACGCTCTTCCGAAACAGCTCGACGTGGTTCTCTCAGCACTCCCCTGCGTTACGGAAGTTCCGGAGCTTTGCCTCCTTGCAAAAACGATATATCACATTCTCGGAAAAAAGAAAGGTTCGCTTGAAGCCTTCCCTGAAATTGAGTTTCCAAAAGCTCCCGAAGGTGTTGAAAACACAATCGGTTATGATTGCTTTGCAATATTTCCCGTGCTCGCTCACATCCGCCCGACGTGGGCAGAATTTGCAGCACGCGGTGTAGAGGCGGACATTCTCCGTGCAAGCCTTATATGGGCAGATTCTCTCTTCGGCGACTCGTGCGACAGACTCGGAAAGCCTTCCTTTGCAAAAGAGGAATTTATGGTGCATCGCGTTGCCATATACTCCAACCACCTTACCATCGGAAGCCTCCGCTTTGAGATTCACCAAAACTCAAGCCGCCCCGCAAAGGTTTTTGCAAACAGGAACGGCGAGCTTTGCGCCCTTATGTGTGATACAACGCTGCACAAGTGCGGGCACATTCTCGGCTCATATGGCTGCACAGACGAAAACGGCGCATATACTGCCGACCTCGTTGAGACTGACGACGCCTACATCGGCTATGCAGTAAACAAGGCCACGCGCCTTGCCGAAAACGAGCGCACAACGCTTTCAAAAAGCGAGTGGACTCCTATTTTCGTGCCTGGCGACGATGTTATAAAAGTTCACATCCCGGGCACCGGAGATTTTTCAAAGGATGCCGTTAAAGCGTACTTTGCGCGCGCACGCGAAGTTTTCAACCGCTGTTTTCCTGAAATCACATTCAAGGGCTTTGTCACCATCTGCTGGATGCTCTCGCCCGAGCTTTCAGACATTTTAAAGCCCACTTCAAACATATTGGCTTTTCAAAATAATTTCTTCGTCTATCCCGCAAAGAACAGCGCGACCGATGCTTTTCTTTATGTTTTTGACATCCGCGGAAAATCGGTCGACGAGATTGACTTTTCGGCGCTGCCGGAGGGAAACTCCCTTATGCGCGGCATAAAGAAAAAGGCTTTGGATGGAACGTTTGTCCATCAGTTCAACGGATTTATCCCTTGGTAAAAAACATAACAGGAGAAAAATTATGGATATTTCAATTTATGCACCGTTTCCCGGGCTCGTCGAAAAGCTTGGCTGGGAGGGCGCCGCAGACGAAACAGTCCGCCTTGGCTGCACCTCGGTTGAGACCTTTTCTGATGTTACCGCAGAGGAGAGCGGTCTTCTCTTAAAAAACACAGATGAAGCAAAAGAAGCAAGAAAAATTCTGGAATCACGCGGGCTGAAAGTTACGTGTTGCTCTGTTTTTTCAAATCTGTACAACTCCCCGCGCGAGGTTGAATCACTCAAACGCCAGGCAGAAATAGCAGAGGCGCTCGGTTCTCCATTTCTGCACCACACCGTTCTTCCCTGGGTGCAGGAGGACGAGCTTCCGCCATTTGACGAGGCTATGGAAGTCGGACTTGATGCCTCGGAGGAGGTTGCAAAGCACGCAGCAGACTTTGGCGTTACCTGTCTTTACGAAGACCAGGGCTTTTATGTGAACGGTATTGAAGGCTACGCCACTTTCTTTAACGAAATGAAGCGCAGGTGTAAAAACGTGGGCGTCTGCGGTGATATGGGAAACTCTCTCTTTGTAGACGTTCCGGGCGAAGAGTTTTTCAAAGCCTTTTCAAAGGACATTTTACACGTTCACGCAAAAGACTATTTCAGAAAGACAACCCCCGAAGAAGGTTGGCGGCGCACTCTCGGCGGCAACTGGATTTCTTCTGCTCCGATGGGGGAAGGCATCGTCGATATTGATATGTGTATGAAAATTTTAGCCGACAACGGCTATAACGGCGCCGTCGCAATCGAGGATTTCGACATTCCCCATTCGGTCAAGGTTCTGCAAAAGTATTAAACAAAAAAGCTGCAATCGAAAATGATTGCAGCTTTTTATTTTTCTCTCGCAGATGAATCACGGTAGGCTTTGGGTGTTTTCCCCGTATATGCCTTGAACATCTGATAGAAGCTTTTCATATCGTTGAATCCGCAGTCGGAGGCTATATCGGCTATCGTGTCGTTCGTATTTTCAAGACGCTTGCACGTCTCCTTCATACGGATATTGCGCACAAACTCGTGAATCGACAACCCCGTCTCCTTCCTGAACAGACGCGAGATATAGTTCTTGTTGAAAAACAGCTTTGACGCTATCTCATCGGCATTTATTTTTATGCTGTAATTCTGCTCGATATAGCGCACAGTCTCCATAACAAGCTGTTTCTGGGCAGGGGTTATTCTGTTTTCCTCCTCCGCTTCAAGCTTTCTTGAAAGCCTTATGACGATTTCGGCAACATAGAGACGGATTAAGTTTACATAGCTTCTGCGCTCTGCTTTATACTCGTCATAAATTTTTTCGAAAATCGAGCTTATTTCATAGCCGCAGTCCGCAATGAGGTTGAACCTTTCTTTAAAGTCTCCACTTTCGGGAAAGAGCGAGTAAAACAGAAACGAGTTTGCAAGCTTTGAAAAATCGTCTCCCGCAGGAGAGCTACTGCCGAGAAAATCAGGTGTGAACATAAGGTCATACGCGACGAACTTTTCCTCCGAGTTTTTGTCGGACATAAACGCGTGCGCTTCGTCGGGATTTATAATCGAAACATCTCCGCGCTTTACGGGATACTCCCTGTCGCCTATAATGTGAGTTGCACAGCCGGAGACAACATATACAATCTCTATGAAGTTGTGCTTGTGCAAAACCCCGACATATTCTTCAAGCTCTGTTGATAAGTGTATATGTACGTTTGCGCCTTTTGAAAAAAGGTCTTCTTTTCGTATAAAGGGAATCTCTTTGTCCATGCTTCTCACACTTCCTTTTCTTTTCGATTATATTATAACATCAATCCAAAGTCAACAAACAGGTTTTCCCACACCACTTTTTGTCACAAAACCCCCATAGTTGACCTCCTTTTTTTGAATTATAATATAAAAAAGGAGGAATGTGTTATGAAAGGAAAAAAAGAATGGTATATCATAGACGGATACCGCCCGTCCCCCAAGCCTGACCCGGAAGCGGATTACAAGGGTCACGAATGTATACTTGTTCTCAACACGAACGAGCACGATGCTCACCTTAAAATCAGCATCTATTTCGAGGACCGCGACCCGGTTGAAGGAATATCCTTTACCGTTCCGGCAAAGCGCATAAGAACCTTCTATACTGACGATGACTCTGTGCTCGGTATTGCAAACCTCAAAATAAACCAACAATACTCAATGGCAATAGAAAGTGACATCGGGGTTATGGTTCAGTATGGCCGTCTTGATGTCCAGCAGGAAAATATGGCGTATATGGCTCTCATGGCACACGCCGAATAAGGAGATTTGACAATGAAAGTAAAAAGTGTTTTGGGCTCCCTTTCCGCAAAAGAACTCGGGACCGTTACGACACACGAGCACGTCCTGCTCGACCTCACTGCGTTTTATCAGAGTCTCCCCGTTGAAGGTATAGACGACCCCGCAACACAGAAGGTTGAGATGTCAAACCTCGGCATACTCAGCCGCGACTGCTACGCGCTTCGCGATAACCTTCTGCTCGATAGCGAGGACCTCGCAACCGAAGAGCTTCTGTTCTTTAAAAGAGCAGGCGGCGATACGGTGGTTGACGCTTCCCTTCCCGGAATCGGGCGTGACCCGAAGGCTCTTGCGCGCATAGCCAAAAAAACAGGGCTCAATATAATTATGGGTACGGGCTTTTACGTCGGTGAAACACATCCCGAAAGCCTTTCTCATATGTCAGAGCGCGAGATTGCAGATATTATGGTCAACGAGCTCACCGAGGGCATTGACGGAGTTTCGGCGGGATATATCGGTGAAATCGGCATAAGCGAAATTTTTGACGATAAAGAGCGGCGCGTTCTCCGCGCGGCGGCAATTGCTTCAAAGGACACGAACGCCGCGATAAACGTTCACATCAATCCGTGGACGACAAACGGAATCGAGGCGTGCGACATTCTCCTCGGTGCGGGTGTTTCGCCGTCGAGAATCTGCATAAGCCACATAGACGTCGAAAACCGCGAGGATTACATATACGAGCTTCTCAAAAAAGGCGTTTATGTTGAGTTTGACAACTTCGGCAAGGAATATTACATCCGTCGCGAGGTGAGAAACTCAGGTTGCGGTCTTTTCGTTCACGACACAGACCGCGTAACGCTTCTCAAAAAAATGATAGACGACGGATACCTCAGACAGATTCTTCTCTCCTGTGACCTGTGCCTTAAAAACCTCACCCACGCCTACGGCGGCTGGGGCTATGACCACGTTCTCAAAAACATTGTTCCGATGATGGAGGACGAGGGTATCACACAGGACGAGATAGAAACCCTGCTTGTAAAAAATCCCGCACGCTGGCTGTGCGATGAAGAAATATAAAAAACGAGGTGTAAAAATGAATAACTTACCTAAAATTCCGCTTTCGGAATACAAAGAGCGCGTAAAAAAGGTTCAGAGCGCAATGAAGGCCGAGGGGTATGACTTCATCCTCTCCTACGGCAACGAAGCAGAGCCGCAGTATGTCCGCTATTTTTCAAACTACTGGCCGTCTTTTGAAACTGCCGGCGTTCTCATCCCGCAGGAGGGCGAGCCGCAGCTTCTCATAGGCCCCGAAAGCTTCACCTATGCAAGTGACCGCTCGGTTATCCCGACAATCCGTCTGCTCAAAGCATTCCGCGAGTCGTCCGAGCCGGAGTATCCCGGCAAGAAGCTCGACACATTTGCAGGCATTTTCCGGGAGATTCTTGGCGATAAAAAAATCACGCGCTTCGGCGTTGCCGGACTTCCGCTTATGACAATCGGAGTTTACGAGGCACTTGGTGAGGCACTTTCGGAATTCGGCGGCGTTAAGATTGAAAACGCAAACAGCGTTGTAAACAACATCCGTATGCACAAAACAGAAAACGAGCTTGCCTGTATGCGTGCTGCGGCAAAGATTACCGCCGAAACCTTTGACTATGTTCTTGAAAACATCCGCGTCGGTATGACAGAGCAGCAGGTGGTTGGTCTTGCTCTCGGCAAGATGCACGAGCTCGGCGCCGAGCGCGAATCTTATCCGCCATGGGTTCTTACCGGCAAGGGTTCAAACCAGGCAATAAGCCGCCCGCGTGACAAGAAGATTGAAAAGGGCGATATGACGTTTATCCAGATAGGCGCAAGAGTCTGCGGTTATGCTTCAAGCATCGGCCGCCCCGTTGTTTTCGGAAAAGCAACGGACGAGCAGCGCGAGCTTATTGAAGTCGGCTACAAGGCACAAAAAGACATTATAGACCGTCTCCGTCCGGGAGTTCCCGCGGCAGACGTTGCAAAGTTTCACATTGAGAACGTAACCTCGATGGGATATGGCGACTGGCTTCTCTACGGCCCGTGTCACGGCAACGGCACTATGGAGGGTGAAGCGCCGTGGATTGAGACAGATGCGGACTATCTCCTCGAAGAGGGAATGTCCTTCTGTGTTGACATCTTCCTCGGCTCTGCAAAAACGGAAACAGGCCTCCGTATGGAAGACGTTGTCTGCATAACACGCGACGGCGTTGAAGAGCTTACAAACTACCGCAGAGAGCTTTTTGAGATTGACTGCTAAACAAAAAACAGAACGGACACAAATCGTGTCCGTTCTTTGCATATCACCGTTCTTTATGGTATAATATCCCCGTGAGGTGGTAGCTATGGAAAATGCTGCTCGCGCTTTCTGCCAAAGGCTTGGTATTAAGTTTTCTGACGCAGTCGTCCCGTTCTATAAAGAGGGGCTTTCCCTTTTTGAAAAAAGCGGCTCTGCGATTGCTGAAAAGGAGCGCATTGAAGAACTTGACAGGAAATATTGCTTTCTCCGGAAATGGAAGCAGGACATATATCACGCGGCAGACATTATAAAGAAGGACGCTGACCTTCTTTTATATAACTATACTCTGTACTGCATAATACGCGACCACGCCGATGTTTCCATCCTTCCCCCGCCCGACCGCGGAGTGCCCGAGACTGACTTTTCGCCGATGTTTGCGCTTTTGTGGTTTCTTGAAGATATGATTTCGGATATGGAAAGGAGAGGGCTTCCCCACTCTGTAATCTCCGACACGCTTTATGGCTTTGACGCGGAAATCAACGACTATTACGATATGTTTTCCCGAAGCGGAATGCGGCGATATGTCGAGTGGTTTCTTCTCTTCGTCTATAACAAAATCATCCGTGTGGGAAGGCTTAATTTTGAATTCAAAACACTTTCCGACCGCGTTCGTGTCTATAAAAAAGGCGACGACATAAAAATCCTTATCGACGGTGCGAAGATGCACACCGGCGGTATGATGTTCGGAAGCGCAGGACAAGACGACGAAAAGGGCAGCTTTTTTGCAGAGATAGAAGAGTTTCCCGACGGTTCGGTTTCAGGTTTTTCCGTAAACGGACGCGGAGAGTGTGTCCCTGAAAAAATAACACTTTCCGGATACCGCGAGGTTCTCCGCCCGGGTGATGAGGTCTGCGGAATACACATCCCCGCAAACGAGCCTTTTTCTGCCGATATGTGCCGCGCGGCAATTTCCGACTTTAAGACGATTCTTCAAAAGCATTATCCCGAAAGAAAAATCAAAGCCTTTATCTGCGACAGCTGGATGCTTGAACCCGCGCTTTTCGATATAATGGGCAAAGAAACAAATATCACGCGCTTTGCAAAGCTTTTTTTGCTGCACCCGAGAAAATCGGATGCCGAAGATGTTTATTTCTTCCTCTTCCACGTTCCCGAAAAGGTTCCCGCGGAAACTCTCCCCGAAAAAAGCTCTATGCAGCGCGCCGTGAAGGAATATCTTATGCAGGGAAACCCGTTCTATGAAAAAGCAGGAATAATTTTATATGAGGAGTGATAAAAATGCCGTACATTGCAATCAAGGCTTATCCGAAAGATGATGAAATCAAAAAGAAGGTTGTTGACGAAATCAACGAGATTTTCGTAAAATACTGGGGCTGTCCCAAAGAGGCCATTTCCATCTCCCTTGAAGAGTTTGCTCCGGAGGATTGGGAAGACAAGGTAGTAAAGCCTGAAATTGAAACAAACACAGATAAGATGATGATACTCTCCGGTGAGAAAAAATATTGATAACAAAAACTGCGAAGTGAAAAATTCACTTCGCAGTTTTTCTATTCTGTAACCTCAATGTAAAAGCTTACGGGGCGGAAACCGTCGTTACAGGAAATCATCGCGGATTTTTCATTCTTCATCCATCCGTCATAGAAATTCCCGCCGCCACGACAAAGCTCACTTACAAACGGAAGCATAGTCTCCCACGCACTGTCGCACATACCTTCGGGAATACTCTTGCCGTCTGTTATAAAAACCTGACCCTCGCGTATGTCGCACGCGTGCTCTATCGGGTTTTCAAACTTTTCTATAAGGTCGTCATACCTTGCCGTTTTCATAACGGTTATTTGGCATTTCTTCATTTTTTGCCCGCATCCTTTCTTGCCGTGACTACTCCGTAAACCGTACCGATTATCGTATACGGTATAAGAAGAATTATACACGCTACCGTAAAGGGCGAAGGGAGAAGAATGCTTATAAGAAACAGCGCACCCATAACTACTGTTTCAAAGCCGAGGAAACGGTTTATTTTTCGCGCCGTCTGCGTGTCAGCATCGTAGTTTTTCACATAGTCAAACTTTGGCAGGTAGTTTCCTATAACAAAGAAAATCATTCCCACTAAAAATGCCACCGCGCGTCTTATGTCTATCTGCCAGCCAAGGGCAAAACCGAGCGTTATAATTTGCAAAACAACCGTCATAACGGGAATTATCCACTTTGTCGCGCGCTCAAACTTCTTGCGCTCGCCGTGCTTTTTGGCGTTGATGTCGTTTATAAAACAACAGATTATCTGCAAGAGCGCCATCAGAAGCGGAAGCCCGAACACCACAAAAGTCTTTGACGCAAAATTATCAGGCTCATTATTTATATTGAAATGAATTGCCATTGTATCAGGAAGCCTTTCCCATAACGCAACGCCGAGAAGAATCGGCAAAAGGCATACAACGCAGGTTATTATAAGGCTTTTCCACTTAATAAATTTCATCGCTTTTTACCTCCCAACGCATAAATCCAGCTCAAAACCTCTTCAAAAACCGAGGTATTGATTTCATAGTAAATATAATTTTTGTATTTCTGCTCCGTAATAAGGTCTGCCGCCCTAAGCTTTGCAAGATGATAGGAAACCGTTGCCTGAGTAAGGTTAAATTTCTCGGCAATTTCCCCTGCCGACCTCTTCCCCTCGCGAAGCTGCGCTAAAATGTCACGCCGCACGGGGTCGGATATCGCTTTTAATGTCTCGTTCATTCCCATATTCTTCACCGCCCGAATCTATTTAGAACTTTTTCTAAATAGATTATATAATACATCGCACCTCTTTGTCAAGTCTATTTTGAAAATCATCTAAATAGACTCTGTTTCCGTGTCTCCCTTTTCTCCCAGCACATTTTTCACACATACTCCGCTTCTTAGCGCATATTCCACCGAATTCTTTGTTCCGCTCCTTTGTCCGTTAAACACGGCTATAACAAGGTTTGAGCGGTCAATCATCCACTCGTTTCTCACCTGATAGCTTGCTCTGTAATAATGCGCGCTGATTTGTTTTACTATGTCTGCACTTTTTAAAATTTTGTAAAACCTTATTTTTTCAGCGAGACTCCGTCGGCTCTCAAAATTCGGATGAGGCAGAGCGCAGACAAGATGCAGGTTTTTATTTGTTTTCTTCTTTTTCAACACAATTTCCGCTGCCCAGATATCCGCACCTCTTGCCATACCTGTTATAAATGTAACATAGCCTTTTTCAATAGCTTCATCAATGGCTTTTTCAAGAAGCGGCTTTATCTCTTTTTCGCTATAACGCATTTTTTCGGGTCTGTGACCTGCAAAACAACATCTGTGTTTTCTTAAATTTTCTTCTTTCATATTGCTTCCCTCACAAATAATTTAGATATACAGTATATCTATTTTAAAATTGTAACACATATTTTATGTAAAATAAATATACAATATATTTATTTTGGAGTGATTTTATGGCTATAAAAAGTGTGTCTATACGAATTGAAGAAGAAATGCTTTCAAAGCTTGGCTATGTCGCCGACTACGAGGGGCGTAGCGTTAACAGCCATGTGCTTGTTCTCATCCGTGAGAATATTAAAAATTTTGAGGCTTCACATGGCAAAATAACAGAGAATATCAGCCCTGACCTGAATGTAAAACCAACGCGAAAATAAAACTTTTGGCCGATGCATTTTGCATCGGCTTTTTTTGTGGCAAAAAAGTCTCCTTATCATAATATAAGCTATAAGGAGGTTTTTAATTTGGCATATAACAGATTTGCCGCCGTGCGTTATGCAAGGCGTTGGGCATTTCGCAGAAACCCCGCATTTTACAACTTTGACGAGCTTGGCGGGGACTGCACGAACTTCGTTTCCCAATGCGTTTTTGCCGGAAGTGGGGTTATGAACTTTTCCCAGACGCTCGGCTGGTACTACATCTCCCCCGATGCGCGGGCGCCGTCGTGGACGAGTGTGCAGTTCTTCTATGACTTTATGACGCAGAACGAAGGTGCCGGGCCTTACGGCATTGACGCACCGCTCTCTCTTGCGCAGCCCGGTGATGTGATGCAGTTTGCCTACGGCGAAAACGAAAGCTTTTCGCACACGCTTTTGGTTGTCGCCGTAGGGCGCAATCCTTCACCCGAAAACATTCTCCTCGCCGCGCACACAAACGACGCCTTCGCGCGCCCTATGAGCACATATGACATAACAAACGCGCGCCTCATTCACATAGAAGACGTTCGCGGACAGTAAAAAGCAGAGGTCAAATGACCTCTGCTTTTTTGTTCGTTTTTTAGTTTTCCATACTTGTAAATCCGAGCTCATACAAATCTGCCGGCTCGTAATATTCAAGATAGCTTCGGAGAAGATAGTCGATAAAGTCAATCGCCGCATAGTAAAGACTGCCCGCTATGTCCTCGCAGTCGCTCTTATAGTCATACGCGTTATATCCGCCGTAAAAGTCACTAAACCACGGCGAGAAGTTCTCTGAAAATTCGTACTTTGAAACCGTTGCAACACCTTTGAGGTCGGGGTTTTTCATATATTTATCAAAGTAATAATAGAATTCGCAGTCTGTATTATTGCTGTATCTGTTGAATCTTATATGTCCCTCTGCGCACGACTTACTGCTTTCACTTATTGCAGATACGATAAAGCTGTCTGAGCTGTCGTCATAGCTGAGAACAAAAGAGATGTCTCCCGAGTCAGTTTCAAACGCTTCGTGGTAAGCATCAAGTCCATTATAAACCGTTGTTCTGTAATTTTGCACCCACATACGGAGAAGCTCATACGTGCGCTCTTCCTTTGAGAATCCGGAAAGATTAATGTTTCCGAAATATTTTACGGAGCTGTTGTCATAAAGTGCGGAGAGGCTGTGCGCTTTGCCTTTTGTAAATCCTTCAAACGCAGAAACGGGGACTGCGAGGTTTAAGTTCTGACCTCCGCTAAAGCCTGCGGTAGTGATACCGATAACCTTACCGCTGCGGTTTATGAGCGCACCGCCGCTTGAACCGCTTGAAGTCGCGGCAGATGTCTGGATATACGAAACGCCGTCAATGTATCTGTTTGTATTTGAGATAAGACCTTCTGAAATTGTGTTCTGCAAGCCAAGCGGGCTTCCTATTGCATAGACCGTTGCACCACCTGTCACAGGCGTTTTATCAAGTTCGAGATACGGGAAGTTGCTTCCGTCAATCGCAATAACCGCCCAGTCGTTTTTCGTGTCATAGTCATAAACGCCGAGTACCTTATACTTACGGTTTGTGTCAGAGCAGGTAATCCTTGCGGATGCTGCGCCCTCAATTACGTGATAGTTTGTAACCGCCGTGCCGTCGCTGTCGATAAAAAAGCCACTTCCGGTCGCAAACATCTGACCCTCTTCGTCATACACTTCAACGAAGAAGACAGCCGGTGAGCACTTTTTATATATCTCCTCTGCCGAGAGCTGAGTTGCAGGTGTGGGGGCCTCGGCAAACACACTTACATCGTAGTATGTCGCATATGCCGCGGCGGAGATTGCTCCCGCTTCAATGAGCTTATCTGCAAGAGTTTTTCCCGTACCCTTCACCTCGGCTTCAAGTGCCGCATACGAAATGAGCACAACATCGGCGCGCAAGAAGCCTATTATATCGGGGTTTCCGAGCATTATTCCGGCAGTCCTTGCAAGGGCATAGGGATTATCCCACGAAAAGTCACCTGCGGCGTCAGAATAGCCGAGTGCACGGAGCACGAAGGTTATATACATTGAAGACGATGCTATGTCGCCGCTTCCGAACTTCGTTGCGGAGATGCCGTTTGTGAGCTTGTTCTCGTAAGCATAACCGACATATTTATCCGCCCACGAGGGAACATCAAGGAAAGGATGCTTTCCACCCTTTGTGAGCGCATCGTTTTCGCGGCCGAGAATACGGATCAACATAACAAGAGCTTCAACTCTCGTCGGCTTGCGGGAGAGCGCAAAATCCGTGTCGGAAACACCGCGGAAAAGGCCGAGCGATTTAAGGTCCTCGGCAAGCTCCTGTTCAAGCGAGAGTGTTGTGCTTGCGGCAGATGCCATTTGAGGAACAAAACCGCAAAACATACAAAAACACAGCATAAGCGAGATCAGCTTTTTCATAATGTTTCTCCTTTCATAAGGTCTGAGGCTTATTTTATAATACCATAGATTTTCTGTCATTGCAAGAAAACGAAGTGTAAACAAAAAGTAAAACCGGCAAGCTTTTGCTTGCCGGCTTGTGGTGATCCGCCGGAGGCTCGAACTCCGGACACCCGCCTTAAAAGGGCGGTGCTCTACCAACTGAGCTAGCGGATCATATTTGGCTGGGATGGCAGGACTCGAACCTACGAATGCCAGAGTCAAAGTCTGGTGCCTTACCGACTTGGCTACATCCCAATGTTTCTCTTGACTGTGAGAATATGGGGTGGGTAGCCGGATTCGAACCGGCGACCCCCAGAGCCACAATCTGGTACTCTAACCAACTGAGCTATACCCACCATACGACTAACTCTGATACTTTTAAAAGAAAAAGTAGTTGGCGCGCCTGAAGAGACTCGAACTCCTGACCCACTGCTTAGAAGGCAGTTGCTCTATCCACCTGAGCTACAGGCGCACAAAAAAATGGAGCGGATGATGGGAATCGAACCCACGTAACCAGCTTGGAAGGCTGGAATTCTACCATTGAACTACATCCGCATATTCAGCCTATAAATTTTACCACGATATATTTATGTTGTCAAGTGGAATTTTAAACTTTTTTCAGAGGGCGAAAGTCTCCCCCATATATAGGGGGAGACCTTAAAATATCTCACTATTTCCCGAGGCTTCCGAAAAGAATTACCGCTGCCTCACCGCGCGTCACATAGCCCTTGGGGTCAAAATTGCCTCCGGGGCGTCCGTTTATTATTCCGAGCCCCTTTGCTATCGCAACGGCACCGAGGTATGTCGGTTTTATCTTTGCCTCGTCTTTAAATCCGGTTTTGTATATCCCCTGAATTTCCGATGCTTTTTTATACCCGAGAAGCCTTATTATTACACTTGCCGCGACCTCGCGCGTAGCCATAGCATCAGGGCGGGTTTCCGCATCGAGAAGGCCTCGCGCAAAAGCCTCGCGCATAAGCTGCTCTTCTGTGTCCTCATCCGGCTCGATATACATCCCTCTCTCAAAGCTCATTACAAGACGGACAAGCTCTGAAACGGTTATCTTTTCATCCGGACGGAAAGATTCATCCTTTGTGAGAATTATTCCGTTTTCGGAAAGTGTCTTTACGGCAGATAGAGCAAAGTGCCCTTCAAGGTCTTTTTGCGGCTCATATTTTTCTTTCTTATCCTCTGCAAAGCCATAAGCGACGGTTTGTCCGCTCATAGCATCAATATATGCAAATGACGTTTCCGAAAAAGCATATATCAGCACAAGCTCGCGCGCCGTCATATAATTACCGCTGTTTCTTCCGTCTGCGATATAATAAAGCTTTGGCGCGGAAGCCTCAATATATTTTTCCGTCGCGTCTAAAAGCGTTATACAGCCTTCCTTTTCTTCAAACCGGACAGTTTTATCCCATATACGCGAATATCTTATAATCCTGCCGCTTGAAGTATCGCAGGTGACAGAAACGGAGTTTGCGCAATACGGCACGCCGTCGTGCATCTGAACAAAGTTAAAGCTCCCCTCCGCGGTATACTCACTCTCAAAAAGAGCAGTTTCGTCTTTTATATCCTCTGCCCAGAGCGCAATAAACCCGTTCGCTCTTTTTTGCATAGTCTCGCGGCTCTGCGTGTTTTTTCTGCTGTTTTTTGGCAGAAGATATGTGTAGATACCCAGAAGCTCACCTGTACGGGCTTCAAAGGTGACAGTGCCAAAACTGCCGCTCTCCCCGCGAAGGCCCACTCGTGCGTAATAGGTATGCTCTCCGCCGTGAAGCTCTGTCTTTATGTAGTTTAAGCTCTCTGCCTCCATCAGGGCAACCTCTGTTCCGCCCATCTCCTTTATCTTCGCTGAAAGTTCACTCTTCGTAAGCAGGCCTTCAAGCTCTGCTATCGCACTAAGCTCTTTCTCGGTAAGCGCACTTTCTGCCTTTTCACTCGTCGCCATGTCGTTGAGCGCGCCTGACGCGCCTGCTCCGTCTCCTTCAGAAACATACTCAACCTCAAAGCTTTCACCCGTTTTGGCAAAAATCATAAGCCCGCGTTTTTTCGGAACATAAACAAGTCTTGCTTTTTCCTCGTCGTGCGGCTTCTCATATGCCAGATACAGCTGTGAAAGTGCCGCAAGCTTTTCGCCTGCCGCTTCCGGCGTAATTACGCCCTCTTTTTCTTCAATTTGCCGGGCATCTTGCCACTCGACGCTCATCGAGCGAACTTCGCCTGTGAATTTATTGAGTATAACCCTTGCGAAATTGTCAAACACCTCTACTCCGTCCTTTTCTCTTCTGAAAGTTACGCGGACGGTGTCGGAATGGATGCTACCGACAGAAACCTCTCCGGAAAAGTTAATCTCTCCGGAATACGCAGGGTTCACCTTCTTAAACCAGACTTCCGCAAAAGAAAGATATTCCTCCTCCGTGTATACCGCAACTCCTGTCTTCTGCTCCTGCGTGCGGTCGTATGTATAATATGAAACAATCTCACCCGAAGCAAGTACCTGACATTCGATTACCTTTTCTCCGTTTTGCGTGTGCCACATAAGGCTATACACCGAAAGACCCGATACTTCATATTTTTCACTTGAAAACTCTGTATATTCCGCAGGCGGCAAAATCGCAGACTTTGCGGTTTTTACGACGCGTGTAAGTTCGCTCTCTTCTGCTGCAAAAGCAGAAAGCGAAAGAGATGCAACAATCACTGCGACAAGTATTCCGCTTATAACCTTTTTCATAGTTTCAAAGCCCCTTTCCTACATCTCCGAAAAAAATCTTATTACCTCCGCACCGTCGGCAATTCCTTCACTTCCCGCCGTTGCGCTTCCTGCCGCAACAGCAAGAGAGAGCGCAAGCGGGATTCCGTCGTTATAACCCGCAAGAAATCCCGCGAGAAGGCTGTCGCCTGCGCCAACTGTGCTCTTTACCTCAACCTTCGGTGCGCGCACACGGTATATCTTTCCCTTGCCGGAGAAAAACATTGCACCGCGCTCGCCCATAGAAAGAAGAATGTTTTTCACACCGCGCAAAAGAAGCTTTTCCGCGCTGCGGTAAATCGTTTCCTCATCCATTTCGCTTGCGCCGAAAAGCGATACAAACTCATCGTAATTCGGCTTTATGAGAAACGGTCTCTCTTCTATTGCAGAGGTGAGGTCTTCCCCCGCCATATCTACCACAAGACGGGTATGTGCCGCAGCACGGAGCACGTTTTCAAGAAGTTTTCCGCTTTCGCTCTCCGCGCTTTTCCCCGAAATGACGACGGTATCGTCACCGGAAAGAGCAGAAAGCTTTTTGCAAAGCGCCGCTTCTTCTTCGAGAGTTATAAACGGACCTTTTCCGTTTATTGCGCTCTCCTCTTCGCCGTAGATTTTCACATTTATTCTCGACATTCCCGAAATTTCGCAAAATTCACAGTTTATCCCCGCGCATTTGGCAAGGCGGAGAATCTCTTTTCCCGTAAATCCCCCCAGAAATCCGAGCGCCGTGCTCTTTTTTCCGAGGTTTTCAAGCATTGATGAGACGTTTAATCCCTTGCCTCCGAAATTTACCTTTTCGCGAATAGAACGGTTGACCGCGCCCGAAGCGAAGCGCTCTGTATACATAAGATAGTCTATTGAAGGGTTTAATGTTACTGTATATATCACGGCGATCTCCTCCACTTTGACATTTTATACTTTCAGTTTATCACACAAGCATATCACATTCAAGTTTCATAAAAATATATTTTTTTGAAAAATCTCTTGAAAACACGGACAAACTATGGTAGAATTTACTGTACTTATGTAAACAATATGTGTCGCGAGGCATATTTCGGAGGTGTTTATTTTGAAAATCGCACTTGCAATAGCTCAGATTGTTCTTTCAGTCGCTTTGGTATTTGTCGTTCTTCTCCAACAGAGCAGACGTCAGGGTCTCTCCGGTGCAATTTCCGGTGCAGCAGATACTTTCCTTTCAAAGAACAAGGCAAAATCGTTCGATGCAATGCTTGCAAAGATAACCGTAGTTGTTGCGGTAATTTTCCTTGTCGTTACGCTCGTGCTCAATCTCAGCTTTATGGCGTAAAATTTAAACAAACACTGGTGCGCAGAGCGGAGAAACGCTGCTGCGCGCTCTGTTTTTTTCATTTCTTTTCAAAGGGGCATTTAACTTGACTAATCCTAACATCAGAAACATTGCAATTATTGCTCACGTCGACCACGGCAAAACAACGCTTGTTGACGAGATGCTCAAACAGAGCGGTACTTTCCGCGAAAACCAGGTTGTTGCAGACCGCGTTATGGACTCAAACGACCTTGAACGGGAGCGCGGAATTACAATCCTTGCAAAAAACACCGCCATACGCTACGGTGATGTTAAAATCAACGTCATCGACACTCCCGGCCACGCCGATTTTGGCGGCGAGGTTGAGCGCGTTCTCAAAATGGTTGACGGCGTTATTCTCCTCGTCGACGCGGCAGAGGGCCCTATGCCCCAGACGCGCTTCGTACTTCAAAAGGCGCTTTCGCTCGGTCACCGCGTAATAATCGCAATCAACAAAATTGACCGACAGGATGCCCGCCTCGACGAAATTGAGGACGAGGTTTTAGAGCTCTTTATGGATCTTGAAGCAAGCGATGAACAGCTTGACTCTCCGTTTCTCTTCTGCTCAGCAAGAGCAGGCACGGCGTCGGAAGACCCGCTCAAAGAGGGCGTTGACCTTCGCCCGCTCCTTGACAAAATTGTTGAATACATTCCCGCACCCACCGCAAATTGTGACGAGCCCATGCGCCTTCTTGTTTCGTCTATCGACTATAATGACTATGTGGGCCGTATCGCAATCGGCAGGGTTGAGTCCGGCGTTATTTCGCAGAATCAGGACGTCATCGTCTGCGATTATCACGGCCTTCGCGAGCCGAAGCGTGCCCGCATAACCTCGATGTATCAGTTCGAGGGGCTTGAACGCGTTCCCGTAACAGAGGCGAGTGCAGGCAATATTATCTGCCTTTCCGGTATTTCCGAAATAACAATCGGAGATACTATATGCACACCCGATAATCCCGAGCCGCTTCCGTTTGTTAAAATTTCCGACCCCACGGTTGAAATGACCTTCTCAGTAAACGATTCTCCGTTTGCAGGACGCGAGGGCAAATTTGTCACAACGCGAAACATCAAAGACCGCCTCGAGCGCGAGCTTTTAAAGGACGTTTCTCTAAAAGTCGCTCAGGTTGAAAACTCTTCTGATTCGTTTGTCGTTTCAGGCAGAGGCGAGATGCACCTTTCAATTCTCATTGAAACCATGCGCCGCGAGGGCTATGAGTTCCAGGTAAGCACGCCGCGTGTTCTCCTCCGCGAGATTGACGGCGTTGTCTGTGAGCCTATGGAAGAGGTTGTGGTCGACGTTCCGGGCGATTGCAGCGGTGCAGTTATCGAAAAGCTCTGCTCTCGCAAGGGCGAGCTTCAGAAAATGGCGCAGGTCGGAAGCCGCACGAGAATTGAGTTTATCATCCCCGCCCGCGGACTTTTCGGCTATCGCAACGAATTCCTCACCGACACAAAGGGCGAGGGAATCTTGAACTCTATCTTCCACGGCTATGCCCCCGAAAAGGGTGACATTGCCCGCCGTGCGACAGGCTCTCTCATCGCATACGAAACAGGCGAGGCTGTCGGATACGGCATATTCAACGTTCAGGACCGCGGCTCTATGTTCGTCTCCCCCGGTGACGAGGTTTATGCCGGTATGATTGTCGGCGTCTCCTCAAAGTCGGACGACATAGTAGTTAACGTATGCAAGAAAAAGCAGCTTACCAATATGCGCGCATCGGGAAGCGACGACGCTCTTCGCCTCGTTCCGCCGCGTATTTTAAGCCTTGAACAGATGCTTGAATTTCTTGCCGATGACGAGCTTCTGGAAGTTACGCCAAAATCTCTCCGTATGAGAAAGCGCCTTCTTGACCACTCAGCAAGAATGAAGCTCTTGAAAGGAAAACAACAGTAATCTTACACCCCCGCTTGCGGGGGTTTATTACTCTCCAAAGGAGAATTTTATGCATAACGCATTTAAGCTAAACAACATAGACGGTGTTTCTTTTCTTTCTGTTCCGTCTTTTGACGAAACGGGCTTGTGTGTCACCTGCTTTTCAACGAGGCTTGGCGGTGTTTCGCGCCCTCCGCTTGATTCGATGAACCTCGGCTTCGGGCGCGGGGACGAGCGCGAGACAGTTTTAGAAAACTACCGGATTCTTGGCGGCGCGGCCCACTTTCCGCACGAGCGCCTCGTTGCCTTTACTCAGGTGCACAAAAACGACGTTTTTGTCGCAGAGGAAAAGGATGCAGGAGAGGCTTTTGTGGCTCAAAAACGCGAATACGATGCCGTTGTGACGAATGTAAGAAATCTTCCCATCGCAACATACCACGCCGACTGTGTTCCCGTTCTTCTTCTCGACCCGAAAAGATGCGCCGTGGGCGTTGCCCACGCGGGCTGGCGCGGCACGGCACTCTCCTGCCCTGCGGCGGCAGTGAGAAAAATGTGCGAGGCTTTCTCCTCAGACCCCGGGGACATTCTCGTCGGCATCGGCCCGGCAATAGGTGAATGCTGTTTCGAGACTGATGGCGATGTGCCCGAGGCTATGCTCTCATCATTCGGAGACGATGTGTCGCACTTTATAAAGCGCGGTGATAACGGAAAATTCCGTGTATCCCTTTCCGGCATAAACGCCTTTTCTCTCATAAAAGCAGGTATCCCCCAAAAAAACATAACACTCTCACGCGAGTGCACGTGCTGTAAGTCGGAGCTTTATTGGTCGCACCGCAAGACACACGGCGTGCGCGGCGCAATGGCATCAATAATTATGCTTAAATAGCGGAGGTTATTTTATGAAAAAACTCCTTTTCTTCATACTCGCGCTCTCCCTTATCCTCTCTGCCTGCGAGCTTTCAGAAATTGAGAACGATATCATCGAGAGCGAAAGCGAAACAATTGAAACTCACAACAAAAGCTTCGGTGTCGCTTTTGCTTCAAGCGAGAGTATGGACCCCTACACAACAAAAAGCAATCTCAACTTCGAGCTTATGGGGCTTATTTGTGAGCCGCTATTCTCCCTCTCGGAAACCTTTGAGGCTTATCCCGTGCTCTGCGAAAGCTATACCTACGAAAACAGAACTTACAGCTTTAAGATTCGCGACGGTGTTACGTTCTCTGACGGAAGCACGATGACGGCAGACGATGTTGTCTACTCTCTCCGTGCCGCAAGCGAGCAAGGCTCGTTCTTCGCCTCGCGACTTGCGTCGGTTGAGAGCATCCGCGCCATCGGCAAAGACACCGTGACGGTAAAGCTGCGCTATGACAACGCGCGCCTTCCCGCCGCGCTTGATATACCTATAATCAAAAGCGGAACGAGAAACAGTTTCTTTCCCATCGGAACGGGGCTGTATTTCCCAAAAGACGACAAGAGTTTTCTCGTTGCAAGTAACTCTCACCACAGCGGGAAAACAGCACACTACTCCACAATTCGCTTAACTGACATAGGCAGCATCGACGAGCTTGTCTTTGAGTTTGACACACACAACGTCTCCATCCTCACAAGCGACCCCACGGGCAACTCGCCCATCTCGCCGATGAGCGCCGCAAAGCTAACGAATGTCCCCTCAACACGGATGCACTATATCGGCTTCAACACACGCCGCGCTCCGTTTGACGATAAGGCGGCCCGCTATGCAGTTGCAAAGGCGATTGACCGAGAAAGCATCTCGGTCGGAGATTTTGCACTTATGGGAAAAGCGGCGGCACTCCCTGTTCATCCTGCGTCTCCGTTATATTCTGCTGAAATTTCCGCAGTCCTTGACTATGACGGAAACACGCCGCTTCCGTTTGATGACACGCTCACAATTCTTGTAAACTCCGAAAACCCAAGTAAGCTTGCCGCCTGCAAGCGCATTGCCGAAACGCTCACTCGACTCGGCGCAACGACAACGGTCCGCGCGCTCCCGTTTAACGAATATGCCGCAGCACTTAACCGCGGGGATTTTACGCTTTATTATGCGGAGACTACACTTGCGCCGGATTTTGACCTTACAAAGTTCTTTTCCGGCTCTCTCAATTACGGCGGTTTCTACGATTCTTCTCTCTCTTCGCTTCACACCGCCTACCTTTCGGGCGACGAGGCTTCAGGTGACTTTTTCCGCACTTTCTGCGACACCGTTCCTTTCTCCCCCATAATGTTCAAGGATACAGCGATGTATACCGAGGACGGTTTCTTTAAGAGCTCCGCCCCGACATCGCAGAATGTTTACCACAACTTTGAGAGCTGGGTTGTCTCGTGAGGAAAAGATATGGCGCAGTCCTTTTGCATATTTCCTCCCTTGACAGTGATTTCGGCACAGGCACTTTGGGCGCACCCGCACACCGCTTTCTTGACTTTCTTGAAAAGAGCGGATTTTGCGCGTGGCAGATGCTTCCGATAAACCCCATAGGCGAGGGGTATTCTCCATACAGCTCACCATCCTCTTTTGCGGGAAACCCACTCTTCATTGACCCTGTTGAGCTTTTCTCCGAGGGGCTTATAACACAAGCCGAGCTTTCATATTTTTGCCTTCCAAACGACGGAAGAGTTTCTTTTGAGGATGTTTTATATAAAAACACGAATCTGTTACGCACCGCTTTTTCGAGATTTCAGGAAAACTCCGACATAAACGAGTTTACAGAGCGTGAAAAGGCGTGGCTTTTGCCTTACGCCGCGTTTATGTCTTATCGGAGCGGTTTTGAGAAAGAGTATTACCTGTTTGAGCAGTTCGTTTTTCAAAGACAATGGCAAAAGCTTCGATGCTCGGCAAAGGAAAAAGGAATTTCGCTTATAGGCGATATTCCGATGTATGTTTCCCCCGAAGGCTCCGATGTTTTCTCATATCCTGATATTTTTAATTCCGATGAGGTTTCAGGCTGCCCGCCCGATGCGTTTTCAAGTGACGGCCAGCTCTGGGGTATGCCGACCTACCGTTGGGATAAGCTTAAAGAGACAGACTATTCCTGGTGGGTTTTGCGACTTTTGCGCGCGGCCGCTCTCTTTGACACCGTCCGTCTTGACCATTTCCGCGCCTTTGAGGCATACTGGGCAATTCCCAAAAGTTGCGAAAGTGCCGCGTGCGGAATGTGGAAAAAAGGCCCGGGGATTGACTTTTTCCGCACCGTAAAAAAGCGTGTCCCGGACCTTGATATGATAGCCGAAGACCTCGGTTTTTTAACAGACGAGGTTTTTCGCCTGCGCGACGAGGCAGGGCTTTACGGTATGCGCGTTTTCCAGTTCGCAGATTTTTCTTCTGATGAAAACATTTATCTTCCGCATATGTATCCCGCTTCTTCCGTTGCATACACGGGGACTCACGACAACGACACTCTCGCGGGTTTTTTTAGCTCCTGTGATGAGAAAACACGCCGCCTGGCAGCGAGATATCTGGATGCAGAGAGAGAGGCTGACCTTGTGCCGCTTGCAATCTCCGCTGTATGGAACTCCCGCTCAGATATTGCGACAGCACAGATTCAGGATTTTCTTATGCTCGGAAGCGAGGCGCGGATGAACATTCCATCAAAGCTTAACGACGCTAACTGGCGCTTCCGGATAAAAGACGAGTTTTTAACGGAAGAGCTTTCGGAATCACTTTTCAGCTTAAACCGCAGCGCCGGCAGAATATAGCGCACCACCTCTGTCATACAATTTATGACGGAGGTGTTTTTATGCCCGTTTTCTCACACATAAGCAAGAATTCAGTTTTCAGAAGCCTTGTCGCAATTTCTGTTTCAAATACGCTCTTGCAGCTTCTGGGTTTTGCTTACCGCATAATGCTCGGCCGCATGACGGGTGCAGAGGGGCTCGGTGTTTACCAACTGATTATGCCGCTTTATTCCGTTCTTCTTTCCCTCACGCTCACAGGCCTTACCGTTGCAGTATCAAAGCTTTCTGCAATATGCTCAAAACGCAGAGACGGCAGGGGTGCCGTTCTTTGTGCTCTGCGTGCGCGCCGCATTTTCTTCTTTCAGTTTTTTATCGTCGCGCTCTGCGTCGTCTGCTTTTCCGGCTTTATAAGCCGCAGTGTCCTCGGAGACATACGCACGAGGCGGTCGCTCATTCCGCTTCTTGTCTGCCTTTTCCTCACGGGGATCGAAAACATAACAAAGAACTTTTTCTACGGCGTCGGAAAAGTTGTTCCTCAGATAGTTTCAGAGCTTTCCGAACAGCTCATCCGCGCTTTTGCGGTACTCTCGCTTCTTTTCTTCTTTGTGCCCACAGAGCCGTCTGCCTCCTCGTTTCTTATAGTCTGCGGCATGGTCATAAGCGAGGTTTTTTCTGTCATCATCCTCTCTTTTTTCTTCCGTCGGGAAAAGAGTGTCGGGAGCACTACTTCCCCAAAACCTCCGAAGACGGCAAAAATCTTTTCCGTGGCACTTCCCATCTCTCTTGCCGCGACGGCAAACAACCTGCTCTCCTCTTTAAACACGGTGCTCATCCCCGCCTCCCTCCGTGCAGGCGGTATGACGACGCGTGCGGCAACGGAGGCGTTCGGTGTGATGTTCGGTATGACGCTCCCCCTGCTGTCCTTCCCGATTGCCTTTATATCATCTCTCACCTCGGTTATGGTTCCGCGCATTTCGGAAACACTTGCAGAAGAAAACCTTTCGGATATGAGACGGAAGGCAGGAAAGACAATTCACGCAACAAGCCTTATCGCCATGCCTGCCATGGCTCTTCTCTGTCAGCTCGGAACTCCGCTCTCGGCGCTTCTTTTCAAACACCCCGATGCCGGCGCGTTTATAGCCCCGCTTGCTCTGGCAACGCTTTTTTCCTATTACGAAACAACTCTGGGTTCTCTGCTTAACGGCATCGGCGCCGAGCGTCAAGCAGCAGTTATCATCGCCCTTGTAGGGGTATTGCAGATTTTATTCACACTCGGCGTTTCGCGCTTCGGGCTTTCCGCCTTCGTTGCAGGCTCGGTTGTCTCCTCTTTTGTAGGCTTTGTTTTAAAACTCTTGTGTCTTATGAAAAGGACTTCGCTCTCTCTCCGTTTTTCAAACTGGTTTCTCCGCCCGCTTATCGCCTCCGCCATATGCTTTTTCATCTCGGGAATTATTATGAGAGCATCAGCCTCTCTTCTTCTCTCCGCCACAGCCGGTCTTTTCTCATATTACCTCGCACTTTCCGCGCTCGGCACAAACTTTTTCAGATATATGGCAACGCTCATACCAAAAGACCGTCGAAGCTCATAGGAGTTTCGGCGGTCTTTACAGTCTATACTATTTTCCGCAGCAGCCCTTTGCAGGCTTATCGCATACGGAATCGTTCGGCATATCGCATACCGACGGAGGAAAGAACTCGTTTACCGGGAACTTGATTTTGCGGAACAGGTCACACGGGCGGTCCTCGCTTGAACCGACACACTCTTTCTCCGGCATACAGAAATCGTATGCGGGGATGAGTATCTGGCTATCTCGCTCAAGTCTGACTATTGAGAACTGACCGAGTGTTACAAGCAGGTTTTTGCAACCGCCGCTTGTTATAAGCTCATCCTCAAAAGCATCCTTTACGCACTGAGGAACATCACAGAGCTCATCGCAGTCGCACTCACACTCAGGGTCACGGCAGACGCGTACCGCGTCACAGAGCTCAGCACCGAGGAAAATCGGGTCAACCGCCTCAACAAATGCCTGGGGCATATTGTCTGCACATTTTCCGCAGGGCGACATACGGGAATTGAAGATTTTCACATCACCTTCGCTTCCGAAGAGGATTACGCTCTTGTCATACACGGCAAGACCGGAAATTTTCTGTGTTCTTCCATTGCATGCACAAACCTCTGCGGTGATGCGGTAGAAAAATCTGATGTCAACCGAATAGAATCCGCGGTTGAACGATACTTCATGTACGTCTATGTCAGTCCATAAGAGCTTTACATCTCTGCTTTTGACGCTTGATGCACAGTCTAATATCTCCTGTGAACAGCGCGTGGGATATACTCTTAAATTTTCTATACATTCCTTATCTCTGCACGAATCGTATATTCTGTTTGTATGAATACACACAGCCTCACGGACACACGGCGGGTTACCGTGGATGGGGCCGGGCAAGACCTTATCAGGCATTGCTTTTTACCTCCCGTAATAGTGTTTTGAAGTTTCCTTCACTACATCTTATGCGAAAGGTCAATTTCGGTGAAAATCAAGTTTCCTTTTTCTTTATCTTTGCCGCAGCAAAAAGAACAAACGAGAGAAAAAACAGAGCCGCAAGGACATAGCCCGCGCCGCTTTTCCATTCAAGCATTGCCCGAAGACTCGTTACATCGCTGTATATAATCTGTGATACGGCGCAGGTTATCAGTGCAAGAGGAAAATATATCTTACATTCCCCCGGAATTTTAAAAATCCCCTTTAATATATCGCGGAGAAACAAAAGAGACGCGGCACTCTTGAAAAACAGGGACACGGTCATGGCTATACAGGCAAAAAGCTCGGTGTGACGGACAAACCCGCCGACATCGCGCGAGGCCATCACCGTAAAAGCGGGGTAAAAATCAAGCTCTGCCGTACCTTTGCCGAGTACTGCAACACAGATTACAGAAATTATTATAAAAACCGCGGCCGCCAAAAGCACGGCGGAGAAGAAGTATTTTTTCCTCGTTTCCCTCTTCTCCATCCTCGTATATACCGACATCAGTGCCGTGACGGTCGTAAACCTGTTCAAAAACACCTCGCCCGCGCCCTGAAGTATTCTGTCTGTCTTTTCAAAGTCAGGCAGGAGCGCGCGCGGAAGAATGTTTTTAAAACCCAGTATGAAAAACAGAACAACAACGGCGGCGGAGAAGATAAAAAGAAGCCGCGCCGTTCCTGAAAGAGAAGCCGCTCCGCGAAGCAGAACAAACGCCGCAAGGCTCAATATCATAAAAGAAAGAAAGGCAGGCGGTGTCTGCGGAAGTGCGGTTATCTGCACAAACCGCGAAAAAACAGTGAGCGAAACGGTGAGTGTGAGAAGTGACGAAGCAAGAAAAGCCGTTCCGAAAAACACGGCACCGATATGCCCTATACTTTTTTCCATAACACCGAAAAAGGTTTCTTCGGGGAACTTTTCACACGCAGAGGAAAAAAAGTATGCAAAAGCAAAGCCGACTGCCGCGGCAAGAATGTTTGATATCCATACCCCTCCCCCCGCAAGAGCACCCGGCAAAGCGGAAAACGCATTTGTCAGAAGCGCAAGGGCGGCTATAAGCGCAGCTTCAAAATTTGAAATTTTGTCTCTCATCATCAACAGCTCACCTCATAAAAATAGAAATCATTCCCGAAAGAGACGCGCCGATGTGTTCGCTCTTTTGTGCAAAAGCAGAAGTGAGCGAGAGCAGAGCTGCTATGAGGACAAGCGCACGGTACAGTTTTTCTTCGCACCCCTTCTCCTTTTGCCCACAAAACAAAAGGCATATAACACACAACACAAAAAGAAAAATACCCATTACTCTCCTCCGAGAATATTACTCATTTTTACGGAAAACTGTACGGAAAGCGGCTTTTCTTCATCACTCTTTTTAAGAATGTTTCCCATTTTCTCTTTTTCCGTGAGCAAAATAAGCTTTTTTGCCGTTTCGTTTAAATAGTGCTCCGCCGCGAGGCGCATTTTCTCATCGTCCGCAGTTGCACTGACCTCACCGGGAGAGAGCATTATATTGATTTTTCTTACCAAAGCTCCGCTTTTCTCCGTATTTTTAATTTTGCTTCCGAGAATTTCAAAAGTTACTTCCGCTCCGCCCTCTGTTCTGACCGGCGGAAGATATCCCCCGGCTCCCGCCTCTGTGATGAGGTTTAACAGGAGCATCTCCTCTCCCGAGAGAAAGCCGCGTAAGCCCTCATCCGTCATAACCGCACCTCCGGAAAGCCGGAGCCCGTCGCCCGTGCGCTCAATACACGGCAGCACACACACACGAAACTCGTCACGGGAGCGAAAAATCTCCCACAGCTCATATGCGCGACGGTGTTTTGAATTTTTTTCGTTTGCAAAGGTGGAGAGCAGGTCGCTTTCAGACGACAAAACCTCCTCTGCGCTTAAACCGCGTGCAACGACGGGAACTATGTCAAGATATACGTCCTGTGCCCGGAAAAGCGTATCAAAGACAGTCTCGCCGCCACGTGCGAGATATTCCTCGCTTATCACAACGGCATTTGCATGCCCCCAGTACATCTTCTTGTCCGTTCTGTCGCTGAGAGCGCGCACAGCCTCATAAAAGCTCTTTCCCGAAGAGGTGTATATCTTTTTTTGCTCATCTTTTCCCGGAGCGCAGGAGACAGAGAGAAAAACCTCCTCTTTGCCATCTACACCCGCAAGAAGAACTATCTCCTGCATATTCATCTCGTTATAGTCGAGGCATCCGCAAAGAAGAATAATTAAAAAAAATGCAGGGATAAGTTTTATAATTTTCATCATTTTCTCCTGAGTCGTGTTTTGTTTCTTTTTTGTATGGCGTAAGGCCTCTTTTTCATCCTCTGCCACGGTGCTCTGATGTAGACATCTTTTGCACCCTCGCGCGATTGCGGGATCGTATATGCGCAAAACGGAACGCCGAAGCTTTCAAGAGAGGATATATATGATGTCATTGCAATGACTGCCGCGGCATAACCGTATATCCCAAGCGTTGCGGAAAGCAGAAGAAACACAAGACGCAAAAGCGCTATACTTTCTTCAAGCTTTGGCGTTAAAAACGACGCTATTCCGCAACTTGCAACTATTATTATCATTTCCGGAGAAACAATGTTTGCCGATACTATGCTCTGACCGAGAACGATTGCACCGACCGTACTGACGGTGACTCCGATAGCCTTCGGAAGCCGCACGCCCGCCTCTCGCAGAAGGTCAAACAGAAGCAGAAGTATAAACATCTCAACCGCCGCAGGAAACGGTACGGCTGCCCGCGAGGCGGCGATACTTACAAGCAGGTTCTTCGGTATCATTTCTTTATGGTATGAAAGAAGCGCCACATAAAGTCCGGGAAGGCTGACCGCAATAAAGAACGATAAAAACCGTAATATGCGTACAAAACTTGCAAAATAGAAACTTTCGTAATAATCCTCATTAGCCTGAAAGTTTTCAACAAACAAAAACGGAACAGTCAGAGCGTATGGCGTTCCGTCAACCAAAAGCGCAGCGCGGCCCTCAAAAAGCTTTGCCGCAACGACATCCGGTCGCTCTGTTTTTCCCATTGTTTTAAAAAGAGCGTTCGGGTTTTCCGTCATAAGCTCCTCAACATAGTTTACATCAAGCACCGAATCAATCTCAAAATCGGACAGTCTTTCAATCATCTTCTCGACAATCCGGTCCTCACACAAGCCCTCGATATACGACAGACAAACTCGCGTTCTGCTCTGCTTACCCACCTCAAAAAAGCGGAATTTGAGATTCGGGTTTTTTACCTTGCGGCGGACAAGACCGATATTTGTCACAATAAGCTCGCAAAAGCCCTCTTTCGGTCCGTTTACGGCATTCTCCGTTTCGGGAACGCCTATTCCGCGCAGAGCATACTTTTTCGAGTTTGCAACTATGGCATCGGGGCAGGTGTCGATGAGCACGACAGTATCGCCGATAAGAATTGAAGTTACCGCGTCAAACGGACGGGATTGGGTTTTAACCTCGTCGGTGCTCACAACGCGCGCGGCAAGAGAAGCAGAAAGCCCGTCTCCCGGCATTTCGTCTGACGGCAGAAAATCAAGAAGCGGCTTTACTATATTCTGGTCAATCACAAGGTTATTTACGAGCACCTCGGTAAATATTACACAGCCGCGGATTTTAGGGTTGTGTCTGTTTTCAAAGCGGCGGAAAATAACGGTATCGTCGAAGTCAAGTATCTTCTGCATAAGCGCAATATCTTCTTCAAGAACACCTGAAAAGAGAAGAGACATAAGCTCTTCTTTATTTATTCCCTTTCCCATAATCCACCTCCGCAAGTTATTTTTGCCTTTTCTTCCCCTTTTATGCAAAAATCCTGCGGAGAAACTTCTCCGCAGGATTTTTTTCTATTTCATTTTGCTTTCAGGCTTTTTTAAAAAGTGTATCATAAACGGGATTGAAAAAAGCCCCGTAAGTACATCGGCAAGAGGCTGCGAGAGCTGTATTCCAAAAAGCCCGAAACGGCTTGTCAGAATCACGAGAAGAGGAATGAACAAAAGTCCCGAGCGCAAAAGCGACAAAAACGAAGCAACGCCCGCTTGACGCGTGCTCTGATAAAGCATATTGACAGGGACGGAGAGCGCAAGGAATGTTGTTCCCACACAGGCAAAGCGAAGTGCCGTTTTTCCGATTCTTATTACCTCGCTCTCTTTCTGAAAGAGATATATTATCTTATCCGAGAGAATAAAGCCGGGAACGGAAAGACACAGAATGCAACACGTTCCGATTCCCATTGTTATAAGGAGCCCGCGCTTTACGCGGTCGTACCGTTTCGCCTGATAGTTGAACGACGCTACCGGCTGATATCCCTGACCTATGCCGAGCCCTACGCACATAACAAACATCGAGAAGCGGCTCACAACGCTCATCGCCGCAATTGCCGCGTCCCCGAACGGGCGCGTGAGGTTGTTTAAAATTCCGCTTGAAAGTGAGCCGAGCCCCTGGCGGATAAGGGCAGGAAGTCCCACTCTCACAACAGAGAGATATGTCCGGACATTGCGGCTTATATATTTAAAGCCGATTTTGCCCTGCGCCTTTCTTACAAAGAAAACATAGAGAATTACAAAGCTTATCGCCTGCGAAACTGTCGTTGCAATTCCTGCGCCAAGAACGCCGAAATTATATACATAAACTAAAAGCCAGTCTCCGAAGATGTTGATAATTCCGCCCGAAGCGAGGCCGAACATCGAGAAAAGAGCCTTTCCCTCATAGCGCAGATTGTTGTTTAAAACAAACGATGCCATAACTATCGGACAGCTTATAAGCACACACGCGCCGTATTGCTTGGCATACGGAAGAATTGTTTTTGTGCTGCCGAGAAACATAAGCAGCGGTTCTAAAAACACAAGCCCCAGTATTGCAAACAGAGAGCCGCAAAACAAAGCCGTAAAGAAGCTTGTTGACACATATTCCGACGCCTCGTTGACATTCCTGTCTGCAAGAGCCTTTGCGACAAGCGTGCCCGAGCCCTGACCGAGCATAAACGCAATAGCCTGGATTGCCGCCTGGATTGTGAAGAGAATTCCTGTTGCTGCCTGGGGAGATTCTCCCAGTATTCCGACGAAGTATGTGTCTGCCATATTGTATATGCTCGTAACGAGCATCGATATGGTCGTCGGTATGCCGAGAGAAACAATAAGGCGCGCGAGCGGCTTTTCCGTCATTTTTTTATAGTGAAGCTCAGCTTCGGTCATTTTCTCATCCTTCTTCCATCAGTATAAAACAATTATATTCCTTTTGAGATTTTGTGTCAACAAAACACTCCGCCGTGCGGCGGAGTGTTAAAGACTTTATTCTTATCTTCCGTCTACATAGTCGCACGCGGCAAGCGCAGCTATTGCACCGTCTGCCGCGGCAGTTGCAACCTGACGGATGCGCTTTGCTCTGCAATCTCCTGCCGTGAAGATACCGCTCGTTGAAGTCTTGCAGTCCTCGCCCGCATCGGCATAGCCACGCTCGTCAAGAACTATAACGTTTTTGAACTTCTCGTTCTGCGGAACAAGCCCTATCGCAACAAACATTCCGTCAAGAGAAAGCTCGCTTGTCTTTCCGGTTGCGCTCTCTTCTACCGTTATGGATGAAAGCTCGCCCTTGCCGTGGAGTTCTTTTACGACAGTGCCGAGAATTACCTCGATGTTGTCGCGCTCGGCTATCTGCTCGGAGAGCTTGTCCTCACCTGTGAGAAAGTCAAGATTCTGCACAACAAAAACCTTTTTGGCAAGATCAGAAAGAAGAAGAGCCTCCTGCAAAGCAGAGTTTCCGCCGCCAATAACAGCAACTGTCTTTCCCTCATAAAACGCGCCGTCACACACCGCGCAGAAAGAGATTCCCTCGCCGATGTAGTCCTCCTCACCCGGAAGACCGAGAAGGCGGTGGCGTGCACCTGTCGCGACAATTACCGTACGCGAAGTAAACTCGCCGCTGTCGGTTATAACGGTTTTGACCTCACCGTCGCGGATTTCCAAAACCTCTGCCGCTTCAACATCTGCGCCCTGTTCAAGCACCTGTTCGACGAGTCTTTCGGCGAACTCGTTTCCCGTGAGGCTTAAAAAGCCCGGGATGTTTTCTACTTTGGGAGAGTATGTTATCTGTCCGCCGAAAGTCGCCTTTTCTATAACCAGCACGCTCTTGTTTGCGCGCCTTGCGTAGAGCGCGGCGGTGAGCCCCGCAGGGCCCCCGCCGACAACTATGATATCGTACAACATATATATTACTTCCGTTCCTTATGCATTGAGCATTTTCTTTATATCAGAAACGCCGGAATACTTCTCTACCTTGCCGTCACGGACGATTGCAAGAGTCGGAGCCTGCTTGATTCCGAGAGACTCTGCAAGCTCACGGTTTTCGTTTGCAAGAAGCTTTTCGTATTCAAAGCCTGCTTTGTCGAGTGTTGCACAGGCAATCTTGCAGTTCGGGCAGGTTGCCGTTGTGAAGAGATAGTTTCCGTCTGCTGCCTTCTTTTCCGCTGCCGGAGCCTTCTCCTCTGCCTTTTTCTCTTCCTGTCTGCCGTTTCTTGTGAGCTTGGAGTTTTCAATGTCGTAAACCTTGCGGTCCTTATACTCCTGGCTCTTTCCGTCGTTCCAGTTCTGAACCGGGCGGTAGTAGCCTGTTATGCGGCTGTAAACCTCTGTCGGCTCACCGCACTCGGGGCAGGTGAACTGCTCGCCGACAAGATATCCGTGTGTCTTACATACGGAATATGTCGGGGAGAGTGTGTAATACGGAAGCTTGTAGTTTTCTGCAATCTTCTTGACGAGGTTTGCAGCTGCCTTCCAGTCCGGAAGCTTTTCACCGAGGAATGCGTGGAATACGGTTCCCGATGTATAGAGAGTCTGAAGCTCGTCCTGAATATCAAGAGCTGTGAAGATGTCTTCTGTATATCCGACAGGAAGGTGTGAGCTGTTTGTGTAGTACGGAGTTTCGTCCGCGCTCTTTGCAGCCGTGATGATGTCGGGATATCTCTTGACGTCGTGCTTTGCAAGACGGAAAGCAGTTGACTCAGCCGGTGTTGCTTCAAGGTTGTAGAGGTCGCCGTATTTAACCTGATAGTCGGAAAGGCGCTCGCGCATATGGTTTAATACATCCTTTGTAAACGCCTGTGTCTTTTCATCCGTAAGGTCCTTACCAAGCCACTTTGCATTAAGACCAACTTCGTTCATACCGACAAGACCGATTGTTGAGAAGTGGTTGTTGAATGTGCCGAGATATCTCTTTGTGTAAGGATAAAGTCCCTCTTCAAGGAGCTTTGTGATAACAGTACGCTTTACTTTGAGTGAGCGGGCGGAGATATCCATAAGCTTGTCAAGTCGCTCGTAGAAATCAGCCTCATCCTTTGCAAGGTATGCAATTCTCGGCATATTGATTGTTACAACGCCGACAGAGCCTGTGCTCTCGCCGCTTCCGAAGAAGCCGCCGGACTTCTTGCGGAGTTCGCGGAGGTCAAGACGGAGACGGCAGCACATACTGCGGACGTCGCTCGGCTCCATATCACTGTTGATGTAGTTTGAGAAATACGGTGTTCCGTATTTTGATGTCATCTCAAAGAGAAGCTTGTTGTTCTCGCTCTCTGACCAGTCAAAGTCAGATGTGATGGAGTATGTGGGAATCGGATACTGGAAGCCGCGGCCGTTTGCATCGCCCTCAATCATAATCTCGATAAACGCGCGGTTGACCATATCCATTTCCTTCTGGCAGTCTTTATACTTAAAGTCAACCTCTTTTCCGCCGATTATGCAGTTGAGTTCTGCAAGGTCGTTCGGAACCGTCCAGTCAAGAGTGATGTTACTAAACGGAGCCTGTGTTCCCCAGCGGGACGGTGTGTTGACGCCGTAGATAAACGACTCAACGCACTTCTTTACCTGGTCGTAAGAGAGATCATCAATCTTAACGAACGGGGCGAGGTATGTGTCAAACGAAGAAAATGCCTGTGCTCCTGCCCACTCGTTCTGCATGATGCCGAGGAAGTTTACCATCTGGTTGCAGAGAGTTGCAAGGTGCTTTGCGGGAGCGGAGGTAATCTTACCTGTAACGCCGCCGAGGCCTTCCTGGATAAGCTGTTTAAGCGACCAGCCTGCACAGTAGCCCGTGAGCATCGAAAGGTCGTGGATGTGGATATCGGCATTTCTGTGTGCATCGCCAATTTCGTTGTCATAAACCTCTGAGAGCCAGTAGTTTGCAGTAATTGCACCGGAGTTTGAGAGGATGAGACCGCCGACAGAGTATGTAACCGTCGAGTTCTCCTTAACGCGCCAGTCGTTGATGCGGAGATAGTTATCAACTATCTCCTTATAGTCAACAATTGTTGCACCGAGGTTACGGATCTTCTCGCGCTGCTTACGGTAGAGAATGTATGCCTTTGCAACATCGTCATATCCGCCCTTTATGAGAACAGACTCAACACTGTCCTGGATAGCTTCAACGGTAACGGAGCCGTTTTCAATCTTCGGCTCGAAATCGGAAGTTACTTTAAGTGCAAGGAAGTCTATAATATCTGCGTTATACTGTCTGTCACAAGCATCAAACGCCTGCATAATGGCGTTGCTTATCTTTGATAAATTGAAGTTTACGGCCTTGCCGTCACGCTTTATAACCTGATACATAATAAAAATGCTCCTTCCACATATTGTGTGTGTAAGAGCATTCTAACATATATATAGTATTTCTGTCAATAGTTTTTTTACAAAAAATATACAATATCTTGTGTTACACTCCTCGGAGTTCCACAAAATCTATGTGTTTTTGCGCAATTTTCCGCATAGCTTCAAGGGTTTCGGGCGTATGAGCCGTCAGGCCCTCTCCGATGAGGTTGCCGGAGTCCACAAAATTTTGCAGGAAATATTTCCCCGCGCCCTTTATCCAGAGCGCTATTTTTTCAATATCCTCTGTTGTGTGAAGCTCGCGCACAACGGTTGTCCGAAACTCAAACGGCACCTTTCCGGAAAGGAGAATATCAACGCTTTTGCAAACGGGCGCAATGTCAAAACCTTCTATTCCCACGGTCTCAACATACCGCTCTTTTGAGTTTTTGATGTCCATTGCGACATAGTCACAAAGTCCCGCATCGATTATTGCCGAAAGCCTTTCGGGATATGTTCCGTTCGTATCAAGCTTTATCGCAAGACCAAGCCCCTTTATTCTTCCGAGGAAATCTTCTGTATCAGGTTGAAGCAGCGGTTCCCCGCCGGTTATGCAAACACCGTCAAGGACTCCTGTCCTCTTTTTCAAATATGAAAGAATTTCTTCTTCGGAAAACTCCTCCGCCGCAGAAAGCTCCGTGACAAGCCCCGCGTTATGGCAGAACGGACAACGCAGATTACATCCTCCGGTAAAAACCGTGCAGGCAACGCGACCCGGAAAGTCAAGCAGTGTAAGCTTCTGAAAACCGCAGATTTTCATATTCTATTCCCTTTCACATATTTTACCTTCTCGAACATAGATTTCTTTTGTGCAAACTTTGCGCGCCGCACTTCTGTGAGAAATTGCAATACAGGTTTTCCCTTCTATGCTCATAATGTTCTGAAGCACTCTCTTCTCCGTTTCTTCGTCAAGCGCACTCGTTGCCTCGTCGAGCAGGAGAATCGGGGCACCGCAAAGAATGGCGCGTGCAATTGCGAGGCGCTGCACCTGCCCCTCGGAAAGTCCGCTTCCGCGCTCGCCGAGAACAGACGAAAGCCCCTCAGAAAGCTCGTCTATGAAGTCTGCCGCAGAGAGTCTGAGTGCCGAGAGTATTTCCTCATCCGTTGCGTCCGACTTTGCAAGAAGCATATTTTCGCGCACCGTGCCGCTCATAAGAAGATTGCCTTGCGGAACGTATGCAAAAAGGCGTCGAAGAGACGAGTTGCAGATTTCTCTGCCCTCTTCCGTTTCAAGAAAGATTTCACCCTGCTGCGGTTTGAGCACACCCATAATAAGCTTTATCATCGTGCTCTTTCCTATGCCCGATATTCCCGAAACAACAGTAAGACTTCCCTTTTCTATCCGGCAGTCTGCATTTTCAAATACGGCTGTTTCTCCGTAAGAAAAAGAAACACCTGAGAAGTTTATGGATTTGATTTTTTCATAAAGACCCGAAACCTCGCGGCTTTCTTCATCCTCGGGAAGGTCGACAAGTTCAAGCAAACGCTCGGTTGACGCGATTGCGGAATAGTACTTTGACAGACTTCCCGAAAGAGATGCAAACGGCGCCTGAATCTGGTTTATGAGCTGCATAATTGCTACAAAGTCACCGTATTCAAAGCCCGAGTCACCCGACATAAGCTTCCAGGCGCACCAGATAACAGCGTAAACGTGACCAAAGGTGATAAGCGTTGAAAAGCCGCAGGATGCACCCGTTGAATACAGTGCGCGGATAATTTTCTTTTTGTAGTGTGCAGCAGAGCGCGACTTTTCACCCTCGCGGATTTTATTTTCCATATCAAAAGTCTTGATTACAAGAACATTTTCAATCGACTCCTGATGGAAAGCGCGAAGATCTGCCGCTTTTTCCTGAACATCTTTATGTGTCCGCTTCATAACACCGCGAAGCGCGCGGGAGAAAACGAAAAGCACAACACCGCCACAAAGGATGATGAGTGCGAAGGTCGAATCGACCACAAAAACTGCCGCAAGCGCGCCGACAAGCCTCGTTATGAGCCCGCAAACTCCGGGAATGAGCGTTGCGACATTGTCGCTTATGGTTGTAACGTCACTCCAAAGCCTTGTCTGAACATCTCCACTGTGAAAGCGCGAAATCTGAGAATAGTCCTTCTTTAAAATTTTTGAAAAAACGCTTTCGCGGAAAGCTATTTCAAGCCGCGCCGTGATCTGTGCCGAAAGCATACGGATTGCAACAAAGAGGAAAATTTCACAAATTACAACTCCGATAAGCACCGCCGCAGAGTGCCGGACCAACGTCCCTTCCCCCGCAACCGCATGGTTTATCACATTTCGCATGGCAAGGGCGAAATACACCGCAAGAGAAGCGTTGAGTATATTTGAAACTGTCAGAAGGAACAGACGGAAAAGCTCTTTTTTTGATGTCTGCGCGATAAATACAAGCGCTCGATTTTTCTTGAACAAAACATCATCTCCCGGAAACTCTTGTTTATTCTTCATATATATATTAAAAAAAAATGTAGATATTGTCAAGCGCGAGAAAATGCGCCATCGGCTTTTGTGTATATTTAATCCCGAAACTGTGCAAGATAATCTTGCGAAAGCAAATTTTTTTGGAGGTAAAAAAGAATGAACGACAATCCCAATAAGAGCATCCACTGCTCAGTAACAAGCTGTATGCACCACTGCCAGAATGTTGACTATTGCTCACTCGACGCAATCAAGGTCGGCACTCACGAAAAAAACCCCACTCAGGACCAGTGCACAGACTGCCTCTCTTTCTCCCTTAAAGGCGGCTGCTGCTAGTCCAAAGAAAAAATCACGGTGGTTTTTCCACCGTGATTTTTTTATGACTCCATCTGTTTTCCGAGAAAACCCGCCATCGTCTGAACAAGCTTATACCCCGTCTCGCCAAGCTCGTTTTCCGTTCCGTCAAAGACGAATGCAACACAGCCCGAAACGTCGCCCTCGGAGATGATCGGTGCCGCAACGGAGAGATACTGACCGTTTTTTGTGTCCGTCACGTCTACGGGTGTTTCTCCGCTTTTGTGCTGATAAATCTGTCGCGATTCTATGATGTGTTCAAGCGACTCGGATATGCGCTTGTCAAAGAGGTCGCGCTTTGCTGTGCCCGCGGCGGAGATTACCGTGTCGCGGTCGCAGATGATTGCACTCGCGCCCGTCGTCTTGCAGAGCGTCTCGCAGATGTGCCCCGCAAACGAGGCAAGTTCACCCACAGGTGAATATTTTTTAAAAATTACTTCGCCGTCGCGGTCGGTGTATATTTCCAGCGGGTCGCCCTCGCGAATGCGCATGGTTCTTCTGATTTCTTTTGGAATAACGACCCTCCCAAGGTCGTCTATTCTTCTTACAATACCAGTTGCTTTCATTATAACATAAATCCCCTTTTTGTTTTAATTTTACAAAACTATTGTTTACAATCAAGGGATTTTTATGTAAGGAAATTGGTGGGAGACAATTTTCTTTAACACAGACAAAAAACAGAGCGGAAAAATTTTCCGCTCTGTTTTGTTCTTTTAGTTGTTCTCGCCGTTCATCATCGTGTCGGAGATGATTGCGATTACCTTTTCATAGCATCCGCCACATCCGGTGGAGCACTTTGTTGTGTTCTTTACATTCTCAAAAACATCCAAAAGCGCATCTACGCTTGTATTTTTATGGACCGCGTCGAGAATGTCAAAGTAGCTTACCTTGTTGCAAAGGCAGACATCATAGTTTTCTTTTGACTTTGTGTCAATCGGCTTTAACGGGCAGATTTTCTTTTCTTCGATTTCAGCTTTCCAGAGTCCGTGGAGGTTGCAGTATGCAAAGACCTCGACAGGAGTTTCTTCAAGAAGCGAGAACGCAACAACAGGAGCATTTCCCGGCTTTAAGCTCTTGCGGTAAACGCCTTTGTCTGTAACGAGGCACACCCAGAGGATGCTGTGCTCCTCTGTCATGGGGTGTTCAACTTCGCCAACCGTCACTCTTACGGTTCTTCCTTCGACAGTTGCAACCGGAATGTGCTTTTCGGCACTTGCCTCAACCGTTCCGGGGATAAGCTCGTCCATCTTCTGACCGCAACAGATAACAGGAACGCCTGCATCGTGAATTTTTTCTATAATGTTTCCGCAATGAGAACAGATATAAAATCTCATTTTTTATTCCTCCGAGATGTAATTTAATTTAATTATATCTTACACTTTTTTTGTTGTCAACTTAATATTAAACAGCAGAGCGAAAATTTTCCGCTCTGCTGTTTTTGAATTATTCTGCCGCGTTCAGCATATTTTCGATGAATATTGCGTATCCTTTTGTCGGGTCGTTTACTAAAACGTGCGTTACGGCGCCTACGATTTTTCCGTTCTGCAAAATCGGTGAACCGCTCATCCCGCGCACTATTCCGCCTGTTTTTGAAAGAAGCTCGGGGTCGGTTGCGGAGATAAGCATATTTTTTGTTTTTTCGCCGTCTTTTGAAATTGCTGTTATCTCGATTTCATATTCTTTTACTTCGTCGCCCTCGATGTTTGAAAGAATCGTCGCCGCACCGCGCTTTATTTCGCTTTTATCCGCCACGGCATACGACTTGTTTTTTAAAAAAAGCGCAGTCTCATCACTCACTTTTCCGAATATGCCGGAATCCGTGTTCTTATCAATTGTTGCAAATTCGTGCGAAATGTCATACTCTCCGCGAAGCTCTCCGGGAGTTCCTGCCTTCCCCTTTACAACATCGGAAACCTCGGACGGCAGGAGCGCGCCCTCCCGCGCGGGAATTAAAATACTTGTGTCGCTGTCTGATATACCGTGTCCGAGCGCGCCATACGTTTTTGTTTGCGGGTCAAAGTAGGTCATTGTGCCTATACCCGCAACACCGTCGCGGATGAGAACGCCGATGGCATATTCACCCTCACTGTTCTTTTTCGGCGTTACGGCACACGTGCATTTCATCCCTTCGCGGAGATACTCTACCGTTATCTCCTTGCCACCGCTTTTTACGACAGCGTCGTGAAGGTCCCGGTTTGTTGCTATCTCCTTTCCGTCAACGCTTTGTATAACGTCGCCGGGGGCTATTCCCGCCGCACGGCAAGGGTTTTCCGCCATATTCTCAGAGAGCGCGATGACGATTGCTCCGCTTGATGACACGCGGATTCCCGCGGTGTGACCGAGCGGAACAAGCTCGATGCCTGCGGCACTTACCGGTATTACAAATAAAAAAGCAAGAAGAAGTGCCGCAAAAATTTTTGTTTGTTTTTTAATTTTTTTCATTTTCTCCTCCTTTCTCTTTTAATATGCTCATTAAAATTTCGGATATTTTGCCTTTCTCGGAAAAACGTGCGACGTTTTCCATAACAAAAAATGCGATGTGTGATTGTGTCACACATCGCAACTTTTTACTGACAAATTTTTAAATTAAATTTTTAAATGACTTTTTTCGTCATCCATTTTCCGCTTCGCAAACGTAAACAGTTTGAGACGGCAGATGTTGTCCACGCCATCCAGTTGCCTATCCATACACCCAGAATCCCGAGATTGAGCCATCTGCTGAAAACATAGGCAAGACCTATGCGGCAGATGAAGGTCGTTGAAACGCTGACGATTACGGTATACTTAACATCACCTGCTGCACGGAAGGCAGATGTCGGAACGCCTGCCCAGCCAAAAAACGAAAGGATTGTTGCAAGGCAGACGATTCCCACTACCTCGCCCGCAAGAGCAAGTGCTTCTTCTTCAAGCGCATAAACGTGAACAACCTGATTGCGCAATAAAAACAGGATTCCGAAGAAGAAGAGCGTGAAAACAAGGGAAAAATTTGCTATTTTTTTTGTGTACGCTTTTGCTTCATCGGGTCTTCCCGCACCCATGCATCGTCCTACGACCATAAGGAGAAGCCCGCCAAGCTGTCCGGGGACAAGCCATCCAAAATTGCAGATAAAGTTTGCCGCCGAGTTTGCGGCGATAGTCGTCGTTCCGAGCGCGGCTATGATCGTTGTTATGAGAAGCGTTCCGAACTGCAAAAGCACGTTTTCCAGCCCATTCGCGCCGCCAAGCTTTAAAATGCGCTTTAAAATATCAAAATCCGGCTTGTATTTAAACAAAGGCGCAAAACGTATCGGAAGCTCAGAATTCCGCATAAAGGACAAACCGAGGAGCGCCCACACAACGCGGCAGAGCGTTGTTGAAATCGCCGCACCTGCGATATCCATATCAAACCCGTAAATAAGCACGGCGTTTCCGCCGATGTTTACGGTGTTTATAAGGAGGGTGGAAATGAGCGTTGCCGTTGTTTTTTTCTGTACGCGGAGAACAGAGGAACATGACGACGCAATCGCAAGAAACGGATAGCTTAAAAGAGTCCAGAAAAAATATGTTTTTGATTTCTCAAAAAGAAGCGGCTCAAGCTCTCCGTAGATGAGCTTTATGACCTGCGGTATGAAACAAAGGAGAATCACCGTGATGACGAGAGCAACCGCTGTTGAGCCGTATAACACCTGGTATGCACTTGACTTTGCACGGTCAGTATCCCCTCTGCCGAGATACTGCGAGGTTACTATTATGCCACCGAGCGTCATCGCACCGAAAAAGAGGGTGAACAAATTGTTTATCGGGTCAATAAGCGACACCGCGCTCATTGCCGCCGCGCCGCAGCTTGAAACCATTGCAACGTCTGCCATACCCGCCGCAACGGAAAGAAGGCCTTCGAGCACCATCGGGATTCCGAGGCGGAAGAGCTCGCGGTTTGAAAACATCGGTTTTTCGAGTGTTTGCGTCATCGCTAAATCACCTTTTTCGTGAGCCACTTACCCTGACGGTAGTGAATTACATTGAGTATCGCGCGGGCAAACCAGTCTGCCCACATACCTATCCATATACCCATAAGTCCCATCTTGAAATATCCGCAGAGCAGATATGCAAGACCGACACGGAAGATAAACATCGTTGCAATCGAGACAAAAAGACCGTACTTGACATCGCCCGCCGCGCGGAATGCCTGTATGGGCAGAAATGCCCAGGAATAAACCGAGAGAATGGTGAGGAGCGCACCAACACCCGTGTTATATCCCGCTGCTTTGAGCGTTTCCGGTCCAAAATCAAAAATAAGCACGAGCTGATTGCGGAGAAGGAACGTAAGCCCGAAAACGACAAGCATCATAATGATCGAGCCTTTTATCATCTTCCTCGTATACAGCTTTGCCTGGTCGGACAGCCCTGCGCCCATGCACTGCCCCACTATCGGGACAAGCGCAACGGAAAATCCGCCAAGCCCGGTCCAACCGAAATTGCAGATGGAGTTTGCGACAGAATATGCCGCGATGGAAACCGTGCCAAGCGTTGCCATAAGGCTTGAAATGAGAAGCTTTCCGAAATAGAAAAGAGCATCTCCTATTCCGCTTGAACCGCCGATTACGGTTATCTTTTTGATAACCTGAAAATCGGGCTTGTATCTGAAAAATTTTTCAAAATGAACTTTGAGACTCTTGTTGTGCAGAATCCACACTCCCGCTATCGTCCATATAATGCGGGAAATTGTTGTTGAAATCGCCGCACCTGCAACGCCCATGTCAAAAACGAAAATAAAAAGTGCGTTTCCGCAAACGTTTAAAACATTCGCACCAATCGTGAGCACTACCGAAAGCGTGTTTTTCCCGATCGAACGAAGCACTGCACAGCAGCTTGAACCTATTGCATAAAACGGATAGCCGAGCGAGAGCCAGAGAAGATAATCCTGGCAGTTTTTAAAAACATCAGCCTCAACGCTTCCGTAAACGAGCCTCAAGATCGGCGTGCGGAAGAAAAAGAGCACTGTTGTTATCAGAAGGCCTGCAAATGCAGAAAGATATACAAACTGCTTTGCGGATTCGTTTGCATCCTTCATATCGCCACGGCCGACATACTGCGATGTTACGACAATGCCTCCGCCCGTTGCCGAGGTGATGAGTATAATGAACATCATTGTTATGTTTCCGACAAGCGAAACGGCGCTGACCGCCGCCTCACCCACGCTTGAAACCATTACAGAGTCAACAAGGTTTGTCACTATCGCAAAAAGCGAATTTAAAATAATCGGAAACGTAAGCTTTACAAGGTCTCGGTTTGAAAACATCAGTTTTTTGCCATTTAATGTATTATCCATTTTGAAAATCTCCCTTAAATTAAAAAGTTTCCTTTTTATTTTTTGTGAGGGTGGTTTTCAGCAACCCCCGGGAGAATATCAAATTACTTTCTTTGTGAGCCACTTGCCGCTTCGGTAGCGGAAGAAGTTCATCACTGCACGTGCAAACCAGTCTGCCCACATACCGAGATATATACCGACAACGCCCATTTTAAAATATCCCGAAAGCAGGAACGCGCCGCCGACGCGGAAAATAAACATTGTTAAAATAGCAACCACGAGACCGTATCTTACATCACCTGCCGCGCGGAACGCGCCGACGGGAAGAAACGACCACGAGTAGAAGGAGAGGATGGAAAGAACTGCCGCAACACCCGTGTAATACGCAGCTTCCCGGAGAGCATCGGGCTCAAAATCAAACATCATAACAAGCTGATTGCGGAGAAGGAATATCGTTCCGAAAAGAATGACCATAGTCACCGTTGCCGCAGTTGTCATCTTTTTCGTATACATCTTCGCCTCGTCAATTCTTCCCGCGCCCATAGCCTGACCGACTATCGGGATAAGCGATGTGGTAAACGCGCCGAGCATGGACCACGCAATATTGTTTATGGAATACGAAACAGAATATCCGGCAATGGCGATCGTGCCAAAGGTCGCCATAAGGCTTGAAATGAGAACCTTTCCTATCTGGAAAAGCGCGCTTTCAATACCCGTTGTCCCGCCGATGACGGCGATTTTCTTCAATATGCCGCCATTGAGCTTTACTTTGAAAAGGTCGGTAAAGTGAATCTTTAAATGCTTGTTGTGCATAACCAAAAGGCCGCAGACTGCATAAATCACACGCGAAAACGATGTTGATATCGCAGCACCGGCAATTCCCATATCAAAACCGAAGATAAGGATGGCATTGCCGACAACGTTTAAAAGGTTGCAGCCCGAGGTAAGCATAACGGAAAGCTTGTTCTTTCCCATTGAGCGCATAAGCGCTGTACATCCGGCACCCACCGAAACGAACGGATAGCCGAGAATAATCCAGAAGAAGTATGTTTTTGCGCCTTCAAAAACATCTGCTTCAACGCCGCCGTAAACCAATCTGAGAATAGGTGAATAAGTAAACAGCAGAGTTGCGGTTAAGGTAAGCGAAACTATCGCCGCAAGATAGATAAGCTGCTTTGCGGAGGTCTGAGCATCATCCATATTTCCGCGTCCTACGTATTGTGACGTAACAACCACGCCGCCGTTTACTACTGAAGAAAATGCCATCAGGAACACAAGGTTGAGCGAATCAACCAGCGCAACGGCACTGACCGCTGCCTCGCCCGAGCTTGAAACCATTACAGAGTCGACAAGACCTGCAACGAGGACAAGCAGCGCGTCAAAAACCAGCGGGATGGTGAGACGGACAAGGTCTCGGTTTGAAAACATCGGTTTACTGTCGGCAAGTGTAGTACTCATTTTAAAAGACTCCTTACAAATTACCTGCTTCGCGGACACTTCTCTTTTATTTGTCCGCGAAATATGCTTCATCCTACATTATTTCGGGAACATCTGTTGAGAAGATGTCAAGAAGAGTTACGAGCATATCGCGCACGAGTGAGACTATTGAAATCCACGATGCACGCTCAGCTTCATTTTCATTTGCAAGAATTTTATTCTCAAAATAGAATCTGTTGAAAAGACCTGCTATATCAAACATAACCTCGCATATTGCATTCGGCGCTTTATCGTCAAACGCGCGAAGAAGCACGTCTCCGACGGAGAAAAGCTTGATTAAAAGCTCGCGCTCCGTATCGTTTTTCGGTGCGATAATCTCGCCGGGAATAACCCCTGCCGCCTCTGCCTTTGCGAGAAGCGATTTTATGCGCACGACTGTATATTGGAGATACGGGCCCGTCTTTCCCTCTGTTGAGAGGAAACGGTTAAGGTCAAATATGTAGTCGCGCGTGCGGTGGTTTATAAGGTCGCCGAACTTGATTGCGGAAATTCCGACGAGCTCTGCGATTTTATCACGTTCACTCCCGGGGAGATTCTTCGCCGTTTCAGATTCGTCTATCCTTTCCTTTGCCGCCGCCTTTGCCGATTCTATAAGCACGGAAAGGCTCATCACGCCACCTTCGCGCGTTTTATACGGTTTGCCGTCACTGCCGTTCATAGTGCCGAAGCCAACGTGATAAAGCTCTGTTTCGGGAGAAACAAGCTCTGCCTTCTTTGCAAGGCGGAACACCTGCTTGAAGTGCATCGACTGTCGGCTGTCTACAACATACCAGATTTCGTCGGGCTTAAAATCCCGCTCGCGCTGTATGATTGTTGCAAGGTCCGTCGTTGCATAAAGCTGGCTTCCGTCGCTCTTACTGATGATGACGGGGGGCATCGGCTCGTCGTCCGTTTCTTCTGCAACATCGGCAATAAGCGCACCGTCGCTTAAATATGTAAGCTTTTTCTCTTCTAAAATTTCAAGAAGCGGTTTTACATACGGGTCGGCATCACTCTCGCCGAGCCACATATCAAAGTCAACCCCAAGCCTTGCATAGCTTTTCTTTAAGTCTGCAACCGAAACCTCTAAAAACTTTTTCCACAGCTCTACATAGCCGCGTCGACCGTTCTGCAAATCAAACGTTGCGCGCATCGCCGTCTCGCGGAACGCTTCGTCTTCTTTTGAGCGCGCACTCGCCTGCGGATAGAGCCTGCTCAAATCGTCAATCGTTACGGGGCTTTCTTCCGGATACTGCCCGCTATACTCTTTATCAAAAAAGCACAGCTCCGGCTTTTCACGGAAAAGCTCGGAAATTATGAGGCCCATCTGCAAGCCCCAGTCGCCGAGGTGAACGTCACCGATGACGTTGTGTCCGAGAAATCTCGCAAGGCGTTTTAACGTCTCGCCGATAATCGCCGCACGAAGGTGTCCGACGTGAAGCGGCTTTGCAACGTTCGGTCCGCCATAGTCGACAACTATGGTTTCCTTATCCATAACAGGAAGCGCAAGGCGCTCGCTCTTTTCCATCTTCTTCGCCTCTTCGGCAATAAACTCATCGGAGAGGATGATGTTTATAAATCCGGGAGGTGCGACGGTAACGCTTTTGAAAATCGCGTTATCCGAAAGGTTTCCAAGAACATCGTTTGCTATCATCATAGGTGCTTTTCTGTGAAGCTTTGCACCGGTAAGCGCGCCGTTACACTGGAACTGGCAAAGATCCGGGCGGTCAGAGAACGTGACCACGCCGAGCGACTCGTCATATCCCGCATCGGAGAAGGCTTTTTTGACAATCTCCGTCAGTCTGTTTTTTAATGTCATTTTACTTTCTCTCCTTTAACCGAAAATGAAACGCTGCATAATGTCATATGCAAGCGGAATTTCGCATCCGCTCTTCTTTGCGTTCCCTTCGGTATAGGTCATACCGCTTTTTTTATCAAAGCCGGATCCGTAGATAACATACGGAACGGGCGCAATAACGTGAGTTCTTGCCTCAATCGGTGTCGGATGGTCGGGGAGGAGAAGAATTCTGTATTCCTCGCCGAGCCCGTCAAGGTGTTTCTTCACAACAGAAAGTATTTCCTCATCGATTTTCTCTATCGACTTCACTTTAAGCTCTGCATCTCCGTCGTGTCCGCATTCATCCGGTGCTTCAACGTGGCAGAAGACAAAATCTGCACCGTCCGAGAACGCCCTGATGCAGGCATCAGCCTTACCCTTATAGTTCGTGTAATAATCGCCTGTCGCGCCATCAACCTCATAGTATTTAAGACCGATTCCGTTTGCGATTCCCGAAATGAGCGGGACTGCCGTAATAACCGCGCCGGAAACACCGTATTTTTCAGGGAAGCTTGAAAGGTTCGGCTTTGTTCCCTCGCCCCAGAGCCAGAGACAGTTCGCCGGGCGGAGACCGCGGCTCATTCTGTCGCTGTTTACCGGGTGTGACATAAGAAGGTCATACGAGCGGCGCATCATTGAAAGAACCTCCGCCCCGTATTTTCCGCCGGGGAGGTATTCACCGATTGTCTGCCCGAGAATGTCGTGCGGCGGCATCATCGTATAGCCGTAGTCAATGCCGCTCCATATCATAATATGGCGATAGCTTACTCCGCGATAGAACTTTCTTTTTTCTGTTCCGAACTCTTCTCTGAGAGCGTCTAGAAGCTCATATGCTTCTTCGTTTGTTATCTTATCCGAGCTGTGGTCAAGCATCTTCTTGTCTTCAAAGTTTTCTTCCTCACAGCTTATGCTTACGAGATTCAAGCGGAAAACCGTGTCGTCCCCGCAAAGCGGGATGCCCAGACCGAGCGCCTCAATGGGGCTTCTTCCCGTATAGTATTTTTTCGGGTCATAGCCGAAAACGCAGAGGTTTGCAATGTCACTGCCGGTCGGCATACCCACAAAGAGCGTGTTTGTCGTCCCCTGTTCTCCGTTTTCGGAAATATAGTCCATCGTAGGTTTGTTTGCAGCTTCGAGCGGGGTTTTCCCCGCAAGTTCCGGTACGGGACGGTCAGCCATACCGTCGCCGAGCATAACGAAATATTTCATATGTATCCCCCTTGCAGCATTATATTTACAAAGGCACAGCAACCCAATATAATATTCGAGGTCATTGTACCACACAGGCTTTGAAAAATCAATGCTTTTGCTTGATTTATAAAGAAAAATAATGTAGAATAAAGTAACAAGTTTTTTTCGGGGTGTGCATATGCTTATTATAATTTCAGGAAGTGCCGGTGTCGGCAAAAACACCATCATAAACGAGCTTCTCGGCGAGTATAACAACCTTACCCTCATGACAACCGTTTCAACGCGCGCAATGCGCCCGGGTGAGGAACAGGGAAAGCCATATTTCTTCGTTTCGCGCGAGGAGTTTGAGGCGATGGAAGCCAGAGGCGAAATGCTTGAAACCTGCCCCATCCACGGAAACCTCTACGGCTCAAGCCGCAGGATTTTAGAAGAAAAGACCGCCGAGGGGAAGGTTTTAATAAAGGATATTGACGTTGAGGGTACTCTCAACCTCAAAAAAATACTTCCGGACGTTGTCGCAATCTACTTAAAGCCGAAAAGCCGCGAGCAGCTCCGCGAAAGGCTTATCGGCCGCGGCGAGAAGGATATTGACCTGCGCCTGCGCCGATACGAATATGAAGAGGAAATGTCAAAGCATTACGACTATGTTCTCGTAAACGACGATATGCAGGAAACGCTCACCGCTCTCCGAAAAATTTTAAAAGAAGAGACGAAAAAATATGGCGTGAGCCTCACGGTGTGATTCAAGACAAAAAAACCGATGCAAACGGCGGCGCAACTTAGGGATAAATCTCCATAAAAAAACAATTTTTTGGCGCATAACCGCATTAAATTCGCCGTGAATCCGTCAGGATTCGCGGCGAATTATAATTTGTTCTGCATCCAAACTCTTGTCTTTTATGGTGCAAAGCAGTTTT
>JAFYPW010000036.1 GCA_017559985.1 Oscillospiraceae bacterium | reverse complement strand
CTTTTCAGAAAACGCGCCGGCTACCGACTGCGCACAATTATATCCCATAGAGAAGAGCTCTCCTGCTTTTCTTCCGTATTCTGTCATATCTTTTCTCCTTATCTTATGTGCTGTTTTACGGTTTCTTCAAGATATTTTCTCCGCGTTGCCATTCCACCCCGCAGATGCCTTTCCGCCTTATTCTCTTCAAGCACCTGTTTGACTTCAAGGTAAAGGTCGCGGTCAAGCAGAGCAAGTCGCTCGGCTATATCCTTGTGAACCGTTGACTTCGATATGTAAAACTTTTTTGCCGCCTCCCTGACGGTGCTTTTGTTTTCAATCACATAATGCGCAAGCTCTATCGCCCGCTCTTCGATATATGTTTTTGCCAAAGGTTACAGTCCTCCCTTCCGTGCCATAATCAATCATATGAAACGAAAAGGAAAACTATTCCCTTAAAATCTAAATCCTGCCGTCTGCCACAAGCTTTTCAAGAAGGCCGCGGCAACCCTTTTCAACATCTCTGTATGTCGTCTCAAAATCGCCCGTATACCACGGATCGGCAACATCACCCGGGCTGTCTGTCCAGTCCAGAAGAAGCGAAACCTTACCCTCCGGATCATCTCCGACAAACCTTGTCATATTGCGGAGGTTGTATCTTTCCATCGCGATTATAAAGTCGTAATATTCATAGTCGCGCTTCGTCATCTGCCGTGCCGTCTTTCCGTCACACGAAATCCCGTGTTCGGAGAGCTTGCGTCTTGCCGGAGGATACACAGAATTGCCCAGTTCCTCCGTGCTCGTCGCCGCTGATGCAATTTCAGCAGATCTGCCGCTTTTGTTTAATAAATCCCGCATAACAAATTCAGCCATCGGGCTTCTGCATATATTGCCGTGACAAACAAACAAAATTTTAATCATAGTGCACCTTATCCTGATAAAAGTATATACACTATATTTACACATACAAGCGCTTCTTGTCAAGGTATAAATGTGTCGGAAAATCATTTTTTCCGCTTGACTTAACCCCTCTTTTGTTCTACAATATCTAGGTATTTAATGTTTGTTCGAAAGAGATGATTCTATGGCAATAAAGCACCTTACGGACCATAAAACGAGTGTCCGTCTGTTTCTTTTCATCTGGGTTATGTATGCCGTCGTATATATGACAAAAAACTGTTATAATGCAGCGATGGCTTCAATCGTAAGCGAAGGGATTATGACGAAAACACAGACAGGGCTTATAGCTGCCTGTTTTTACCTTTCTTATGCGCCTTTCCAGGTCGTCGGAGGAAAGCTTGCGGATAAATATCCGCCCGAAATGCTTCTCCTTATCGGTCTTCTCGGTGCAGCAATCTGTAACCTCATAGTCTACCTTAACCAGAATTATTATCTTATGATTGTCGTCTGGACTTTCAACGGTGCAATTCAGTTCGGCATCTGGCCGGCAATCTTCAAAATTATTTCTTCACAGCTTGAAAAAACCCAAAGAAAAAAAGCTATTTTTTACATATCTCTGTCCTCCTCATCGGGCCTTGCGCTCGCTTATATCTGCGCGGCATTCATAAAGAACTGGCAGAACAACTTCCTTCTCTCCGCCGTTCTCCTCTTTTTGTTTACTGCCGCAACAGCGGTTGTTTACTTCTTTGCAAACAAGAAAATGGTAACACCCGAAGAATATCCGGAGGAGGACAATCTCCCATCCGTATCCGCTCCCACCAAAACAATTCCAACTGCAAAGATTCTCTTTGGTGCAGGTCTTATATACCTTATCCCAGCATACATCGTTACGGATGTTGTAAGCCTTGGCGTCAAGAATTTTGCACCGACAATGCTTATGGAGTCGTATGAAACCATCTCCCCGATGATAGGCAACTTTTTAAATGTTTTCCTTATCATTGCAGGCATCGCGGGAACATTCATAGTAAGGGCCATTTACCCGAGATTTATAAAAGAAGAGCTTACGGGCGTGCGCAACATAGGTCTTATAAACCTGCCGCTCATTGCACTTTGTATCTTTGTCGGCAAAATATCCGTTACGTCAACACTCGTTTCGCTTTGCCTTATTTCCGTCTGCTCATCAATTATGGCAGTGCTCCGTTCATACTATTCCGCCCGCTTTGCAAAGTACGGCAAAAATGGCGAGGTTGCAGGTATTGTAAACGCCTGCTCTTCACTTGGTATCGTTGTTCAGAGCTACGGACTTGCAAAAGTTGCAGACGCGTTCGACTGGTCGACAGTCTTCACCGTCATCTCTGCACTCTGGATAGGTTTTCTCGTCATCACGACCTGTGTTCTCCCGCTCTGGAAGAAATTTTCAAGAGAAAACTGAAAATTTATCTCCGCAGATTTTTCTGCGGAGATTTTTTGTTTTTATTTGTAGTTTTTATGCGAAAAACACTTGATAATTTGCGCATTTTATGATAAATTATATTAGATAAACTGATATTAATTTTACATAAAGAAAGGGTTGTATCAAAATGGCAGACAACAAAGTTTTGGTTGAGACATCCTCACGCCACGTACACGTAACAAAAGAGCACCTCGAAATCCTCTTCGGCAAGGGTGCCGAGCTTCACAACAAGCGCGAACTTTCCCAGCCGGGACAGTTCCTCACAGAAGAAAAGGTAACTCTCGTTGGTCCGAAGCGTTCTATTGCCAACGTTTCAATACTCGGTCCGGAAAGACCGGCAACACAGGTTGAGGTTTCTCTCACAGATGCACGTACTCTCGGCGTTTCTGCTCCTATCCGCGAAAGCGGCGATGTTGCAGGCAGCGCAGGCTGCAAGCTCGTCGGCCCCGCAGGCGAGGTTGACCTTGCAGAGGGCGTAATCGCAGCACAACGCCACATTCACCTCACACCGAAGGAAGCAGCTGAATTCAACGTTTCAGACAAAGAAATCGTTTCTGTTAAGATCGACAGCGCACGCTCACTTATTTTTGACGAGGTTGTTGTTCGCGTAAGTGAAAAGTTTGCTCCGGCTATGCACGTTGACACAGACGAATCAAATGCCGCTGCTCTCTCCGGTGAAGTTTACGGCACAATAATCAAGAAGTAATTAAAAAAACACATCAGGGGTTTACATATGCTTCACGATCTGGTTTTAAAGAATCGTTCATACCGTCGTTTTGACGAAAGTTTTCCCATCTCCTATGAGGCAGTTCGAGAACTCATCGCTCTTGCAAGAATCTGCCCATGCGCAGCAAACCGTCAGTTCTTCAAATTCCGCATATCCACCTCGCGTGATGAATGCGAAAAGATTTTCCCGCTCACATCCTGGGCAGGATATATCAAAGACGGTGCACCGAAACCCGGCGAGCGTCCCGTCGCATACATAACGATAGTCAGTGATACTTCACTCGGCAACGGAAATATAATCGACGTCGGTATTATGGCGCAAACAATGCTTCTCGGTGCTGCTGAGGCAGGCCTCGGCGGATGTATGATTGCAAGCTTTAAGCGCGAAGAGCTCAAAGCAGCGCTTTCTCTTGACGACAGGTTTGAACCCGTTCTTGTAATTGCGCTCGGAAAACCCATTGAAACAGTCGTTATTGACGATATGGTAAATGGAGACATAAAGTACTGGCGTGACGAAAACAAGATCCACCACGTTCCGAAAAGATCTCTTGATGAATTGATTCTGTAATTTTAAAATTGTGGTAAATATTATGTATTTGTAATAAAAAAGATACTTGTTTTTACCGCGATATCTGTTAAAATATTTGAAGAAAGAAAGAAAAAGGAGAATGTATCATGGCAAGAAAAAAAGTTTCCATGGACGGTAACACCGCTGCCGCTCACGTAAGCTATGCGTTTACGGAAGTCGCCGCGATTTACCCCATCACACCGTCAAGCCCGATGGCAGAAGTTACAGATACATGGTCTGCAACTGACAAGAACATCTTCGGCGAACCGGCAAGAAACATCTTCGGCGACAGAGTCAAGATGGTAGAAATGCAGTCCGAAGGCGGCGCAGCAGGCGCTGTTCACGGCTCACTCGCAGCAGGTGCTCTCACAACAACTTATACAGCATCACAGGGTCTCCTTCTTATGATCCCTAATATGTACAAAATCGCAGGCGAGCTTCTCCCGAGCGTTATCCACGTTTCTGCCCGTTGCGTAGCTTCCCACGCGCTCAACATCTTCGGCGACCATTCTGACGTTTATGCCTGCCGCCAGACAGGCTATGCTATGATGGCTGAAACAAACCAGCAGGAAATTATGGATCTCGGCGCTGTTGCTCACCTTGCAACAATCAAGGGCCGCGTTCCGTTCCTCAACTTCTTCGACGGTTTCAGAACATCCCACGAAATCCAGAAGATTGAAGCATGGGATTATGAAGACCTCAAAGAAATGGTAGATATGGATGCAGTACGTGCATTCCGTTCCCGCGCAATCAACCCCGAGCACCCGGTTCTCCGCGGCTCTGCTGAGAACGGCGACATCTTCTTCCAGCACAGAGAAGCATGTAACGAATATTACAATGCTCTCCCCGCTATCGTTGAAGAATATATGGACAAGGTAAATGCAAAGCTTGGCACAAACTACAAGCTCTTCAACTACTACGGCGCACCCGATGCTGACCGCGTAATCGTTGCAATGGGTTCCGTCTGTGACGTTGCAGAAGAAGTTATCGACTATATGAACGCTCACGGCGAAAAGGTCGGTCTTATCAAGGTCCGCCTCTACCGTCCGTTCGTTGCTGAAAAACTTCTTGAAGCTATCCCGGCAACAGCTAAAAAGATTGCTGTTCTTGACAGAACAAAAGAGCCCGGCTCACTTGGCGAACCGCTTTATCTCGACGTTGTTACAGCTCTTGCTTCTCTTGGCAAGAACGATGTCAAGATCGTCGGCGGCCGTTACGGTCTCGGTTCAAAGGACACTCCTCCGTCAAGCATCTTTGCTGCATTTGCAAACCTTGCTATGCCGGAACCGAAGAACGGCTTTACGCTCGGTATCGTAGACGACGTTACAGGCCTCTCTCTCGAAGAAAAGGCATGCCCGGATACAGCAGCAGAAGGCACAATCTCCTGCAAGTTCTGGGGTCTTGGCGGCGACGGTACTGTCGGTGCTAACAAGAACTCAATCAAGATTATCGGCGACCATACTGACAAGTTCATTCAGGCCTACTTCCAGTATGACTCAAAGAAGACAGGCGGTATCACAATTTCCCACCTCCGCTTCGGCGACAAGCCCATCAAGTCTACCTACTACGTAAACAAGGCAAACTTCGTTGCCTGCCACAACTCCTCTTATATCCTCAAAGGCTATAAGATTGTTGAGGACGTTGTTCCGGGCGGCACATTCATGCTTGACTGCCAGTGGTCAAAGGACGAGCTTGATGCTCACCTCCCGGCATCAGTCAAGTCATACATTGCAAACAACAACGTAAAGTTCTACACAATTGATGCTACAAACATTGCTATCAAGGAAATCGGCAACGCAAAGGTTAAGAACACCGTTCTCCAGTCTGCATTCTTTGCACTCGCAAACATCCTTCCGAAGGATGAAGCTGTTGAGTATATGAAGAAGATGGCTTACAAGTCCTACATCAAGAAGGGCGAAGCTATCGTTGAGCTCAACTACAAAGCTATTGATGCAGGCGCAAACGCAATGGTCGAGATTGATGTTCCCGCTTCCTGGAAGGATGCAAAGGACGACACAGTCAAGGCTCCTGCAACAGGCAAGAGAGCTGACCTTGTCAACTTCGTAAACAACATCGTTGAACCCGTTTCCCGTATGCAGGGTGACTCCCTCCCCGTATCCGCATTCAAGGATATGGCTGACGGTACATTCCCGCAGGGCTCTTCCGCATATGAAAAGCGCGGCGTTGCAGTTTCCGTTCCCGTCTGGCACGCAGAAAACTGCATCCAGTGTAACAACTGCGCATTCGTCTGTCCGCACGCTACAATCCGCCCGTTTGCTCTCACAGCAGAAGAAGCAGCAAACGCTCCGGCAAACACAAAGTATACAGAAAAGCCCGTCATCAAGACAGACTACAAGTTCACAATGGCAATCAGCCCGATGGATTGTATGGGATGTACGCTCTGTGTCAAGGCTTGCCCGGTAACAGCAAAGGCAGAGCGCGACGGCACACCGGAAAAGAAAGCTATCGAAATGACAGCACAGGCTACACAGCTTGATCAGCAGCAGGTATTTGACTACTGCGTAGAAAAGGTTTCCGAGAAGCCCGAGCTCATCAACAAGACAATCAAGGGCAGCCAGTTCAAGCAGCCGCTCCTCGAGTTCTCCGGTTCTTGCGCAGGTTGTGCTGAAACCTCTTATGCACGTCTCATCACACAGCTCTTCGGCGAGAGAATGTACATCTCCAACGCAACAGGCTGCTCATCCATCTGGGGTGGCTCCGCTCCCGCTACACCGTACACGGTAAACAAGGAAAGCGGCAGAGGTCCGGCTTGGGCTAACTCCCTCTTTGAGGACAATGCAGAGCACGGTCTCGGTATGTACCTTGGTCAGAAGACAATCCGTGAACGTCTCATCGCAGCTGTTGAAGAAATCGTTGCAGGTGATAAGGCTCCGGCAGAGCTTAAAGCAGCAGCTCAGAACTACCTTGACACAAAGGACAACGGCGAGGCAAACACACCCGCTACAAAGGCACTCGTTGCAGAGCTTGAGAAGGTTGCAGACAAGTGCGAGCATTGCGCAGGCATTCTTGCAGAAAAGGATTATCTCTCCAAGAAGTCTGTATGGATCTTCGGCGGCGACGGCTGGGCATATGATATCGGCTTCGGCGGTCTTGACCACGTTCTCGCATCCGGCGAAGACGTAAACATTATGGTATTTGATACAGAAGTTTACTCCAACACCGGCGGTCAGGCTTCCAAGTCCTCCAACCTCGGCCAGGTTGCACAGTTTGCAGCAGCAGGTAAGAATATCGTCAAGAAGAACCTTGCTGATATCGCAATGTCTTACGGCTATGTATATGTCGCTCAGATCGCTATGGGCGCTGATATGAACCAGACTCTCAAAGCTCTCGCTGAGGCAGAGGCTTATCCGGGTCCGTCACTCATCATCGGCTATGCTCCTTGCGAAATGCACGGTCTTAAAGGCGGCATGGTCAACTGCCAGGGCGAAATGAAGAAGGCAGTTGAAGCAGGCTACTGGCAGATGTTCAGATATAACCCGGCACTCGAAGCTGACGAAAAAGAACCGTTCATTCTCGACTCCAAGGAGCCGACTGCAAACTATATCGACTTCATCAAGAGCGAAACACGCTATGCACGTCTTGCACAGCAGTTCCCCGATAGAGCAGAAGAGCTCTTTGCAAAGGCAGAAGCCGCTGCAAAGGCAAAATATGCTCGTCTCGCAAAGCGCGCAGGCAAGTAAACGCGAAAACTTTAAAACGCTTGGCAATTCTTTGCCAAGCGTTTTTTGTTTACTTTTTTGTCGAAATATGCTAAAATATTCAAGGATATATATTTTGAAAGGTGCTTTAATATGAGCAGTTACACAACACTCGCCGCGTGTTATGACGAGTTCACGGAAGATGTTAAATACACCAAGTGGGCTGACTACTTAACCGCGCTTTTTAAAAAGCACGGAGAAGAAACAAGAGAGATTTTAGACCTCGCCTGCGGCACAGGCTCGCTCTCGCTCATTTTAGCTGAACGTGGATATGAAGTTATAGGAACAGACGCATCTGAGGAAATGCTTTCTGTTGCCCAGTCAAAAGCGTGGGCAACTTCTCTGAGTGTTCCTCCTATGTTTCTCCATCAGGATATGGAAAACCTCGACCTGTACGGCACGGTTGACGCGGCTGTCTGCTGTCTTGACAGCTTAAACTACCTCACAAGCTTTGATTCTCTTCGTCGCACCTTCGGAAGGCTTAAACACTTCATTCGCCCCGGCGGGCTTTTCATATTTGATGTTAACACCGAGGCAAAATTTAAGTTTCTTGACGGTCGTGCTTTTCTTCGCGAAAGCGATGAGTTTTTCTGTACGTGGAGCGCAGAGTACGACAAAGAAAACAAGCTTTCAACCTTCTGCTACGACATTTTCAGAAAATGCGAAGAACTTTGGGAGCGGGAGCAGGAGCTTCATACAGAGCGCGCTCATACAAACGACGAGATTATATCAGCACTTGAATCTTCATCTTTTGAACTCCTCGCAAAATACGGCGAGCTTTCAGATGCTTTGCCGAAAGAAGACGAGCACAGAATTTTTTATGTTGCAAAACGCCTTTAATATACAGAGATTTTTGGGGGAAGATATATGAAAAAATATGTTCTTTATAATCCGTATGCCGGAAACGACGGTGGCGAGGAATCTGCAAAGAAGCTTGATGCACACTACATCGGTCAGGAGCTCGTTTTTTGCGATGTGACGGAGATTTCGGATTTCCGCGAATTTTTCTCTTCAACAAGCGAGGATGACGATATAATCATCTGCGGTGGTGACGGAACACTCAACCGCTTTATCAATTCGATCGACGGAATTGATATAAAAAACAACATTCTCTATTATGCGACAGGCAGCGGAAACGATTTTCTGCACGACCTCGGAAAACCGAACGGTTCTGAACCGTTCCAGATAAACAAATATATCGAAAAACTCCCCTATATGTACATAGGCGATGGACGTTGCCGGTTTATAAACGGCATTGGCTACGGTCTTGACGGTCACGTCTGCGAAATGGTAAACAATTCAAAAAAGAAAAAGCAGAACAGTTATTTGCTTTATGCCATAAAGGCTATTCTTTTCTCCTACCGCCCGCGAAACGCAACGGTTACAGTCGACGGTGTTTCAAAGCAATATACGAATGTGTGGCTCTCCCCCACTATGAAGGGTAAATTTTTCGGCGGCGGCATGATGATTGCCCCTGAAAGAAGCCGCGAAAAAGAGTCTCTGAGCGTCGTAATTGTTCACAGCTGCAACAAGTTCAAGCTTTTGAGAATTCTACCCACAGTCTTCAAGGGCACACACATAAGATTCAAGAAGTATGTTGAAATACACCACGCAAAGGAAGTTACGATAGAATATGACAATCCCTGCGCGCTTCAGGTTGACGGAGAGACCGTTTCGGATGTAAAGAGCTATACAGCCCGCGCCGCTTCGCGTGCAGCGGCACTTACAAAGTAAATAAAAAAAGCAGAAACGAACTTTCGTTTCTGCTTTTTTTATTCTTCTATACTACCCGTTTTCCGTCAAAAACAGTCATATCTGCACGGATAAGCGGAATTTCCTCTTCGGGGCACGTGAAATAGTCACGGTCAAGAACCGCAAAATCCGCACGCTTTCCGACTTCAAGAGTGCCTGTAAGCTCTTCATCGCTTGATACATACGCGGCTTTTCTTGTATATGCCTCAAGTGCCGCATCGCGGCTTATGCGCGCTTCTGCACCATACTGCTTGCCGTCACGGGCACGACACGTAACCATATTATACATACCTGTAAACGGGTTGTACGGATTGACTGACTCATCCGGGTCGAATTTAACCATATGGTCGCTTCCCGCGCCGTAAAGCTCTGCATTCATTATTACGTCATAACGCATAAATCTGCTTGCGTCGCGCTCGTCGAGCACCTTTTCAAGCGCCGGTGCATCCATATAGTGCCAGGCAGGCTGGAAAAGAACCGAAACGCCCATATCGTTCGCCTGCCCAACCATACTATCATCAAGAAAGTCCGCATGAATGAGCGCGTGTCGCTCGCCCTTTATTTTCTGCTCATTGTCTATATGCTTATACGCATACAAAAGCCTCTGCGTTGCGGCGCTTCCTACGCAATGTGCGCAGTATTTCAGTCCATGCTTTCTTGCAAGACAGATGCTTTCGCAAAGCTCGTCGACCGTAAACTGTGCCATTCCGTACTCTTCTTTGCCCTTCGTGTCTATTCCGAACACTTCGCGGACATTTTTATACGGATACTGCATAAAAGCAGTGCCGGTAAGAAATCCGCCGTCGAGAAAGTCCTTTACAAACTCCGCTCTTGACAGCTCCGGATTTCCCATATCTGTTCCGAGCGTAGCTTCTATCAAATCTGGATTTGCAGGCAATGTGTAGCGCACACGCACGGTCTGCGCACCGTCATCCTGAAATTCCTTCATCGTTTTTATGTTGTCAAGCGGACTTCTGGCATCAATTACAGATGTTATTCCGCACTTATTATACTCATGCATAAGCGCGGCTAATGCCTTTTTGTAGCAGCCGTCGCCAAAATCGACAAACGATGTTACATAAGGGTTTGCGCACTTCAAGAGCCCCGTCATACTGCCGTCGTCGTTATATTCAACGCCGGCACCTTTTGGCAGTTTCTCAAAATCTATCATATTGAGTGCCACGGTATTGAGCTGGGAAGCATAATATCCGTCCACAACAACCGGATTTTTCGGTGCTGCCGCATCAAGCTCCTCGCGTGTAGGAAAACGCAGTTCGGAAAGTCTTAACACATATGTGTTTTTATAGATGACCCACTCGCCTTCCGGAAGACTTTTAACGCGTTCTTTCAGATCAGAAAGAAGCTCGCTCACGCTTTTTGGAATAAACAGCTTACGCGTTTTTTCGCTGAGTGCCGCGGCAAAAAGATGCGCATGTGTATCGATTATTCCCGGAATAACTGTCTTACCTTGAAGGTCGACCGTTTCAGCGCAAGGATACCGGGAGATGAGGTCTTTTTCATCTCCCAGTCCCAAAATCTTTCCGTCCTCTTCACAAAGCGCGGAATATACACTTCCGGAAGCATCCATTGAATGGATTTTGCCGTTAATGTACAGTTTCATAATTAAACTCCTGAATATGCGTTGAATCCACCGTCGATGGCGAGAACTGTTCCGTTAACAAATGATGCGGCATCAGAGCAGAGATAAATAACGCCGCCTACAAGCTCTTCAGGTTTTCCGAAGCGATCCATCGGAGTCTTTGCGAGAACCTTTTCTGCACGCGGTGTGTTGCCACCTGTCTTCTCATCTACCATAAGATAGTAGTTCTGCTGTGTGAGAAGGAATCCCGGAGCGATAGCATTGACGCGGATATTCTTTGAATATTCCTGATTGAAGTGAACTGCCATCCACTCTGTGAAGTTTGTTACGCCTGCCTTGGCTGCGGAATATGCAACAGTGCGTGTGAGCGGGTGGTAGGCCGACATTGAGCTTATGTTTACAACACAGCCTGAATTCTGTTCTGCAAAGAGCTTACCGAAAACCTGTGTCGGAAGAATAGTTCCGACGATGTTGAGGTTGAACACCCACTGAACAGCTTCCTGCGGGATGTCAAAGAATGACATTTCCGGACTTGTTGAACCCTTCGGGTGGTTTCCGCCTGCGCCGTTTAAGAGAATATCAACCTTGCCGAACTTTGCAAGAACTTCGTCCTTTGCCTTCTCAATACTTGCCTTTTCAAGAACATTACACTCAAAAGCAGCTGCTTCAAAGCCTTCTGCACGGATAGCATCTGCTGCTTTTTCTGCCATATCAAGACGAAGGTCCAAAAGTGCAACCTTTGCACCTGCACGTGCAAGTCCTTTTGAAATCTCTGCACAGAGAACGCCGCCCGCACCTGTTACTACTGCGATTTTTCCTTCAAGTGAAAACATATTACTCATTTTGTTTCTTTCCTTTCTATGCTTTCGCGTGCGCCCCGACAAATCGAAGCGCACGCATATTTTTATATAATTTATGCTTTGATTCCGAGATCAATCATCTCGATGTTGCCGTTCGGGCAACGGTTGTAGCACATACCACAGGCTACGCACTTGTCTTTGTTGATCTGCATTGTGTCATCAGCAACAATGTCAACCGCAAAGTCTGTGCATATTGTCTTACAGAGCTGGCAACCTTCGCCGCATCCGCATTTGAGGCAGCGGGATGCTTCCTTGACAGCCTCATCCTCTGTCATTACGCGGCGGAATGTGTCGAAGTTCTTGACTCTTTCTGCGCCTGCCTTTGTATCAAGGTCAACTGCACCGTTGTCTGTGAAGTAGGGGTTGCGACGGAGAACAGCATACGGGTCAACCGTGTCTGCGATGTTTACAAGCTCAACGTTCGGGTTACCGTCTGTAAGCTTGAAGTCGATGCAGTATGCCGCACGGCGTCCGTCTGCAACAGCAGAGATGATGTTGCGGACCTCAACTGCGTCACCGCCTGCGTAGATGAACTCGTCAACTGCGTTCCACTCGTTAACTGCAATCATGCCACTTCTTGTTGTCTTGATACCGTCTGTTGCGCACTTGCACGGAACCTGACCGATAGCTGCAACAACCGTGTCGCATTTGAGTGTGAACTCTGCACCGCAAACTGCCTCAGGACGACGTCTGCCGCTTGTGTCAGACTCGCCGAGAACCTGAGTTGTCATCTTGATTGCTGAAACCTTGCCGTTTGCAGCGACAATCTCTGTCGGAGCAACAAGGTACATAATCTTTACGCCCTCTGCCTCTGCCTCTGCGATTTCTTCCGCAGTTGCCGGCATCTCGTCGCGTGTACGACGGTAAGCAATGTAAACATTCTTTGCACCGAGTCGACGTGCTGTACGTGCTGCGTCAACAGCTGTGAAGCCGCCGCCGAGGATAACTACGTCATCACCGATAGAAATCTTCTTGCCGTCATATACATCCTTTAAGAAATCAACAGCATTGAATACGCCCTTTGCATCCTCGCCCGGAATGCCCGGAAGTCTGCCGGACTGAGCGCCAACGCCCATAAATACGGAGTCGAATCCGTCCTTTTTAAGGCTTTCTGCCGTAATATCCTTTCCGAACATAACGCCTGTCTTGAACTCAACACCAAGCTCTTTGAGAATTGCGATTTCATCGTCGATGAGGCTCTTGTCAAGACGGAAGTTCGGTATAGCGTAGCGGAGCATACCGCCGAGATAATTTTCTTTTTCAAATACGGTTACGCCGTAACCTGCCTTTGCAAGGTAGAATGCAGCAGAGATACCTGCCGGACCGGAACCGATAACAGCAATCTTCTTGCCGTTTGCCTTTGCCTTGACGAGGTCAGGCTTCCAGCCGTTCTTCTTTGCCTGTTCAAGAGTAAAGCGTTTAAGGTCACGGATCTGGATTGAACGGCCTGTTATGCCGCGTGTGCAGGAGAGTTCGCACGGATGTGAGCAGACAACGCCGCAGATACCCATAAGCGGTGCCGCGCCGACGATGAGCTCATATGCGCGCTTGAAGTTCTTCTGGGCAATCATATTGACATATGCCTGAGCCGGAACGTTTGCAGGGCAAGCTGACTTACACGGTGCTGCAAGAGTTCCTTTTACGTGAGAATAACCCTTGTAGAGTGTAACGTCTGCTGCTGTGCGGACGTGCGGGAGGATAAGGTCACGCATTTCACGTGTGTTGCTGTAACCGTGGCTATCCATAAAGTCGCGGACTCCGTCGATAAGATCACCAATGAAGCCGTAACCCGAGATAAGTGTTTCTGAGCAGATACCAACAAGGTCTGCACCTGCCATGAACATTTCGCAAGCATCGCGCCAGTTTCTGACACCGCCAGCCATCATAATCTTCGGCTCGGGACCGTTAACTTTTCTGATTTCGTATGTATCACGGAGTGCAAGAGGCTTTACCCATGAACCGCAGTGGCAGGACATTGAAATCTCGTCCTGGAGATGATACGGAGCCTTTTCCGGATGATCAAGGTTGATCGGTGGAAGAGCCATACGGTTCGATGTACCACCGACAGCATCTGCGCCGGCAGCATAAAGAGCTGTTGCAATCTGTGCAATTCTTCCGCCCTCAGGAGTGAGCTTAACGAAGAGCGGAATTGAGATTGACTTCTTGATTTCGCGAACGATTTCTGCAACCGCATCACCGTTCTGACCAAGGCTTGCGCCCGTCTTGATTTTTGAAGCGTTGTCGTCGCCCTGGGAAAGCTGGAGGTTAAATGACATATTCGGGCAGCACATATTAAGCTCGATGATGTCAGCACCTGCTTTTTCAAACTCAACTGCCATGTTTACCCAGCCTGCTACGCCCTTATCACCTGCATATGTGATGTTTGCCATAAGCTTGAGGTCGCCTTTGAGTTCTTTCTTTGCATCGCGCATGAGTTTTAAGCCTTCTTCAAATTTAAGGCGCTTCTCAACTGTGAAGCAAAGAGCGTTGCGGTCCTTGAAAATTGCATAACGCGGAACGCGGTTGATATACGGAGCCGGGTCGATTGTGAGCTTGATTGAAGCTGCACCCCAGCCGCATTCTTCGATTTTTTTGAGCTGTTCTACTGATTTTGTGGTCGGACCCGATGCTACATAGAACGGGTTGCGGAACTTTACGCCGGCTATCTCTACCGGAAGATTGAAATTGCCTGTCATACGTTTTTCCTCCTTAAAATAAGTCCTCTTTATTTTTGTAGATTAAAGTCTATCGTTCTTTATTGCAATTCCCTCACGGGCTGATTTGTAGATAAGGTTGATAACACGGATTGCTTCGTAACCGTCTATACCGCGGAGACCTACCTTTGCGTCCTTGTTGTCGCGGGCAGATTCCATAAAGTGACGGATTTCGTTTACATAGCCGAGGTTGAACTTCTCGTCAACTGCCGGTCTTGACCAGCCTGTTGTTACCTCTGCCTTCTCAACAGTGTATGATGCACCCGGAATTGAGTAAAGGTTCAATGCCGATGAGAAAGTAAGGTCAACGTGGAGACAACCATTGTCGCCGTAGAAGTCGATAACGTCTTCCATACCGCCTGTTGTGACGTAGTTTGCCTCTAAAAGCGCTGTTGTGCCGTCTTCAAAACGCATAAGAGCTGCACCCCAGTCTTCGCCTTCCATTGTCTTGTGCCAGAGATTTTCCTCTCCGCCGCCGGATGTCATAGCAACAACTTCTGTCCAACGATTGTTTTTGAGCGCGAGCATAAAGCATACCGGATGAACGCCGAGATGTACCATAGAACCTCCGCCGCAGAACTTGATTGTCTGTGCAAACGGTGAGTGTGAGCCACAGTGGCACTCGCGTGCACGGACGAACATCGGCTTTCCTATTGCGCCTTCATTTATAACTTCAAGAGCACGGTTGAGAGCCGGCGCAAAGAGCCAGTCTTCTGCATAGTAGAGCTTTTTTCCTGCTGCCTCTGCTGCGTTTATCATCTTTTCCGCATCTTCTACCGTTGTAGCAAGCGGCTTTTCGCTGATGACGTGGCGTCCCTTTGCAAATGCGCGGAGTGCCGCTTCAACGTGAAGGAAGTTGGGCAGGCAGATGTCAACAACATCACACTCTACTTCATCAATAGCCTTGAACATATCATCATAAACCTGGTAATCAGTAAAGCCGTACCTGTCAGCAAGGTCTTTTACACGGCTTGTGTCTTTATCGCAGATAGCGACGAGTTCTGCAACATCGCGGCATCTTGCATAACCCTCAGCATGCAAGTCAGCAGAGAACGCTGCACCTATAAGAAGCACTTTTACTTTTTCCATAACATAAACCTCCTCATTTTATAATAAAAATATATAATATTTCAGCGAAAAAAACAAGAGTTTGTAGCTTCATATTCTATTTTTGAATAATACTATGTAAGATATAGTTTTTTTCAATATCTCATCACTTGATAAGTTCTTACATATGTTATATAATTAAAATCAATATATAATAGGTGAGGTGTATCTGTCATTAATTCTGCTATTGTAACGGATGTACGCTACCGCATGAGTCTTCCTGCCATCCGTGCTCTCGGAAAGAGCGGTGTCCCTGTTGTTTGCACCGAGAGAGACGTATGTGATACAAAGGCGGCATTGGGTTTTTATTCTAAATATTCAAAAAGGAATGTTCTGCTCCCCGACGCAGATACAGATACCGCACTGTTCCTTTCAGAGCTTTCGTCTTTGTGTTCTGATCTTGATGAGCGCCCGGTTGTGATACCGGTCGGCATTTCCACCCTCCTTACGCTGTGTGAAAACCGTGACGAAGTTCTCGGCTTTTGTGATTGCGCGCTGCCGCCGTTCTCATCAATCGAACTTGCAAACAACAAATCGCGCCTCATCCCCTTTGCAAAAGAAGCAGGCGTTCCCGTTCCGGAAACAACATTCAAGGCAGACGGCGAGAGTGTCCTCTCCCTTTCACAGAGAATAACTTACCCTTCTGTAATAAAGCTCCCGCTCGGTGAGATGCTGGGGCTTCCGCCCGAAAAGAGATACAGCATTGTCTCCTCAAAGGAAGAATTCATAAAAACCTATACGGTTTTTGAACAATACGGTCAGGAAATTCTCGTTCAGCAATATATCACCGGCGATGGCTACGGCGTTTCCTGCGTCTTTGACAAAAACTCCGAGCCGCTCGAAGTTTTCTGCCACCGCAGAATACGCGAATATCCGTCAAGCGGCGGTCCGTCGTGCTTCTGTGAGAGCGTTGACTCTCCGCAACTTGCAGAATATGCGATAAAGCTTTTGCGCACATTGCATTGGGAAGGCGTTGCAATGGTTGAGTTTAAAGGCACTCCCGAAACCGGATTTTACCTTATGGAAATCAACCCACGTTTCTGGGGAAGCTCTGCCCTCGCGCCAAATTCAGGCTGCAACATTCCATTTGCCCTTTACCGCGCCGCCCGCGGAGAGCTTGCAAAGCCTTTTTCTTCGTTCTCGCCAAGCTACAAAACAGGCCACAAGATGAGATTTATAATTCAGGACCTTCTCTCTTTTCCTGCATATCTGAAAAAGAGTGAGCATAAATTGAAATTTGCCGTTTCTTTTCTTTCGGGACTTTTAAACCCTTTCGTTTCCGACGGTGTTTTTGATATATCCGACATCCGCTCATCACTCCAATACTTTAAGCAGGCGTTAAAGAAAACCGACAGTATCGTGAGGTAATTTATATGAAATTCGATTTACACGTTCACACAAATCTATCATATGATTCAAGGATGAGGTCTGACGACCTTGTGGAAGCCGCCCGCCGCGCAGGACTTTCAGGCGTTGCCATCGCTGACCACAACGCGTTCCACCACCATCGCGAACGCGAAAACTTCTACATAATCCACGCCTGTGAATTCTCAACAGATGTCGGACATCTTATAGTCTATTTCCAGAAAGAGCACGTAAACGAAGCCCTCTCGCGTGACGAATACGGCAGGTTTTACTGGCGCGATATCGTAAAAGCGGCACATGACCAGGGCGCGCTGGTTTTTCTTGCGCATCCGTTTTCTCCTTTCCGTCCCCGTCCCGATGCCCTTTTTGACGAAATCGACGGAATAGAAATTTTCAATTCACGAGTCGTACACTCACGAAAGACAAACGCAAACCGTGACGCTTTAAAACTGTGTAAAAAATTGGGATTGCCTTTTTCAGCAGGAAGCGATGCGCATATTCCCGAAGAAGTTGGCACAACCTTCTGGGAGTGCGACCTGCGGGAATATGCTATGTCCGAGCCCGATTTTGAAGACAAACTCAAGGCCGAGCTTCTTTCCGGTCGCGGGCGCGTTTTTGCGGGTGCTGCATCTCCGTTTGACGTTTTGCGCGGGAAAAGATATATGTACCGTTGCAAAAAACTTTACGGCAGACTTTTAAAAAGTTACTTTGTTCACCTATATATGTTATTAAAATCTGTTTTCTGCAAAAAATATGAAGGTCATTATATAGACACAACGCCGGAGGAGAATAAATAATGATACTTTACGACCTTGCAAGACGTGCAAAACACATTCTCAAAGAATACCAGAAAAGCCGCGACTGTGAATACATCACACCGGTTCGCCGCATTGAACGCGTTTTCCCGCTCACTGACCGTCGTGTATGTGCAATGACATTTGACGACGGTCCTACCGACACGGAGACAAACCCGAAGATTTCCGATGACGGCTTAACGCTCCACCTCTTGAAGACACTCGAAAAATTCGGAGCAAAGGGCACATTTGATGTTATAGGCACGACAGAGCACAACTATCCCGACGAGGCGGGTGTCCACGGCTCTTTTTCCTGGGGTGGCGTCAGGTATGACCACTACCCGGACATAAACCGCGATTTGTGCGCAGGTGCAAAAAACAAGTCCGACCTTATCTCCCGCATACTTTCAGGCGGTCACGAAATCACAAACCACGGCTACCGCCACATTCTCTTTGGCCATTTAAAGCTTGTTTACGGTGCCCGCGCGTGTTTTAACAATATTCACGAAGTCATCTCCGACATTATGGAGCTTGACAGCCTTCTCCTTGAAGAACACGGTTATAAAATGCGCCTTTCGCGCCCTCCGCACTATGTTGACAAAATCCCGGACGGCAAGACATCTTACGATGCGTATCGCTATGCAGGGTATAACTACCTCGCCGCAAGCTTTGACGGCGGCGGATGGCTTCCCTCGACGGGCGATTTCAAAAAAGACATCGATGCTATGGTAGAGCCGATTTCGCGTGCCCTCTCCGAAGACCCCGATTCTTTGAACGGACAGATAATTTTCCAGAAGGACGGGTACAGTATGTCACGCCATACGCCCGTTGCGGAAGCTCTTCCGCTTCAGCTCGACCTGCTCAAAAAACACGGCTATGATGTCATTTCTGTATCCGAGCTTCTTTCGCTTTCGCAGTTTGCCGACTGTGTGAACGAAGACGCACAGGCTCTCGCAAACGCAGGTTTCACCGTCGCTTACAAGAACAACACTCTTCACCCCGAGCGTGCCATGACATTTGGTGAGTTGGTTGTAACCTGCACTCCGCCGCAGGATATTCTCACGTCCTACCGCAAATTTGTTGATTCCGGCTTTGAGACAGGTGCTCTTTTGGCTGAGTGTGCAAAAAGATACGGTGTGGGCGAGAACCATCCGTATTTCATAGCTTTCTGCAAAGCAGCAGAGCTCGGTATAATCAACTGTGATAACAGCGAAAAGCTTTCGTATAAAACAACGGTTACGGGAGAGCTTCTCTCTGCATTTTTGCGAAGCCTTGCCCCCACCTATTCCTTTACAATCAATCCGGGCAAACTTTCGCGCAGGGATGTTTTCCCCCATCTTCGTGCAGTTTTGGTAAAATAACTTTTTGTTAGGATATGATATTTTCAGATGACAAATTTTATCATCCGCCTTTTCATAAAGAATTATGAAGATGTCACAAACCCGACTGTAAGAACGCGTTACGGTGTTGTTTCAAGCACCGTCGGCATTGTATTCAACATTATACTTGCCGCGCTTAAATTCATACTCGGCATCTTTGCAAACAGCATTGCCGTTACGGCAGATGCCGTCAACAATTTATCCGACTGTGCTTCAAACATCGTTACAATCATCGGGTTTAAGCTTTCTTCGAAACCTGCTGACCGCGAACACCCTTTCGGTCACGGAAGGATTGAATACATCTGCGGCCTTGTCGTCGCCTTCCTCGTTCTTCTTGCAGGCTTTGAGGTGGGAAAAACGTCACTTTTAAAAATCTTTTCCAGGGGAAGCTCAAATTTCTCCGTTTTTGTAACGACAGGTCTTGCCGTCTCTGTTTTAACAAAGCTCTGGCTTGCCTTCTTTTACAAAAAGCTCGGCACGAAAATCAACTCTTCGACGATAAAGGCAGTTTCAACAGACAGCATATCCGATGCGTTCTCCACAACAGTCACGCTCATCTCAATAGTTCTTTCAAAATTTACAGCTTTCCCGCTTGACGGATATATCGGCATTCTTGTGAGTGCATTTGTTATGTGGTCGGGAATAAAAATAATCCGCGACACGTTAACCCCGCTTCTCGGTACAACCCCAAACCCGGACCTTGTCAGAGACATATACAGCACGGTCGCGGGACACGACAAAATCCTCGGTATACACGACCTGATAGTTCACGAATACGGGCCCGGAAAGGTTTTCGCATCTCTCCATGCGGAAGTTTCCTCTTCGGAAGACATTCTCGAAAGCCACGAGCTTATAGACCGCATTGAGAGCGAGCTTTCGAAAAAGCTCGGAATTGAAATCACAATTCATCTCGACCCGCTCGAAGTGGAAAACGAAGAAGTCCGGCGTATTTCAAAACTTGTTGCCGATGCTTTAAAAAAGCTTGATGCTTCTTTCACAATGCACGACTTCCGAGTTATAAAAAACGGTGATTTGAAAAATATCCTGTTTGACGTTGTTGTCCCTATTGCACACCCCGCGCCGGACAGCATCGTCTCCGATATGGTCATAACAGCGGTTTCCGCAATCGACCAGTCATTCATAGTAAAGCCCACAATAGACAGAACGGTTATGTAAAAAAAACGCAGCACCGACGGCGGTGCTGTGTTTTTTTACACTTCTATATATTCATTTGTCATAACAAGATAAAGAAGCGCTCTTGCGGCAGTCTTTCCGGTTATCTCGGAAAGTGCACGGCGATATGTATAAAGCTGCTCACTGTATTTGAGAAGTGTTCTCCCGGAGGGCTTTTTTCTGTCTGTCTTGAAGTCAACGATTGTTATGCCCTCATCAGTTTCGTAGTACATATCAATTACGCCCTGAACAAGAACATCTTCACCGCAAAGCTCCGTGCCGGAGAAAACCTCTTCTGCCGGAAGCAGGAGCGAGAACTTGAATTCACGCGAAATCTTTTTTGCCGAGAGCATCTCGCGGCCTATATCGGAATTCACGAAATTATATATCTTCTCGTCAGACACAGCTTCATACTGTCTTTTCGTCAGAAACTTCTGCTCATAAAGCCTTAAAAGCTCTGCCTTTGCCCCGTCACGCGTGGTGCATTTTGAAAAATCGCAGAATTGCATTGCCATATGAAGAGCAATTCCACGTTCTGCCGCAGAAAGCTCCTTTTTGAGCATAAAAGACGGTCTTGGCGCTCTCGTGCGGCGTATTTCCACACCCTTTTCCGTTGCTGCAAGAATACCCGTCGCTGTAATTTTTGACGGTGTTCTCGTTGCCTCTTTGTATTTATAGTCGAGAAACTCCGGCTCACGAACCGCCCTGACACCGTCTGCCGTCTGTTTTTCATTGACGCGGCTTTCCTTTTCTCTCTCGTCCTTCTCGACATATGCACAGAGTCCTGCAAGAGCTTCATCCCTGTTTATTATGTAGTCACCATAGGCAAAAATATCGCTTCCCGTCATTGTGCGGAAAAGAGGGAGCATAAACCACAGCTCAGCATCATTTCTTGATACAAGGTTTGCTTTGTCAAGCTTTTCATATGAGTTTGAAGCCGCAACCTTTTGTATCATACGCGCCGCATCCTTTTTCGCACCTGTTATAAACAGCTTCTCCCGGGCACGAGTGAGGGCGACATACAGAAGGCGCATTTCTTCACTCTTCATATCCTCCAGAAGCCGAAGCTTTATCGCCTCGCGCATAAGCGTTGAACATTCGAGCTTTTTCTCCTCGTCGCGGAAATTAAGCCCGACGCCGAGTTTCGGGTGAATCAGCACACCCTTCTGCAAATCTTTAAGATTGAAGTTTTTAAAGGCATTGCCCACAAAAACAACCGGAAACTCAAGCCCCTTTGACTTATGCACCGTCATAATTGTCACGGCATTATGTGCGTTTTCTGACGACACCGCAATATCTCCCCCCCGTTCGGCAAGTGAAGAGATGTGAGAAAGAAACTTGTAGAGGTTTGAATAGCCGAGAGTTTCAAGACCTTCTGCGCTTTTATAAAACTCTATGAGATTTTCCTGACGCTCCTCGCCATACGGCATCGCTCCGAAAAGTCCGAGCGCATTCGTTTTGTTGTAAACCTCCCATATGAGCTTTGATATTCTCATACCGCGGCTGCGCGCGCGAAGGTACGCCGTAGTTTTGAGAAATTCGCTGCATTTTCTGCCTGTTTCCGTCTCCTCACGCGAAAGCTTCTCCATTGCGGAGATAAGCGTTCCCTTTCCTGCAATTCTCATTTCGCAAAGCTCGTCTGCCGAAAACGCGAACAGCGGTGAGCGAAGTGTTGCAAGCAGGGGTATATCAGATGTCGGGTTATCTATAACCGTGAGATAGGAAAGGATTGTATTGACCTCATTTTTTTGCAGAAGCCCGCCTTTTATGGGGGCGAAAAACGGAATTCCGTATTCTTCAAGCGCCGCCTCATAACCCTCCGCCGACGTTGACACCGAGCGCAAAAGAATTGCAAAGTCACGATATGTAACAGGTCTTAAATTTCCGTTTTTGTCGCATACCTCAAAACCCGAGTCAACCATTTCACGGATTTTCCGAGCAGTAAAGCGCGCCTGCGCCGAGAGCTCGCTCTCCTCACCGTTTTTATCTACATCTATAAGGCAGAACTCACACTTCATATCCTCGCGGTCACTATGCGGAATTTCGTCCCGCGGGATAAGCATATGCTCCTCGTTATAATCAACACCGCCGAGTTCCTCCGTCATTATCCGCGAAAAAACAGAGTTTGACGCATCAAGAATTTCCCGACGTGAACGAAAATTTTTCGAGAGGTTTACACGCCGCGGAGCATCGCCCTTTGCTTCTGCAAAAGGAGCAAAGGTTCTGTACTTTTTCATAAAGATTGACGGATCAGCAAGTCTGAAACCGTATATCGACTGTTTGACATCTCCTACCATCACGATATTTTTCTCTTTGCGCGAAATCGCGCGGAAGATTATATCCTGAATAATATTGCTGTCCTGAAATTCATCGAGAAGAATCTCGCAGAAGTCTGCCGATATGGTCTCTGCAAGCTCTGTGGGTATTACAGTGTCGTTCTTTTCATCATAGCTTTCAATAAGCAGATTTATCGTCTGATGTTCAAGGTCTGAATAGTCAAGCGTGCCCAAGCGAAGCTTTTCCTTCTCAAACCTTTCATAAAGCTCGGCAGAAAGCTCGGAAAGTTCTTTCATTATGGGCGAAAGTGCGCGTATTTCCGAAAGTAGCACCTCCGACTCCGCAAGCATTATTTTTTCAGAAATCTCTCCTGTTTTTTCTTTGATGACCTTCGTGAGAGCTTTGATTCGTTCCGTAAAGGTCTTGTCTGCTACATTCTTTGACGACGGAAGCTTCGGCACGCAGAAGCTCCGGGCATTTTCCCGGAACTCGTCCCAGTCAGACGATTTTATCCTGCCTATGCTCTGTCGAAGTTCCCGGAGTACCTCATCATATAAATCTCCCGAGGACACAACTCTCTGAGTATCACTCTCCATAAGACAAACCATTTCTTCACATTCGGAGACGAGTTTTTCCGCGCGGAGATAGCTTTCCTTTCCCCAAGGCGTTTCTTTGATGTTGTTCACATCGCCTATTTCGTAAGATCGCCCCACCTCCGAAATCCACTTTTCGGGGTATGGATGGCTCATACTTTTATGATAGAGTTCAAGCACTGCCGGAGAAAGCTTTTTATCGCTTCTCGAATCGCTCATGAAATCTGCCAGGGCAAGAAAGCCTTTATCCCTGCTGTTATACTTTTCCTCAATCATCTCGGAGAGCGTGTCCATAAGAAGCATCTCCGCCTCAGACTCGTCAAGAACGCGAAATCCTCCTGCTATGTCGTCGTTTTCGGCATAGTTTCTCAAAAGCCAGGTACAGAAGGAATGTACGGTTGAAATTCTCGCACTTCCCACAAGCGCAATCTGCCGTTTGAGGTGTTTCGCGCCCGGTTTCTTTGCTATACGTTCATAAAGGGCATCGCCTATTTTCCGGCGAAGCTCAGATGCCGCGGCTTTTGTGTATGTAATTACGAGAAAATCTGTTATGTCAAGTCGCTCTTCTTCAATCCTCCGCAGAAGCCTTTCAACAAGAACTGCGGTTTTTCCGGAGCCTGCGGCCGCAGAAACAAGAAGTGAGCTTCCGCGCGCTTTGATTGCACAAAGCTGGTCATCAGTCCATTTCATTTCCGCCAATGTCGCTCACCTCGCCTTCCCCCGTAATTTCTTTTGCCGAAACTTCTATAAGGTCTCGCATCTTATCACAGCCGGCTCTTTCATCAAACGCGCAAACAGCCTTATACTCACACCACTTGCACGAATTAAAGTCGCGATGGATATACGGATTTGCCTCAATCTCGCCGCGGGATAGCTCGTCACCTATTCTTGCAAGAATTTCTCTTGTTCGCGTTTTGACTGCTTCAAAGCCTTCCTTTGATAGGATGGAGGATGTTTTCGAAAGCGTTCCGTTTTTGTTTATCTTTACCGGCAAATAAACCTTCTCCTCACCACTCTCCATTGCATTTATGATCTCCGTGTCATTAATGACAACGCCCGCACGGCGGGTTCTGGGTGCAGCTTCGCCGCGCACCTGAGAAAACGACTGTGCAAGAGGAATATACATAATCCCCGCAGGCTTTGCGCCCCTGCCATAGTGCTTTTCTGCCATATCTTCAAGTGCGAACATATAAAGAAGCATCTGCATTCCTATACCGTTTACGCTCTCATCAAGTGAAAAGGTTTTTGTTCCGGATTTGTAATCCATCACGCGGAAATACAGCTCTCCGTCTCTTTCGTAAGTATCAACACGGTCTATAACTCCGCCAAAAAGCACTGTCGAGGTCTCGCCATTTATTTCTATCGGCGAAAGCCCGTCCTCGCCAAACGAAAATTCAAGCTCGAAGTCACGCGGGCGAAACTCCCCTTTTTCTATTTCCGAGCATATGTCACACAGCGCTGCCCTGACCGTCTTTTCAAGGCGTGAAATGAGAAAATCCATCCTTCCCGAAAGCACAGCCTCACCGCCAAGACGCAAAGCTACATACTCGCGCACAATGCCCTCCGAAAGTGCGAGCGCATAGTCACTGTCAAAGCGCCCCGCCTTCGAGAGCCTCTTTAAAACATTTTCTAAAACATAGTGGAGAAGGTCACCCGCCTGAATAGGGGATATCTCCGCTCTCTCCCTCGGAAACGCCTTCATGCCGTAGCGGAGAAAATATGCGTATCTGCACGAGATGAATTTCTCCGCGCGGGATGCGCTTAAATAAATTCTGTTTCCAAAGAGCGCTTCTATATTCTCTCTCTTCTTTATCGGCCCGCGCTTCATAGACTTTGCCTCGCGCACGGACATAAGACGCGACGCTTCTTCCGCATCCATTTCCCAGAAGTCTGAAAGTTCTCCTCTTGCTATGCTCTCGTCAAAGCACGGAATTTTTGCGCATCTTCTTGCATCAGCCAGAGAAAAACCGCCGGATATCCCATCAAATGTGTCCTTTATCCTTAAAACAGCAGACGCCTCAGGACTCTCCTCTCCGGCTTTGCCGGAAGAGTCAGAGCTTATATATAAAGCCTCCTCCGCCGTGCAAAGAACGTTGTGTATAACGCGGAAATCCTCAAACACACGCTCGGTCAGCGCCGGTGCAAGCTCTATGCCGCAATCGGAAAGCTCTCCGCGGTCACGGTCAGAAAGAATCCCCGCATGGTCCGCAGTTTTTGGAAATGCGCCGTCATTTGCGCCAAGAACAATGCGGACGCGCGCGCGTTCTCCCTCCGCCCTTGCAAGAGAAGAAACACTTACGCTGTCAAGAGTGGCAGGTATTGTTGAAAGTGTATACTTTGAAGCTGTAATTCTGAAAAGCTCACAGAGCTCATCAAGCGTAATGTCATCCTCTCCGCAAACCGTACCTATGCTGTCTATCACGTCACATATAACAGAAAGCATACCGTCATATTCCTGAGCTGTTTTGAAATCGCCCATCAGTTTTGACAGATAGCTGTATGCATCGCATCTCCGCGGCAGGTTTATTTCATTTATGAAGTCATAAATTGCGGCGGCGGCACGCTCTCCCGTGCAACCCTTTGAAACGACACCGGAAAGATGCTTTATCGGCTCAGAAATCTTTCTGCGAACACGGTTTACTATACGCAAAAGTTCACGGCCTTCATCATTTTCCTCAACACCAAAGCCAAGGGGGTTTTTGGTAAAATCCTCGCCGCTCTTCCATTCGGAAGCCCTCGGTTCCCACATATACAGGTAGTTTTCAAATATATCAAGGCTCTTTGAGCAAATTCCGGAAAAGCCCGTCTTTATATATTCCATAACAGCAGCAGGCTTGAAATTTTTCTGTATTAAGGAAAGTGCCGAAAGAATTATCGCGACCGCCGGCTTTTGGGTAATATCGTCTGCGCGGTTGATATAAACGGGTATTCCGTAGCGCGAATATACCATCTCACAGATACCAATATATTTTTCTTCGTCGGTAATTGCAACGGAAAAATCGCGGTATCTCATTCCGTTTTTCCTTATGCTGTCAATTATATACGCCGCAGAAAGCTCGCACTCGTGAAACGCTCCGTCAGCGCGGGCAACCGTTATACAGCCCTCGCAAGGATATTTTTTGCTGTCTGTATTAAAAATAATTTCATCAAGCACGGAAAGTGTTGTCTCTTTTTCCTTGCAAAGGACGGTTTCGTCCCACGCTATGCCGTTCTTTTCACAAAGATTTATGAGTTTTTTCTTTGTCGTTATTGCTTTATCAAAAATTCCGTTTTCCTCGCCCTCAGAGGCGTTTCCCGGAAGTTCAAGGGTAATATACACATCCCTCGCCTGCACAAAAGCCGACTCGATAATATCAAACTCAGGCTTTGTAAATCCCGAAAAACCGTCGAGAAAAACTGTTTTGTCCTTGAAAAACGCCTCTTTCCGAAGCATCGCCGCAACAAAGCCAAGTTCATCATAACTGTCGCATTCCTCTTCGCCGAGTCCGTTTTCATATGCCGCATATATAGCTGCAAGGTCTTTTAATTTTTCACCGAGAGGTTTTGAAACATTCCCGCAAGCAGAAAGGAGCTCCTCGGGTGTTATTCCGTATGCCTTGAATTCATCTATGCTTTCGATAACGCCAGAAAGACGCTGTGGATTTGTCGCTGCCTTTTTAAGCTTTGAAAGCGCAGGGGATACCGACTTTATGGCAGAATAAAGAAGAAGCATACGTTTGCCGTCACCTACAGTCTCCGCAGCAACTCCGCCTATCTCCCCTTTTATTCGCGCGGCAAGACGGCGGAAGCTTGTAACCTCAGCATATGAGGAAACAGTGTTCCCGCACCTTTTGCACAAAAGACGCTCTACCGAGTGAGAAAGTCTTTCGGGCACAACAAGAAGACTTCCCTCCTCCCGACGTGAAGCAAGCTCATTTATTATGCAGGATGTCTTTCCGCTTTTTATGCGGCCTAAAACAAGATGAAGCATATACTCCTCCAAAGCTTTTCTCTCTTATTTACAAGTATACCACATTGTAAAACTTTCGGCAAATTTTATATTGATAGAACCGTGATTTTAAGTTATACTAAATATAAAGTAACTTGCAGGAGGCTCTATGGACATAAATAATGAAGAGATTTTAGAACGCGCAGTCCTCATAGGGCTTGATGCAGATACCAATACAGAAGCGGAAGCAGTTTCCGAGAGCAGTATGGATGAGCTTTCAGAGCTTTTGAGAACCGCCGGCGGAACAGAGGTTGCACGGGTTATCCAGCACCGCAAATTTCCCGAGCCGAAAACGCTTATCGGCGCCGGAAAAGCTTCTGAAATCGCAGAATTCATTTCTGCAAACGATGTCTCTCTTGCAGTCTTTGACAACGAGCTTTCCCCCGCCCAGACAAAAAACTTGGAAGACCTTCTGGGTGTCCGCGTCGTTGACCGTTCAACGCTTATACTCGATATTTTTGCAAGTCGTGCCGCAAGCCACGAAGGGCGGCTTCAAGTTGAGCTTGCTCAATATAAATATCTTCTCCCCCGCCTTACAGGCAGCTTCTCTGCGCTTTCCCGTCTCGGCGGTGGCATCGGTACGCGAGGCCCGGGTGAAACGAAGCTTGAAACAGACCGCCGTCACATACGCCGCAGAATTTCAAAGCTTGAAGATGAACTCGATACGGTTATGCGCGTGAGAAGCGAACAACGCCGGGCAAGAACAAAACGCGAGGTTCCGCTCGTCGCTCTCATAGGCTATACAAACGCAGGCAAATCCACTCTCTTAAACAAACTCACGGACTCTGATATCCACGCCGAAAACAGGCTTTTTGATACACTCGACCCGACCGCACGCAAGTTCCGGATAAGCGACACGGCAGAGGTTGTGCTTTCCGACACCGTCGGCTTCATAAGAAAGCTTCCTCACCATCTCACCCGCGCCTTCCGCGCAACACTTGAAGAACTCCTGTATGCCGACCTTCTTCTCCATGTTGTCGACGTTTCAAACCCCGAATGGCCGGAACACGGAAGAGTTGTTCTCGATGTTATAAAGGGTCTTGGCGCAGAATGCACCCCTTGTCTCACTGTTTTTAACAAGTGTGACCTTGTCTGCACCCGCGAGCTTTTTGAAAACGACCCGGACTCCGTCTGCGTTTCCGCGAAAACAGGCGAAGGCTTTGACGAATTAAAAAAGGAAATCTGCCGTATGCTTTCTCTTTCATCCCGAAAGGCAGAGCTTATGATACCGTATCCGAAGTCACAACTTCTCGATGTTTTACACCGCGAGGCAAAGGTTTTATCGGAGGAATACGGAAACGACGGTATCGCAGTTTCGGCTGTGCTTTCCGACCGTGTTTACGGAAAAATAATGCACAAGCTTACAGGTGATATAAATGACAGCATTTAAAATTCCCGCGCATGACGGAACGGACGAGTTTATTGAGAAGCGTTCCCGCTTTATCGGCACTGTCCGTTACACAAAAACAGAAGAAGAGGCCCTTGCTTTTATAGCAGAACAAAACGAAAAACACAAGAGCGCAACACACAATGTCTATGCCTACTCCATTCGCGAAAACAACATAATGCGCTATTCCGACAACGGCGAGCCGCAGGGTACGGCGGGGCTTCCCGTTCTTGATGTTTTCCGGAAAGAAGAGGTTTTTGATTTCTGCTGTGTCGTTACGCGATATTTCGGCGGCACTCTTCTCGGTGCAGGCGGGCTTGTAAGAGCGTATTCACACTCCGCAAAAATTGCTCTCGATGCCGCAGGCATCGCCGTTATGCGGCTATGGACCTACGGAAAAATGAATATACCGTACAACCTCTTTGAAATTGTTTCAAAATCACTTACGGCGCTTGGTGCCAAAATAACCGACACCGACTATGGCGCGGAGGTCGCTCTTTCCTTTCTCATTCCCGCCGAAGAATTTCAGCTAATTGCCGATAAGGTGTTCGACCTGACCAACGGCAGGGTTCTTACAAAACGCGGCGAAGACAGATTTATGGCAGTATAAAAATAAATTTACATAAGGAGTTTTTTATGATGAAAAGATTTTTAACAATTATCACGCTTCTTGCGATGGTTCTCTCGCTTTCTGCTTGTATGAAAAGTGACGAAAAAAAGTTTGAGGATATGAAAACCAGTCTTGAAGCGGCAGGATATGAAGTCCGGAACACTTTTGTTGACTCCACCTTTGAGGGTGTTGTTTCCGCATTTTCCTTCAAGGTTTCAATCGGCAAGGATTTCACCGTTTCTATCCCTGTTGTCCTTACAGACAGCAAAGCTTCCGCTACCAAAAACTGCGCGATGTTCGGCGAGGAAAGCCCGAACAAGCCCATTCAGAACGGACGTTTTTTCTCCTACCCCGCAAAAGGCTATCCGCAGTCTGTGTTAGACCTTGTTGAGGCACTTCTCAACGGAGAAGACATCTCAAAAAAGTAATATCATTAAAACATAAATCCCTGTACGGATTTCCGTACAGGGATTTTATTATATCAATGCAAAAACTATGGGGATTGTTATGAGCGCGGCAATAGCAGACATAAAGCAGATTTTTGCGCCGGACTCCGCATCGCCGCCGTATGCTTCGGGAAAAACAACACTGTTTACGCCGCAGGGCATTGCAAGAACCGCAACAGCAGGGAGTATCCAGCTTTCGGGCACATTTAAAAGCCTGAAAATGAAGAGCGACGCAATGGGGATTATAAGAAGGCGAATCGCCGATGTTACATATGAACGCCAGTCAAGGAAAACCGCCTTTATATTGATTCTTGCAAAGACGCATCCTGTCAGGACCATCGCACACGGTGTCACGCAGTTTTCAGCAGATTTTATAATTCCCGTTACCACTTCGGGAAGCTTTACATCAAGAACCCCCAGGAAGATACCTACAAAAGCCGCGAGGAGCGCCGGGTTTAAGAGTGACTTAAACGAAAGCTTTTCATTTGAAGTGAGCAGATACATTCCTATCGTGTATATGTACAGGCTATACGGTATGCAGTAAACCAACGTATCAAGAAAAGCAATTTCTCCGTAAATCGCCTTGACGAGCGGATATGCCATATATCCGAGGTTCGGGATTGTGAAGCTGTATATGTAAATCGCCTGTGTTTTGCGGTTTTTAGAGAACATCTTCGCAAGAACAATCGAAAGAACGCCCGTCACGGCAAGCACTGCAAACGAAAAGAGAAAAATCATCAGCTTGTCACGAATGACATCAACTTTGAAATTGTTCGAAAAAGAAAGAACGACCATTGCCGGCAGGAAGATGTTTACAACGAGCTTTGAGATTGTTGTGCCTGACTTGTCGTCAAAAATATTCTTTTTTCTGAATATATAGCCTACTCCTATAAAGAAGAACATATTTATAAGCTGTTTTAAGGTAATCAAAGTTATCTGCAAGAAAAACACCTCCGGATTTTTACCGTGTTATTATATCACAAGCCTCAAAAAAGTCAATAAGCACCGCAAAAGGCGGTGCTTATTTTCTTATTTTTTCTTTTGAAGCTGTTCTTTTATCATCATATCCTTAACCTTCATAAGTCGGGTAAGGTTTCCGCGCTCGTTTTCGTCAAGCTTCATGGTTATCATCCTGATAGTCTCTTCAAGCTGCGGAATCATAACATATTCAAGCGCGTTTACGCGTCGGCGTGTCTTCTCTATCTCCTGTGCGAGAAGCTGAGCTGATTTTTCGGTTTCCGCCAGTCGCAAAAGACTCGGAAGTACTTTTGAAAGTCCGTCAACCGCGTCATCAAGTTCGCCGGAAACAAAAGCATATCCATAGGGATAAACTCCCTTTCCGTCGCTTTCCGAAAATGAAAATTCCGGCACCTCGACACTCATTATGTTATTATACGACACGTCAAGCTCGACACTTTTGGTAGGACACATAAGTGCCTGTTCCAGAGTTTCGGGAGACATAACTGCACTTGCAATTCCAAAACCGCGGTTTGCATCCGTAAGCGCTTTTTCAACCTCAATGCGAAGACGCTTATTTTCGCGGACAATTTCAAGAAAGCGCTTCATCATCTCGTCGCGCTTATCCTTTAAAAGCTTATGTCCGCGACGCGCAGTGGTAACTCTGCCTTTGAGGCGTTTGAGTTCCATACGCGTAGGATTTACATTCAAAGTCGCCATAACTTAAAACCCTTTCTTACTTTTCTTCGACCGGAAGATATTTTTCGATAAGTTCGGGTTTTATTCTTTTGAGCTCGCTCTTCGGGAGAATGGAAAGAAGCTTCCAGCCGAGGTTGAGTGTTTCCTCAATTGAACGGTTTTCGTCATAGCCCTGGTTTACATATTGCTTTTCAAATTCTTCGGAGAACTTTGCATAGAGCTTATCAATATCTGAAAGCGCAGCTTCACCGAGAATCGTCATAAGTTCTTTTGCTTCTTTACCGCGCGCATATGCAGCAAAGAGCTGGTTCATTGTCCCTGCGTGGTCCTCACGGGTCTTTCCTGCGCCTATTCCCTTGTCTTTAAGGCGGGAAAGCGACGGAAGAACGTCAACAGGCGGGAGTATGTTTTTTCTGTAAAGCTCGCGGGAAAGGATAATCTGTCCCTCTGTGATATATCCCGTAAGGTCAGGGATGGGATGTGTTTTATCATCCTCCGGCATTGAAAGAATCGGAATCATTGTAATTGAGCCCTCACTCTCGAGGTTTCTTCCCGCTCTTTCATACATTGTTGCAAGGTCTGTATAGAGATATCCCGGATATCCGCGACGTCCGGGAACCTCTTTACGTGCCGCAGAGACCTCACGCAAAGCTTCCGCATAGTTTGTGATATCTGTCATAATGACAAGAACGTGCATATCCTTCTCAAAGGCAAGATATTCTGCCGCAGTAAGTGCCATACGCGGTGTTGAAATACGCTCAATCGCAGGGTCGTTTGCGAGATTTACAAAAAGAACCGTGCGGTCAATGGCTCCCGTGCGCTTAAAGTCACTTATGAAGAAGTCTGCCTCTTCAAAGGTGATACCGATAGCCGCAAAGACAACAGCAAACTTAGCATCTGCCGAAAGCACCTTTGCCTGACGCGCAATCTGCGCGGCAAGCTGTGCATGAGGAAGACCTGAGCCCGAGAAAATCGGGAGCTTCTGTCCTCTGACAAGTGTGTTGAGTCCGTCAATTGTGGAGATACCTGTCTGAACAAATTCGTCAGGATAGTTTCTTGCCGCGGGATTCATCGGCGTTCCGTTTATGTTTCTTCTCTCTTCGGGAAGAATTTCGGGGCCCCCGTCCTTCGGTCTGCCCATACCGTCAAAAACACGACCGAGCATATCCTCAGAAACGCCAAGCTCTATTCCGTGACCGAGAAATCTTACCTTGCTGTCGCGCAGGTTGATTCCCGCGCTGTTTTCAAAAAGCTGAACGAGAACGTCGTTTCCGTTAACTTCAAGAACTTTGCAACGGCGACGGTCGCCGTTGGGAAGTTCGACTTCGCCGAGCTCGTCATATGCAACTCCGGAAACATCACGGACCAGCATAAGCGGTCCTGTTACTTCCTGGACGGTACGATATTCTTTTATCATCACTGTACCTCCTTTGTAACGAGAGCATTCATTTCTTTTTCCATAAGCTCTTCTATCTCATCATAGGCTGTGTTGAAGGTTTCGTTTGAAACGTCTTTTGCACGGCCGAGCTTTTCTCTTGCGCTTATTGCAAATATATTGCCCAGCGCAGCGCCCGCTGCAACAGCGTTTTTTGAAAGCTCATAATATTTGAGAATGAGATTCATAAGGCGCGCCTGCTTTGTAAGCGGTGTGTAGCTGTCAGTATCGGAGAATGCGTTCTGCTGCAAGAAGTCTTCGCGGATAATCTGTGCTGTTTCGAGTGTTACGCGGTCCTCCGCGGAGAGTGCATCTATACCGACAAGGCGGACAATCTCCTGAAGCTCTGCTTCAAGCTGGAGGAGGTTCATTGCCTCGCTTCTGTTCTTTATAAACTCACGGGTTACATTCTCGTCAAACCAACCGGAAAGTCTGTCAAGGTAGAGCGAGTAGGAATTGAGCCAATTGATTGCCGGGAAGTGGCGGCGGTATGCAAGAGACGAATCAAGTCCCCAGAAAACCTTTACTATTCGGAGCGTTGCCTGGCTGACCGGCTCGGAAATGTCACCACCCGGAGGTGAAACTGCACCGATTGCCGTAAGCGAGCCGCGTCTTTCTTCGCCGCATACTGCATAAATTCTTCCCGCGCGTTCATAGAACTGTGCAAGGCGGGAAGCGAGATATGCCGGATATCCCTCTTCACCGGGCATCTCTTCAAGTCGGCCTGACATCTCACGGAGAGCCTCTGCCCAACGCGAAGTCGAGTCGGCGATAACTGCAACGTCATAACCCATATCTCTGTAATACTCGGCAATTGTAATGCCTGTGTATATTGATGCTTCACGCGCCGCAACAGGCATATCGGAAGTATTTGCGATAAGCACCGTCCTCTTCATAAGAGACTCGCCCGTTTTCGGGTCAAGAAGCTCGGGGAATTCGCGGAGAACATCTGTCATTTCGTTTCCGCGCTCGCCGCAGCCGATATATACAACAATATCAACGTCAGACCACTTTGCAAGCTGGTGCTGAACAACTGTCTTTCCGCTTCCGAACGGACCGGGAACTGCTGCCGCGCCGCCCTTTGCAATCGGAAACATTGTGTCTATAACGCGCTGTCCGGTAATCATCGGCACATCCGGCGGCATTTTCTCCTTATACGGGCGTCCTACACGGACAGGCCACTTCTGGAGCATTGAAACAGAAACTGTTTCTCCGTTTTCCTTTTTAATTTTACAGATGGTATCTTCAACTCTGAACGAGCCTTCCGAAATTTCGACAATCTCGCCGGAAATTCCGTGCGGAACCATAACGCGGTGTTCAACAATGACAGTCTCCGGCACAGTGCCGAGAATATCGCCGGATGTAACCTTATCTCCAACCTTTTTGGACGGAGCAAAATCCCACACGCGGTCACGGTCAACGCTCTTGACGTCAATTCCGCGGTTTATGTTGCTTCCTGCAATCTCGCGGATTTTTTCGAGCGGACGCTGGATTCCGTCGTAAATATTTTCAATAAGACCCGGCGCAAGCTCAACAGAGAGCGGTGCTCCCGTTGTGATAACCTCGTCACCAAACTTTACGCCTGCCGTTTCTTCGTATACCTGAATTGATGCGCGGTCTCCGCGCATCTCGATTATTTCGCCAATAAGCTTATCCTCACCTACGCGAACAACATCAAACATATTCGCATGGGCCATCCCCTCCGCCACAATGAGCGGACCGGAAACTTTAATAATCTTTCCGCTTGTCATATGTCCATCAAATCCTTTAACCTAAAATATCTGCGCCGACAGCACGTTCTACTGCGTCGTGCACGCCCTTCATTCCTATTCCGAGGCTTCCCTCTTTCCCGGGGATAAGTATTATCGCCGGAAGCGGGCAATCCTTATACCCGGCTATTGTGTCAGGAATAAGACACGCAAGCTGTTCTGTGATATAAATAACCGCAAAATCTTCCTTTGCAAGCGCTTTGAGCTCCCGTTCTGCGCTCTCCGCATCAGACGCACATCTGCACACAAAACCGAGTGTGCGATATCCCAGAACGCTTTCGCGGTCACCTAAAACTGCGATTTTTTTAGCCATTTTTTATTCCTCTCAATCTGCTCTGTATTTGGTCGGGAGAGAGGTTTTCAAATTTCCCTGCCATAATTATCCGCACAGCCTGTGCCTCTGTTTCTTTCGCCGCAAGATATGCAACGATGGGGCGTTCGTCAAAAGCAACGTATTTTGCGCTCTGCATATAATACACAAGTGCGCTGTCAAGCTCGCGCTCAAACTCCGTAAACCCGCTTTTCCCGTCAATCACCGCATCCGCAAGGCTCGCTGCGGGTTGGAGAAGTGTTCCGAAAAACACCTCTTTCAAGTCATCTGCATAGAGTGTTTCGGCATCTGTCTCGCCACCGGGAACAAAGGCGCTCTTTAATACGCCAAGCTCGCTTTTCTGCCGCCTTACCCGTACAGCCGTGCGAAGATTTGCAACATCGCACATAAGCTTTACATAACCAACGAGAAACTCACTTCCGGATTTTATCGCAGCGTCACGCATCATATCAAAGCACGCCGCATCGAGAACAAAGTCTGCCATCTGCGCGTTACCCGTATGAGAAAGCTTCTCTTCTGAAAGCTTTATCGCCTCCGACATCTTTTCGGGAAGAGCGCTCATATCTCCGGTCCTGACGGCATTTAAAAGCTCATCCTTCGGGATGATTGAAAAATCAGACATAAGCCTTGTCGGATCTTCGCCCGTAAGACGTGCCTTTACGGCAACTTTTATGTTATGGAAATCATATTTAAGCAAAAACACGTCCCTCAAAAATGCGTTGTCCAGAACTTCACCGACAAGCTCATATGCCTCCGCCTGCATCTTTGTGACAGCCGCAAATATATCTGAAAGGCTGTTTAGCGAAACATCGGAATATCCTGCTTCGGAAAGTATTTTAGCGGCCTCCTCAGGTGTTTTTGCAGATACCATACGCGAAATTTGCGACGAGTTTAAAAGACTTTTCTCGTTGGCACGTACGCGCATGGTTGCATATAAATAATCTGTGTCACGAATCTTCATCAACAAAAGACCTCCGCTTACCGCACAGCGCGGCAAAATAGCTTTTTACGAAAAGAGTATATCCGCGATTTCACGGCTCATTTCATCGCGTTTTTCGGCGACGAGCGCTTCAAACGTGCAATTTACCTCGGTTGTGCCTGATTTCAGTATAAGGCCGCCGGAAATTTCGCGCACTTCGTCAGAAATCTTCAAGCCCTTGTTTTCCGAAACCTTTTCGGATATCTTGTCGGAAAGCTCTTCACGCACGGATTTTGAGAGAATAATTTCTCCCGGCTTTCCGTCTGCCGCAGAGAGTGCGAGAGATGCAAGAACAGAGGCAAGCTCATCTCCCGAGAGCGCTGAAAGCTTTTTCTCTGCAAGTGAAAAAGCTTCTGAAATAAGCTCCTGTTTTTTTGCAAGAAGAGCTTTTTTGGATTCAAGCGCAGCGCTTCCCGCAAGCCGGTCACGCCTCTCCTGCACCGCTTTTTCGGCACGTGCAGTTTCGTCGGATATGATTTTATCGCACTTTTCTTTATATCCTGCCGAAATCTCCGCTGCCTTCTGCTTTGCCTCTTCCAAAATCACTGAAGCTTTGCTCTCTGCATCCTCCGTGATGCGCTTTTTAATGTTTTCAATACCGTTCATATTGCAAAACCGCCTTATTTAATGCCGTTAAGCATAAGGAATGAAACGAGAAGAGCAAGAACAGCGTATGTTTCAACCATAGCTGCGTAGATCATAGCCTTTGAAACCTCTTCCGGACGCTTTGCAACAACGCCGATACCTGCCGCGGCAACCCTGCCCTGACGAATTGCGGAATAGTAGCCTACGAATGCGATCGGGAGGCAGGAAAGCAGGATATAAAAGCCGTTTACATATGTCAATTCAATCTGTGCATCTCCACCTACAAAACCGACTTTGAGAAGAACAAGGAAGCCGATAAGAAGACCGTAGATACCCTGTGTTGCGGGGAGTGCCTGCAAAAGAAGCGTCTGACCGAACTTTGACGGGTCCTCTGCAACAACGCCCGAGGCTGCCTCACCAACTATACCAACGCCTTTTGAAGAGCCCATTCCGGGTAAGAATGTTGCAAGTGCCGCACCCAAAAGTGCAAGAATTGTTCCGTAAATTTCCATTTTAATTTTCCTCCTTGATGATGTCAATGTTTTTTGTTTTTATTGCAAGCGGTGCAAAAGGCCTTCCGCCGCTCTCGTAGAACTTTCCGAAATACTCAACATATTGAAGTCGTGCCGAGTGAACGAACGAGCCTACGAGATTTATTGCTATATTGAACACATGGCCGATTAAGAACACGATAAAGAAACCTATCGGTCCCGTAAGCATACCCATTGTGTTAATAACAGTTGCAACAACAGCTGTTGAAAGAGAGAGCGCAAGAAGTCTTGAATATGAAAGAATATCGGAGAAATATCCCGTTACGTCATACAGACTCAACAGTCCGCTGAAAAATTTCATAATAATATTCTTTTTCGCTCTGCCCTGAGTCAGTATAAGACCGAGCGCTCCCGCGCCGAGTATATAAAGACCGACCGTTGAATTAAATATACAGGTTATTGCGCCTGCAAACGCAACCCACCAGAAGCCTATGTCAAATATCGCAGCCCAGACCTCGCCGTCGCGTATCATCATATATGCCTTCACTGCCATACCCGCAACTATCTGAACACCGCCGAGTACCAGCGAGAAGATAAGCATTGTCATCGGGTCTTCCGTAGGATTGAACCAGAGCGCGAGGTCAAACGGCAACGTCTTACCTGTAAAGAGCTTATAGACCGACGGTATCGCATCTCTGAAAAATCCGCCGAACAAAGCGCCCCATATAACCGTTGAAATTCCGCAGATTATTGCAAGTTGCATAAACTGGCGGAAGCCTCCGCGCGGTTTGAGCTTTGCAAGAGCAAATATGCCTGCAAGCATCAAGAGAAGTCCGTAGCCTGCATCCGAAAGCATTATTCCGAAGAACAGTGCAAAGAACGGCGCCATTGTGGGGTTCGGGTCAATTCCGCGATATGCCGGTGCGCTGTACATATTCGTAACAACCTCAAACGGAGCTATAAGGCGCGAATTATAAGTGAGTGTCGGCGGCTCATCTCCCTCTTCGGGGTCGGAAAACTCATACGCAACCTTTCCCGTCTCAAAAACCTCGGCAAGCATCTTTTCCTCTCTCTCGGGGAACCACCCCTCGATATAGAACGCGCGGGATGTTGCAATTCCCTTTTCGGATTCGCGTTCGCACGAAAGCGAGGTCGAGAGCGCATCCTGCGCCGAGAGAAGAAGGTCATACACCTCCGGAGTTACCGCAAGGCCTTCTTCTGCTTTTTTTATCTCTTTTTCGATACCTGAAATTTCATCTGATATTTCCTGTATCTTTTCTTTTGCAGTTTTTTGTATTCCGCCAAATCTTACAATAGCGGCAGAAAGCTCTTTGAGCGAGTCTCTCACTGCTTCTCCCGAAGCTCTGTGGCAGACACAGAACAGGTAGTGAAGCTCGCGGTCAGCCGAAACCTCGTATATCTCGGCGCATCCGTCAACCGCCACGGCTTTTGCGGCTATTTCCGGAAGCTCAACGGCTGCCGGTACGGTACAGAGAAATGTTTCAAACGCTTTTCCCTGCGGCGTATCGAGCGGAAGCTCAAGCTCTTTCCACGGAGTAAATGTTTCCGAAAGCGCCATAAGCTTTGAACGGCGTTCCTGAAGGGAGGTAAGTTCTGCCGCATTTTCGTTTATGCGCTCCGCTTCCGAAAGCGCAGACTCTAAAAGCTCAGACGAAAAGAGCTGCTTTTCCGTAATCTGCACCCGTGGAGAAAACATCCCCTTTTTCAGTTTCGAGTATTTTCTTGCAAGACTTTCTGCCGAAAGGATGGCAGAGAGTTTTTCCGAAAGCCCGTCGGCTTCCGTGCTGACCGGTTGGGAAGTTTCCTCCTCAGCCGCGGTCTCGGAAAGCTCAACCGCTCCTATGCGACCAAGCAGCCGCATAAGCTTTTCTCTGTCCTCTGCCATTGCAAGAAGCTTTACCCGCTTCATTCTGACAATTGACATTATCCTTTCACGACCCTTTCCGCAATGAGTGTTGCAGCCTCTTCCATTCTTCCTCCGGCAAGAGTAGCAAGCTTTTCAGCATCATCAGCCTGTTTTGAAAGGTTTTCTGAAAGAACTGCTTCATTCTCACCTTCTGCCGTGTCGAGAAGTTCGCGTGCTTTTTTGTGCATTGCCGCTTCCGTTTCAAGAACGAGAGCACGGCCCGTCTTTTCAGCATCAGAGACAATCTCCTTTGCCAAAGCCTCAGCTTTCGCAATCACCTCTGCCGCTTTACCCTCACAAAATATAATTTCATTGACGGCAAATTTTGCCATTTCATCACCGCCTTGGTAATTTTCAGTATCTTTGCTAGTATAGCATATTTTACCTTAAATTTCAACTTTTTCCGGTTAAATCTTTTTTGTCTTTCTCCTATTATATGGATTGACTTTTTTATTATTCTGACATAGAATTGTTATGTATATTTTTTATAGAGGAGACAGTATGCAGGACTTTTTACATTCAACCCTTTCAAAAGAGGAAATTTTTGAAATGAGTGCCACCGCTCTCGCACATATAGGCGATGCCGCGTTTGAGCTGATGGTGCGCAGCAACCTCTGCAAACGCGGAATAAGAAAGGCGGGCGAGCTTCACAAAAGCACGGTCATGTCCGTTTCCGCAAAAGCACAGAAGGAAGCCGCAGAAAAAATTCTTTCACATCTCACGGATGAAGAAAACGCAGTTTTTCTCCGCGGGAGAAATGCAAAAGTCAACACAATCCCCAAGCATTCCGACCCTGCAACATACCACACAGCGACCGCATTCGAAGCGCTCTGGGGTTACCTTTTTCTTCTCGGAAGATATGACCGCTTAAATGCGCTTTTTCAAATAATAATAGATAAGTAATTAATTTTTTAAGGAGTTGTTTCACTATGCTTCCCGCACTTATAATTTTTGCAATCACCTATGTTCTTCTGCTTTCATTCCAGAAGTTCCGTCCGTACATAGCGATAGCCGCAGCTGTTGTTTTTGCAATCATCGCAAAATTCAGTCTTCCCGAGGTCTTCTATGCCATCGACTGGAACGTTCTTATGATGATTGCCGGCACGATGGGCACGGTTTATCTTTTCATCCAGTCCAAAATGCCCGACAGACTTTCCGATTTCATCATCGAAAAGGTTCCGAATGTAAAATGGGCTATCGTTTGTCTTGCTCTTTTTACAGGTATAGTTTCTGCTTTTGTCGATAATGTGGCAACCGTTCTTATGATTGCCCCCGTTGCACTCGACATTGCAAAGAAGCTCAAAATATCCCCTGTTCCGATTATCATTTCAATCGCTGTTTCCTCAAACCTCCAGGGCGCGGCAACGCTCGTGGGTGACACAACCTCGATTATGCTTGCAGGCGAGCTTGAAATGAACTTTTTAGACTTCTTCTGGTATGCAGGCCGTCCCGGTCTTTTCTGGGTTGTCCAGGTAGGCGCACTTGCCTCCGCCTGCATCCTCCTCTTCCTTTTCAGGAAGGAAACCGCACCGATTTCCGTTTCCACAAAGACAGAGGTGAAGGATTTCTTCCCTACGGTTCTTCTCGTCGGCACAATCGTTCTTCTCATCATCGCATCGTTTATCCCGGCAGAGCTCAAACCCGCGGAAACAAACGGATATATCTGCGTAGCACTTATGTTTATAGGCATTTTCCGCGAGCTCATTCTCAAAAAGAACCGTGGGATTTTCAAAGAAGTTTTCAAAGAAATTGACTTTTATACACTCGGTCTCCTCGCAGGTCTTTTCGTTGTCATCGCAGGTATCGAAGAGCTTGGTGTTATAAAGGCAATCAGCGAATTCTTTGTAAAAATAGGCGGTGGCAATCCGTTTGTAATATACACTCTTATAGTATGGGCATCGGTTCTTCTCTCCGCGTTTATTGATAATATACCCTACGTTGCGGCAATGCTCCCCGTTGTTGCAAGCATCGCACCTCAGATAGGCTGCGAGCCTCACCTTCTGGCTTTCGGACTTCTTGTCGGCGCAACACTCGGCGGAAACCTCACTCCCATCGGCGCATCTGCAAACATTACAGGTATCGGCATTTTGCGAAATGCGGGATATGAAGTCAAAAACCGCGACTTTTTCAGAATCGGTATTCCTTTCACACTCTGTGCAGTTCTTGCAGGTTATATCCTCGTCTGGGCGTTGTGGTGCTAGACCATGACAGGTATACTTGTTGTCAACGAATTTTTAAAAAACGGAAAATTTTCCGATATTTACTCCCGCCTTTCAAAAGGATTTGATGCCCACGGCGCAAGGCTCCTACTCTGCACAAATGCTTCCCTTGCGCATCCCGTCAGTGAGGAAATCCCGTTTCCCGAAAAGCCCGGTTTCGTTCTTTTCTGGGATAAGGATATCCTCCTTGCTCGGGCGATAGAAGAAACCGGTGTTCCCGTTTTCAACAGCGCAGATGCTATTGAAAAATGCGATGACAAGGCGAAGATGCACCTTGCACTGAAAGGGCTTCCGATGCCAAAAACCGTCATTGCTCCGAAAACCTTTCCGAACATCGGCTTTTCAGACCTTTCTTTCCTTGACAAAGTAACTTCTCTCCTTGGCTTCCCGCTTGTCGTGAAGGAATCTTTCGGCTCTTTCGGTGCGCAGGTATATCTTGCACACGATATGGCGGAGCTTCGCGACATAATAAAGCAGCACGAGCGCTCACCGCTTCTTTTTCAGGAGCTTGTAAAAACGAGCTTCGGGCGCGACATCCGCATAAATGTAGTCGGCGGTAAGGTTTGCGCCGCGATGCTCCGTGAGAGTAAATGCGGAGATTTCCGAAGCAATGTTACCCTCGGCGGAAGCACTCTGCCGTATTCCCCCACTGATGCAGAATGTGAACTTGCACTTGCGGCAACGGAGCGACTCAGGCTTGATTTTGCAGGTATTGACATTCTCTTTGGTGAAGACGGCCCGCTCATATGCGAGGTTAACTCAAATGCACATTTTAAAAGCACATACGACTGCACAGGCGTTGACCTTGCAGATCTCATAGCACAGCATATAACCGACAAATGCAGGTGATTTTATCTTGAAGGCTTGGCTTATTTACGAGAGAGAAGGAAAAGAGCGCAATAATGACTTTATAGCTATGCATATGCGCTACGGGCGCGAGCGCGGGATTGACTTTTCGCTTATCATATGCGACGAAGAGCCCTTGCCCGCGGAGAACCCCGATTTTGCAATAGTTCGTGCAATGCGCCCGGACATAACAAAGCTTTTAGAAGACAGAAACATCCGCACATTCAACAACTTCCATGTTTCTTCAATATGCAACAACAAAGCAAGAACTTATGAATATCTCCACAAAAACGGCATACCGGTAATTCCCTGGATTTCAGCAAAGGCGACGGATGTGCCTCCGGAAATTACAGAGTATCCGAAAGTCATAAAACCTTGCTCGGGTCACGGCGGAAAGAACGTCCGCCTCATCGAAAACGATGAGGATTACAAAAAAGCGCGAGAGGCTATTTTGCCGGACGAATATGTCATTCAGCCCCTCGCAACGGAAGCAGGACGCGATATGCGTGTTTACGTTATCGCAAACGAACCCGTCGCGGCCGTTCTCCGAACCGCAAAGGACGATTTCCGCAGCAATTTTTCGCTCGGTGGCACGGTAGCAAAAGCCGTACTGACAGACGAAGAAACCGCTCTCATACACAAAGTCTGCACTCTTTTTGATTTTGGTCTTTGCGGAATTGATATTATGTATCACGAGGGAAAACCCGTCATAAATGAAATCGAAGACGTCGTGGGTGCGCGTATGCTGTATAAAACGCACGACATCGACATACTTTCGCTGTATCTCGATTATATTATAAAGACGCTGAATGCCTGAAAGGCATACGGCGTCTTTTTCTTTGGAATATTTTCACATTCTGCGCGTAAACTTATTTCGGAGGCTGATATTATGAGTAAAAAAACAAGAACCTACATCACTTTTATCCTTATTTCTCTCGCCGTCGGAGGACTATCCGCTCTTCTTACACAAAACAGCATGGATGTCTTTGAGGTCATCAACAAGCCGCCGCTTTCTCCCCCTGCAATTGTTTTTCCGACAGTCTGGACCATCCTCTTCATTCTTATGGGTGTCGGTGCTGCAAGAGTTTATCTTCGTGAGCCGGATTCCGATGCTATCCGCGTTTTCGGAATAAATCTGTTCGTAAACTTTTTCTGGAGCATAATTTTCTTTAATATGCGCGCATTCTGCTTTGCCTTTGTGTGGCTCGTCCTTCTTATCGCAATAGTCGCGCTTATGACACTAAAATTTTGGAGAATTGATAAGCTCGCGGGACTTCTTCAGAGCCCTTATCTGATCTGGCTTCTTTTTGCGGGATATTTAAACCTTTATATCTGCCTTGCAAATTGACATTTTCAAAAAAAGATGTATAATAATCTATGACAAAAAACCACGGAGGATTATTATATGATAGTTATTGAAATGGAAAACGGCAAAAAGATTAAGATTGAGCTTGATAAAAACGCAGCACCCATAACCTGTGAGAATTTTGAAAAGCTTGTGGGCGAAGGTTTCTACGACGGTCTTACCTTCCACCGCGTTATTTCCGGCTTTATGATTCAGGGCGGTTGCCCTCTCGGCACAGGTACAGGCGGCCCGGGCCACACAATCAAGGGCGAATTCCGTGCAAACGGAATTGACAACCCGATAAAGCACACGCGCGGCGTTATTTCCATGGCGCGTTCAATGATGCCCAACTCCGCAGGAAGCCAGTTCTTCATTATGCATAAGGATTCCCCGCACCTCGACGGCAATTACGCCGCATTCGGACACGTCATTGAGGGCATTGAAGTTGTTGACGAAATCGCGGCCTCTGATACAGACTTTTCCGACAAACCCTTAAAGCCTGTTATTATGAAAAAGGTTACAATCGAATAAGCGAGGTATTATAAAATGAAAAGGATTATTGCACTTGTGCTTCTCGTCGCACTTTCCCTCACGCTCTTTTCCGCTTGCGGAAAAACAGCAAGTGAAAAGCTTCTTGATAAATACTCGGAGATTGCAAACTTTTACTCTTCTCTTTCGTCCTCTGTCTCCTTTGAGCAGAATTCAACCGATATGAGTAATTTTGTAAGCATGGGCATTGAGCTTACTGAAATTGCGTCACGCGTCTCGCGTGACCGCGACTCGTTAAGCGAAGAGGAACTTCAGAAATTTTCCTCAGCACTTGACAAAATAGACGAAAAGCTTAAAGAAATCGAGAAAACGTTTATAAAAAAATAATTACGGGGCGGTTAATCTTTTGATTGACCGCCTGTTTTTCTTTAAATTTTCAGAAACTTATGATACAATACCTTTAAGAGGTGTTAAAAATGGCTCAGACTATCGCTGCAATTTCAACGGCGCCGATGAAAAGTGCGCTTGGAATAATAAGGATATCCGGTGACGATGCGCTTTCTGTTGCAGAGCGTGTCTTTTGCGGAAGGCTTTCACAAAGCCCGCGCGAAATGGTCACGGGGAAATTTCTCTCACAAACGGGGGATACCCTCGATTTTGGGATGGCGGTATATTTCAAAGGTCCGAAAAGCTTTACCGGGGAAGATTCCGTTGAGTTTTTCTGTCACGGCTCTACCGCTGTGCTCTCCGCCGTGCTCTCCTCTCTTTTCAAGGCGGGCGCACACCCCGCAAAGCCGGGCGAGTTTTCAGAGCGTGCCTTTTTAAACGGAAAAATTGACCTTACCCAGGCAGAGGCGATTATCGACCTTATAGATTCCGATTGCGAGCTTGCCGCAAAAAATGCAGCAGAGCAGATGAACGGTGCGATGGGACGCGAGATATCTTCGATTTCAGATTCACTGACTGCCATCGCCGCCGAGTTCTATGCTTATGTAGACTATCCCGATGACGATATTCCCGAGACCGAACGCGATGAGCTTTGTAAAAGTCTTGCGCTCTGTGCACAAAAGGCAAAGGGGCTCTCGGGAACATACGAGCGCGGAAAGCTTCTCCGCGACGGCGTCAAGGTTGCTCTCGTAGGCCGACCGAACGTTGGTAAATCATCACTGTTAAACGCCATCCTCGGCACTGACAGAAGTATTGTTACCGATATCGAAGGCACAACACGAGATACGGTTGAGGAGTCCTTTTCTATAAATTCGCTGACACTTCACCTTATCGACACGGCAGGACTTCGCGAGGCGGAAGGCGAGCCGGAGCGTCTCGGAATAGAACGAAGCCGCCGCGCGATAGATTCGTCAGACCTTGTTATAGCCGTTTTTGACGGTTCCGTGCCACTTGATAGCTACGACAGAGAGATTCTCTCAATCGCAGAAAAAAAGCGTTCCATATGCGTAATCAACAAAAACGACCTCGGCTGTGTTCTCTCTGCTGACAACTTTTCTCCACTGCCCACCGTTGTTCTCTCAGCCAAGGAAAACAAGGGCACGGACGAGCTTCTCGCGCTTATATGCAAAACCGTGGGCGCTTCTGATATTCCGTGCGACGGAAGAACCGTAACAAACCCGCGCCATGCGTCAACTCTCATGAGGGCACACGATGCGATAGTTTCAGCGGCAGAGGGTTTTAAAAACGGCACATATCCGGACCTTTGCGTAACCGACATCGAAAACGCGATAAACATTCTCGGAGAGATAACCGGTAATTGCGCACAGGATGTTATAATATCTGAAATTTTCAGCCGCTTCTGCGTTGGAAAGTAAATTCAGAGTCCTGAACTCAATAAGTTCAGGACTCTTTTTATGTCTCGTTTTATTTTGCGGTTTTCAGTATTTCTGCAAGTTCGCACCCAAGAAGACGAACGGAAGCAAGCGCCTCGGAAAGTGCGTTTGCGCTCGTTCCCACCTCGACGAGCATTGACCCTTTCGTTGCATGCATATTAAATCGCTCTTTGCGAAGATTTATCGGCCGCATAAGGTTTGGGTATTTATTTGCCATAGCGTTCTGAAGCTTTACCGCAAGCTTTAAATTCTCCGCCCAGTCCGGATGAGGAAGCCCGCTCTCGCCCGTTGACATAACAAGCATCATCTGCGCCATCTGCTCTCCGTTTATGTTTGCAACTGTGCGGTATTTTACTCCCTCGTCCGTGGTCATCGCATCGCGGTGAACATCTATCACAACCTTGATTGACGGGTTTTTCTTTATCGCCTGACCTATCGCATCAAGAGTCCGCGTATATGACCCGTTATACGACGGGCTGTCATAGATATTGCGGTCGTGAAGTACAGAAATGCCGCAATCAAGAAGCGTCTTTTCAAGCTCGTCACCCACACGGATGACATTGTAATTTTTATCGCCAGTCCTTTCAACATCCGTCAGAGCATATGTATCCTTTCCTTGCGGGAAATAGCTTTCGCTTGCGTGTGTATGAACAATCAGGACATGGGGTCCCTTCCCTATAAGCTTAAACGGAAGCTTTGCAGAAAGCAGCCATTTAAGGTCAATCCCCTTGGTGCTGTCGTTTTTGACCCAGATGTTATTATATTTCACATAACCTTCCGGAGATTTCGGGCTTATCGTAATATTTTCAATCGGATATATTTTCTCCTTTTTCTCTCCGCCGGGTGTGTATTCCCAGACGGTAAGCGCTTCGCGCACAGGCTCTTCTTCCGACGGTCTGATGGCAGTTTCACGCGCAAAAAAGGTTATAAGCTCTTCCTTTGAGTCATTTTCAAAAAGCTGTGTTTCCCCTGCCACTGCGTACCCCACAAACCGTTCGTCCTGCGCAACGGTCCTGATCGCGTTTTTTATGTCGCCCGACACTCCGCCATCGGCTGAAAAAAGCTTTATCACTATTGCCGCGCCGAAAAACACAACGGCAAGACCCGACATTCCTCGTTTTCGCATCTTACGTTAAACCTCCGAATATACTTCTCTTTAAAGTATATTTGGAAAAACATTTAAAAATGCAAAAAAGCCGAAGCAAATTATTATAGTTTGCCTCGGCTTTCATTTTTTATCTTCGGGCGCGGCGCGTATTCGTGCGACGCTCGGAATATTGCTTTATTCCGGATATCTTGCTGTCGCTGTCTTGCATAAACTGCTTTAACTTGTCTTCAAAAGACAACTCAACAGGCTGCTTTGCGGGTGCAGGACGTGGCGCAAAATTCTGCTGCGGACGTTGCTCCGGCTTGGGTTCGGCCTTTCTGACAGACAGGCTTATCCTTCCGTTTTCGTCAATTCCTATTATTTTTACCTTTACCTCCTGCCCTGTCTGCAAGTGGTCGTTTATGTCATTTACGTATGTGTGGGATATTTCGGATATATGTACCATACCGCTCTTTCCCTCTTCAAGTGCAACAAACGCACCATATTTCGTAATTGACGTGACCTTCCCCATACAAACGGCCCCTACTTCGAGTCCCATACTCTGCTGTTTCCTCCTTTGTATTTTTAGAAAGCGTATCAGCTTCCCGAAACATCTACAAAAACGCGCTCATTTGGCGCGGCGTAGCCCTGGCTCTGTGCCTCTTTTGTTACATAGTCGTCATCTATCTCGTCAGAAAGCGCCTGCTCAAGCTGCGCCTTTTTTATTTCCTCTGTCGCTATAAGCTCATCAAGCTCAGCTGTGCTGCTTTCAAGCCTGTTGATTTTTACCTGATTGGAAATCAGAACACCGGTTGCATATATAACAAATACAGCAAGGATGAGCTTAGGCAATAAACCTTTCCGCTTCTTTCTTTTTCTTGCCGCCATCTTTACCGGCCCTTCCTTTCTTTTGTTTTCGTTTCTTAATGCCGGTCCGTATGCCGGCTTCCGTTTTTCTTCCTGTTTTTTTAATTATCCCCCAGCCCCACCTCAGAAAGAGATACAGCGGACGTGTGAGAAGGTTCAATAACTTTTGTATAAGTCTAACGACCGAGAGCATAATCTTAAAAACAATATCGCTTAATGCTGACATATAAACAAAGCTTCCGCAGAATGTGCCGAACAAGACATACCATCGCATCCGCCCTGCCGAAACCGTTAGAACAAAGGCAAAAAGCCCGACTGTTGCAAGTGCCCAGAAGGCTATATCAAGAAAGGCTGTATATAGCTTTTTCTTCGGAGCATATACACGAAGAACACGGAATATGTCGAACATTGCAGCGAGAGAAACACCGAGGAGCGCCGAGTATAAAAACTCAACCGTTTGTGAAGACACTGAATTGAGCACGGCAGACACCGCCTAGCGGAACAAGCGGGACCAGAACCCGCCCGTCTCTGCTTCTGCACTGTATTCTATCCCGTCGATCGTCCCCTCCACGGCAAGTTCACCGGACTCCAGACTCAACCGTTCTATGTGAAGCCCCACGCCGCGGACGGTCAGAAGACCGCGCGTTGTATAAAGCACGACCGTGTTTTCATCGAAGTTTTCGACATCCGAAACACCCGAAACTGACATTCTGGAACGGTTTTCTATTATTATGTTCTGCGGAACGTCCCGCAGCATATTTTTATCTTCAATCTGCATAAGTGCACCTCCATAACATTCTGCTTAATTATATTGGATGCACCAACAGTTTATTCGCAAATTTAAATATAAAAATCAGCGCACTTCTTCATACATAGTGTGCGCCTCATCCTTGGTGATATGTTCAGAGACGGCAAGCACACGTATTTTAAGTGTACGAGTAGCAAAAGAAATCTCAATAACATCGGAAACCTTAACATCGTATGATGCTTTCACCGGCTTTCCGTTTACCGAGACTCTGCCATTGTCGCACGCTTCGTTTGCGACCGTCCTTCTTTTAATAAGTCTTGAAACTTTGAGATACTTGTCTATTCTCATTTTTATCCTTCGTTTGGGAATATTTGGTCTGTATTTCGGGGCGAAGAATATCCCCGCCCCGAACACAATGCTGTAAAAGTTTTAATTACTTGGAAACAGCGTCTTTAAGTGCCTTACCAGCCTTGAAAACAGGGCTCTTTGATGCAGGAATTGTGATAGTTTCCTTTGTGCGCGGATTTCTGCCCTGACGTGCTGCACGGGACTTAACCTCAAATGCACCAAAACCAACGAGCTGAACCTTATCGCCTGCTTTAAGAGCTGCTGTGATAGCATCAATTGTAGCATTGATTACCTTCTCAGCATCCTTCTTGGAAAATCCTGCCTTATCAGCAACTGCATTTACCAATTCTGTCTTGTTCATCTGTTTTGCCTCCTATTTTGTTTTTATCTAAAAGGCGGTTTATCCCCAGCCGTTTTAGCAAATGTTTTTAAAGCTTGTCCTGATTTTCGGAAAGGAGCTGTGACAGCTCTCCCTTTTCGTTTTCAAGCTTTTTGAAATTGTGAAGAAACTCTTCGTTTCTCAAATCAAGCTCCTGCTCGGGATTGACTCCAAGCCTTCTTGCAAGCGAAACTGCGAGGAAGAGAACATTTCCGATGTTCATCTCCTCTCCCTTAGAGAGTTCTTCTTCTATAAGCTCAGAAAGGCTCAAAACATTCTTCTGGGGAAGTCCTGCCTTCTTTGCTTTGCTCTGAAGCTTTTCTGCACGCATAAGTGCCGGAAGACTCCGGGCAACGGAATCCATCGCAGAGAAATGTGTCGTCTGTTTTTTCTCGCGCCGTTTGATTTCATCCCAGTTTTTTAAAACCTCGTCGGAAGTTTCGGCAGATACCTCTCCGAAAACATGCGGGTGACGCTCGATAAACTTCTTGCAGACACCGTCTGCCACATCGTTTATGTCAAACCTGCCGATTTCGTTTTCTATCTGGGCGTGAAAAACCACCTGCGCCAAAACATCCCCAAGCTCTTCAAGAAGAAGCTCCGGGTTGTCATTGTCTATCGCTTCGCAAGCTTCAAAAACCTCTTCGACAAAGTTCATTCTCACACTTTTATGTGTCTGTTCCCTGTCCCACGGACAGCCCCCGTCAGAGCGGAGAATCTTTGTTATTTCAATGAGGTCTTCAAAAACATATTTATCCTTACTTAAAAAATTTACCATATTTATCGTTCTCCTGCAAGTATTTTTTTAAAATATCTAAATTTTTCAATCATTATTTAAAAATTTAGATACTTTTTTTCGCTTAAAAGTAACCTTGAAATCATCTTTTGCGGCAATGCCGGTCAAGAAAGCACACGCGACACACGCCGCGGCACCGGAAGCGACTGCCAGAACAGTGGTGATTTTGCTATCAAAAACAGAAAATGCGCATTTTTTTGCTACTGTTGCCGCGCAAAAAGTTACAATCCCAAGAAAGAGCGGTGCAAGAAAAACATCGGATTTTTTCAGTTTTATAAAAGAATATTTTTTAAGTGAAGAAACGTTGAACACAGCTATTGTAAAATAGCACAGAACCGTACTCCACGCCGCTCCGTATATGTTTATGTCTGAATCTGACACAAGGACAAGGTTGGAAATTATTTTGACAACACAGCCGCAAAGCATCGCTTTCACGGGGATGTCCGCGCTCCCCATTGCCTGATGAACAGAGCTTGTGACAGTTACAAGGCAGAGCGGCGCTATCGCCGCCGAAACGATGGCGAGAAGCTTTCCCGACACCGCTATACATTCTGCATCTATCCCACCGCCGTACAAAAGCTCTATGATGCCCTCCGAGAGATATGACATACCAAAAGATGCAGGCACGGCAAGCATCATCGCAAGCTTTATACCCGTATTCACACCCTTTGAAAGTGATGTGAATTCCCGCTTTGCAAGAGCGCCCGAAAGCGTAGGTATAAGAGATGCGGAAAGTGTTGCGACAAGCGCAGAAGGAAGATTAAAGAGTGTTGTCGCATAGTTATATGCCCCAAAAAGCCATTTTGCGCGCTCCCTTGAAAAAAGCCTTTCTCCCAGCAAATTCATAACGAGCGCGGAATCTATAACATTCGTAAGGCTTATTACAGCCGCACCAAGCGTTATCGGCACGGAAAGCTTTATAAGCTTTAAAAGAATTTCCGGAAAGCTCTGTGTCCGGGTGTTTCTGCTTTGTTCTCCGTTATCCCTTTTTGCTGCAAAATACAGTGCCGAAAGAAGCGCACCCGCAGAAACGCCGCAGACGGCGCCGGCTGAAACCATACCGTCGGAAAAACCCCGTGTTTTCAGATACCACGCAGCTCCTATTCCGAAAACAAGCTTTCCCGAAGCTTCCGCCACCTCAGAAATCGCAGTCGGATACATATTGGATTGTCCCTGAAAATATCCGCGGTTTATCGCAGACATTGAGACAAACAAAACAGCGGGAGAAATTGCGCGGATTGCTGCCGCAGCATCCGCATTTCCCATTATTGTTGCAATCGGCTTTGCAAAGACAAACATCAGAACAAATCCTGCCGCACCGACCGAAACAAATGCAAGATAGGAAACCCTGTAAATTTTACAGACCTCGCTCACCCTGCCACAGGCAAGGCTTTCAGCCACGAGCTTTGAAACCGCAACCGGAACACCGGCAGTTGAGAGAACAAACAGAAGCGCATAAATGTTATACGCGACCGAAAAATTTGCCATACCCACAGGGCCCAGAATCGAACCAAGCGGAATTTTGTAGAATGCGCCGATTATCTTAACGGCAATTCCCGCCACGGCAAGAACTGCGGCACCGTGCAGAAAACTTTGTTTTTCTGATACTCTCATATAAATTCACACCTTCTTTTCTATACTGCGAATTTATGATGAGAGGTCTTGTCTTATGCCAGCAAACTCTTTACACGTTCTATGTCTATCGTCTTGAATTCCCCGTCTTCATAGAGAATTTTTCCTCCAACCATAGTCATAACGACATCACTGCCGTTTGCCGAATAGACGACATTTGAAATTGTATTATGGCACGGAATAAGGTGCGGGCGGTCAAAATCAAGCATTATCATATCCGCTTCAAAGCCTTTTTTTATTCTTCCGAGGTTACTGCGTCCCTGTGCAGCTGCACCGTTTAACGTTGCCGCACGGAGTGCCTTCAAAGCACCGATTGCCGTCGGGTCGCCGCAAATCCCCTTGTGAAGCGTCGCAAAGAGCTTGATTTCCTCAAACATATCGGTGTTGTTATTGCTTGCAACACCGTCTGTTGCGAGAGTTACGTTAACGCCCTTCTTCATCATTGCAGGAACCGGCGCAACTCCCGATGCAAGTTTTAAGTTGCTGTACGGACAGTGCGCGACAGAGCCGCCCCTGTTTCTGATTATTTCCATATCGTCTTCCGTTATATGGCAGCAATGTGCAAGAAGAGGGGTCACTCCGTCAAAAAGGCCTTCCTTCTCAAACTGTGCCGTAGGAGTTCTTCCGTATTTTTCAATACAGTCGTTATGTTCCTTTTTCGTTTCGGATGTATGAATCTGCAAAACAAGACCGTTTTCACGCGCAAACGCCGCGGTTTTTATTCTGCATTCCGTCTCAGATGTGTATTCGGCGTGTATTGACGCATCAACCTTTATTCTTCCGTCATCAAACATATGATAGTTTTTATAAAGCTCTTTCATCTCAGAAACCGACGCCATTTCCTCATACTCTTCGCCGCTTCCCACGATTGAGCGCGACAGATTTGCACGGATGCCGGAGCTTTTAACTGCATCTGCAATGGCATCAACAAAGAAATAACTGTCCGAAAAGGAGGTTGTTCCGCTTCTTAACATCTCCGCGATGGCAAGCTCGCTTGCGAGCCTTACGCGGTCAGATGTGAGCTTGTCCTCCGCAGGCCAGATGTACTGTGTGAGCCATACCTGAAGCTCACAATCATCCGAAAGCCCGCGAAAGAGAGTCATGGGGATATGTGTATGCGTATTGACAATTCCCGGCATAATAACTTTGCCGCGTGCATCGATTTCTCTTTTTGGCGTTTTCTCAGGACGGCACGTGCCGACATATTCTATCTTCCTGCCGGAAACAGCGACATACGCGTTTTCAAGATAAGAGGTCGCTTCGTCCATCGTTATGACTCGTGCATTTTTAAAAAGTATATCCATAAAAACAACTTCCTTATAAACTTTTTGGGCGGCTTATATGCCGCCCATCTTTAAATATCAAGCCTTGTACCGCACCCTGCACAGAACGCGCTGTCACGTGGGTTTTCCCTTTCGCATTCAGGGCATTTTTTCGTTGTGCGGCTGTTTTCTATGACTACCTTGATTTCTTCTATTTCGGAAAGCTTTTTATCAATTTCAAGAAGCTTTGCGTCAAGTTCTTCGGTAGAAGCCTCTTCGTTTGTGTGGGCAGCATAAATCATACGCCCTACCTCTTTGTAGAGGACGTCTATATCTGTTTTGAGGTCAAAAACTTTAAGGCTTAATTTGGATGTGTTGAAAACATCTGTTGCTTTCTTACCCGCTGTTTCTGCCGTCTTTGAAGCGAAAGCGCCTGCAACATTTGCACCTGCAACTATCTTATCCCAGATACCTTTGATTCTATCGTTCATATTAAAACCCTCCTTAAACCTTTCATATTTTAAATTATACTCTCTTTTCTTTTCTAAATCAATACTTAAAACTTCCGCCGCCTATAAATTCACGAAGTAGCGAGTCCTTCGGCACAAAATCATCCGAAAGGTCTGAAAAGCCGTTTACATTTTCAAGAAGCTCGCAGATTTCATCATATCGCGGAATACCGGTAGGAACACTCGTAACCGCCGCTTTGAGATGCTTTTTAAGTACGTTTATCTCATAGCCGTGGGTTGAGTTTATTATGATATCCGCACGGTCGCGAAACGGCGAAATATACATCTTCTCACCGCGCCGGATATTCTCCCATATGGGAAGTGTGAAGTTTGCATCGGCACCGCGAAAGAGATTGTCGCGTACAAGCCTTCTCGTAAGCCTCGTCCACGTCCCTTTATAAAACACCTTTCCGTCCTTCATTATATTTTCCCGTGCGGAAATATAGAGCTTTATACCGTGCTCTCCTGCGGCAGATGTTATTTTATCGTTAAGGGCGTGAATTCCCTCGAATATGACTATTTCGTTTTTCGAAAGTCTCAGCGGAGTCGTGATATCCGACCTTGACTGCGACTTGAAATCAAATTTTGGAACGTATACCTCCCCGCCGTCTATAATCTCTTTTATGTGTCTGTCGAGAAGCGGAAGGTCAAGACATTCCGGCGATTCATAGTCTATATTTCCCTTTTCATCTTTCGGAGCGGTCTTGAAATCAACCGTTCTGAAATAGTCATCAAGCGAAACCGGAATAGTTCCAACGCCAAGATTTTCAAGGGCTTTTTCAAGCTTTAAGGCAGTCGTGGTCTTTCCCGAACCCGAAGGCCCCGAAAGAAGAACCACACGGCTTTTATCTATCCTTCCGGCTATTTTCTTTGCTGATGCAAGAATCATTCTTTCGTAGTTTTCTTCACATTCCTGCACAAATCCGCACGGGTCTTTTTCTATCCGCACATTTATCTCTTTTAAATCAAGAGCCATAGCCGCTCCTCCTATCCGACGAAGAATTCTGATATTGCCGTGCTTGTCTGTTTTATCTTCTCTTCTGCATTATTGTATTCATATGGATATTTCGGGTTGAATATTCGCTCTATCCTGCCACCGGAACGGTCGATAAGCTTTGTCACACCGCCCGCTCCCGCGGAGAGTATTGTATGAAGCTCATCCATTATGTAATTATTATAGTCACTTTCCCTACCCGGTTTTGAATATCCCACATTTTCGAGGTTTCCCGACATATATTTCTGTCGATAGAGGTAATACGGAACATACCCGCCCGCGGTCACCGTCTTCAATGCGTAGTCTACCATACGTCCGGTTTCGGCATCCTGCGGCAGAAGATAATTTTCTCGCGCAAGAGTTGAACCGCGCTTGACTGCCAGTGTGTGCACTGTTATGTTTTCGGGCTCAAACGCAAGTACACGGTCCAAAGACGATCTGAAACTTTCAAAGTTATCGCCCGGAAGCCCTGCAATAAGGTCTGTGTTTATGATAAGTCCGCCCTCGTTCTTCACCTCATGCACAGTCCTTATAACATCCTCTGCGGTGTGGCGTCTGTCCATCGCGGCGAGAATTTCATCGTTCATAGTCTGCGGATTGACGCTTATGCGCGTCGCTCCGTATTGCTTTATGATTTTTATCTTTTCCGGCGTTATCGTATCGGGGCGTCCGCCCTCAACGGTATACTCCCCCGCCGTTGCAATATCAAAATTATCAGCGATTGTTCTCATAACAAATTCAAGCTGTTTTGCGGAAATTGCAGTCGGCGTTCCGCCGCCGATATACACAGATTTAAGAGAAAGCCCCGACTTGCCTGCCGCTTCTCCGAGAACAGAAAGCTCCTTTTCCAGCATACGGAGATACGGTTCTATGAGATGGCCTGCCTTTTCGACAGAATGGCTCACAAACGAGCAGTAGCGGCAACGCGATGCACAGAACGGAATTCCCACATACAACGAAAAATCATTCGGTTTTGAAATTCCGGCTAACTTTTTTGCCCGCACGGCGCAGTCGGTCGCAAGACGCGCCCTCGTTTCTGACACAAAATATTCCTCTTCCATAAGAGCAACGGTTTCAGATTCACTTCTACCCTCATCGAGATATTTTGCCGCAACCTTTGACGGGCGTATTCCGGTTAGTGCTCCCCACTGCGGTCTTTCGGAAGTAAACTGCACCGCCGCATTATAAAATGACGTTTTTATAGCACGTCTGACGGCGCGTTTTTCGTCCTCTCCGTCACACGAGACGGCAATAGGTATATTCACAGTGCCTACCGATATTTCACCGCTTAAATTTATTTCCGTTTCCGAACAAATTTCTTCTTCCCGCCTCCGGACCCGGGAAACTATATAGTCTCCACCCACGGGCTTTTCCGGAACGAATTCCGCGTGAGAGTTAGGAAACATACACATATATATCTGCTGTGTCGCAAATTCAAAATCGTGACCGTCCAAAAAAACCTTCAATTTCTTACCGCCTCTGCCATATATGGATTATACCGACGCTCACGGGAAAGGGTTGTTGCCTCTCCGTGACCGGGAAGCACCTTGAAATCGCCCGGAAGCTCATACAATTTTTTTAGTGATTTCATCATATCTTCAAAGTTTCCACCCGGCAGGTCGCACCTTCCGCAGCTGCCGTAAAAAAGAGTGTCGCCCGCAAAAATCGTGTCTCCGCAAACAATACATATGCTTCCTTCCGTATGTCCGGGCGTCTCAATAAATTCAAAAGAAAGCTCTCCAACTTTTAAGGATGTCTTCTCCGAGAGCTCGAATTCCACCGAAAGCGGAATGAACTTCGCAAACGGAAAACTTTCACTTCCCGAAAGAACAGGGTCTGAAAGCCTTGCAAATTCACCCGACGCAGCGCAGATTACCGCGCCTGTCATTTCAGCTGTTCCAGCCGCTGCAAGCGTATGGTCAAAATGTGCGTGTGTCAGAAAAATATATTTTACGGAAAGCGACAGTCCCCGCACTGTTTCAAGGATTTTTTCCACATCATCGCCCGGGTCAATCACGACCGCAGCTTTGCCGTCGTGTACTATATAACAATTTGTCCCGAGATATCCTACCGGTAGAGTTTCAACCGTCATTTTTCTCCTCCGAAAACATCCTCTGTATCAATCACAACGGTAACAGGTCCGTCGTTTACCGATTCAAGTTCCATATATGCCCCGAACACACCCGTTTCGGTTTTATATCCTGCATCTTTTAAGAGTGATACGAAATACTCATAAAGCGGGCGCGCAAGCTCAGGACGTGCCGCGTCAACAAAGCTCGGACGGTTACCCTTCTGAGTATTTGCATACAGCGTGAAGTTTGACACTACCATCATAGCTCCACCTACCTGCGAGCAGGAAAGATTGAGCTTTTCTTCGGAATCTTCAAATATTCGCATCATTGAAATTTTCTTTGCGAGATATTCAGCATCAGCTGCGCTGTCGTTAACGGAAACACCAAGGAGAATAAGAAGACCTTTCCCTATCTTTGAGTGTGTTGCCCCGTCTATTTTAACCTCTGCGGATTTTACTCTTGTTATTACTGCCCTCACGGAAAGTTCCTCCCCGTATGATATTTTAACTCCGTGCCCTCTTTACGTCTATTACGCCCGGAACACTGTTGAGCTTGTTCATTATGAATTCAAGCTGGTCCTTGCCGTTGGTATTGAGCACTACATTTATTATTGCATAACCGTCGCCAAGGCGTCTTGCATCCATCTGATGCATAGGTACTTTGATATTGTTGAAAATTGATGCGATATCCATAACAAGGCCGCCTCTGTCCTTTGCGGAAATCTGGAGAGAGGTCTGGAATTTGTCAGTTATATCGTCTGCCCAGGAAACGCTTATCCAACGGCTTAAATCGTCGGATTCTTTCATCGCATTTGTCACATTCTGACAGTCGGCACGGTGTACGGAAACTCCGTATCCGCGCGTGATGAAGCCGATTATGGAATCGCCCGGGATAGGCGTACAGCATCGCGCAAACTTGACAAGGCAGTTTTCAACACCAGGCACTATAACACCGGAATTGGACGACTGCGGCTTTACCGGCTGTGTGATGTTTTCCTTTATGATTTCTTCCTCGTCCTGTATGACAGGCGCAGACTTTGAAAGCTCGGTCTTTATGCGGTTGACTACACGGCTGAGCTTTATTCCGCCATAGCCGAGACTTGCATACATCTCGTCGGTAAGCTTAAACGACATTCTGTTCGCGACAGAGAGAAGTATTTCCTCTGCCTCGTCCTCAGGAAGAATTATTCCGTCGCGTTTGAGCATCATTTCAAGCTCGTTTTTACCGCGGGCAATATTTTCTTCCCTGCACTCTTTTTTAAACCAGTGCTTTATCTTGTTTCGCGCTTCTCCCGTTTTTGCTATCTTTATCCAGTCGCGGCTCGGACCTTTTCCGGCATTTGATGTCAAAACCTCAACAATCTCACCGTTTTGCAGTTTATAATCAAGCTGCACCATACGTCCGTTTACCTTCGCGCCTATCATGCGATTTCCTACCGCAGAGTGTATGGAATAGGCAAAGTCTATCGGTGTTGAGCCGGACGGAAGGCTGATAACGTCTCCGTTCGGTGTGAAAACGAACACTTCGTCACTGAACATATCTGTTTTAAGAGATGTTACAAAGTCCTCGTCTTCAACTTCCTGATTTTCAAGAAGTTGACGCACCCACGCAAGCTTTTCTTCAAGGTTGCTCTTGCTTCCCACACCGGATTTATACTTCCAGTGTGCGGCAATTCCGTACTCGGACGTTTCGTGCATATCCTTTGTGCGGATCTGAACCTCAAACGGAACACCTTCTCGTCCGATAACCGTCGTATGCAGAGACTGGTACATATTCGGTTTCGGAGTGCTGATATAATCCTTGAACCTTCCCGGAACGGGATGATACATATCGTGAATGAAGCCGAGAACGTTATAGCAATCGGCAACGGTATCGACTATAACGCGCATTGCATACAGGTCGTAAACCTCGTCTATCGTCTTGTTCTGCGTATACATTTTGCGATAAATGCTGTAAATATGCTTGACTCTGCTCTGGACATAGCCGTCAATACCCGCTTCGGAAAGACGGCTTATGAGACGTTCTTTGATCTGACCGAGGAAAGCCTCACTTTCTTCGCTTCTCTTTTCAAGCTCTTCGGTAATCTCGGCATATCCGACAGGGTCAAGACAGCGCAGTGAGCGGTCTTCAAGCTCCCACTTTATCTTCTGCATACCGAGTCTGTGTGCAAGCGGCGCATAAACCTCCATTGTTTCAAGAGCTTTTTCCCGCTGCTTGTCAGGCTTATGGAACTCAATCGTCCGCATATTATGAAGACGGTCAGCAATTTTTATAAGGATAACTCGGATGTCCTTTCCCATCGCAAGGAACATCTTGCGCAGACTTTCAATCTGTGCCTCTTCCTTACTTGCATACGGCATCCTTGTAAGTTTTGATACGCCTTCGACAATGTCTGCAACATCACGCCCGAACTTCGTCCTGATTTTTTCATAACCAAGCTCTGTGTCCTCTATGCAGTCATGCAAAAGGGCAGCAACAAGAGAGTCTGTATCGAGCTCCATATCGGCAACAATCTCTGCAACTGCTATCGGGTGTGTTACATAGTCGCTGCCATCACGGCGCTTTTGTCCCTCGTGCGCCTGTGTTGCGCAGTCGTATGCGTCGTGAATACGCTTCTCGTCAACAGACGGGATATGTCCTTTTATTTTACTTATCAGTTCCTGATATTTTGCTTCCGGCATCATAGGCTGTCATCTGCTCCCACAACTTTTATATATACGGTATGTTTCTGAGTCATTCAGGTCTACTTTATTATTATGCTCTGCGAGGTTTAACAAAACACGGAAATCGGAAATTTCAAAGCTCATAAGCCCCACTTCGGAAAAAATCTCAAACGCAAGAAGAAGCTTTGAAAGAGTGATCCCTCTGTCCATCACGAAAAGCTTGCGCTTTGCAAACGTGAGCGGGAAAGACTTCGGAAATTGAGGTGAAGTTATCATACGCCAGATGCACCCCAGCTCATTATATGATATTTCAAGACCTTCTGTCCGTTCTTCCGAAAGGACATTTATTGCAGAAGTGATTTCCGCAATATCCTCCTCACACGGGCGCGCATCCTTTATATGCAGCTGAACGTTTGTTCCGTACATTTTATTTATCTGAGGTGTAAATGCAAGATCTGCATAGTCACCCTCCACAAACGGAAGGCTGTCGCATTTTTTACCGAAATATACACACTGGAACCTGCCCGCGTGTTCAACAACAAGCTTTGTATGGCTTCCGTTTCCTATCGGCACGATTTTTGACACCTTGCATCGGTTTATACGAAGCACGGGCGCCTCATTGAACTTGCCGAACGGCTCCATAACATCAAGTGAGCGGACCTGTTCTATCGTGAGTTCCTCGGGTTTTGCCTCAAAATCAATTCCCAGAACGGGAACAAAGTCTGCCATTTCAGACCTGAGCTCTTCATTCAATCTTTCACGGAACCTGTCAATGTTCTCACGCTTTACCACAATTCCCGCCGCAAGGTCATGTCCGCCGAACTTGACAAGCAGGTCAGAGCATCTGCCGAGCGCACTGTGAAGGCTCACGCCCGCAACGCTTCTTCCCGAACCGCGACATTCGCCGTCTTCAACGGAGATGAGGATTGTCGGTTTGCCTAACATATTGCACACGCGCGACGCAACAATGCCCAGAACGCCGTGGTGCCAGCCCTCTCCGCTTATGACTATCGCGCTTTTTTCTTTATATTCCGGGTGCTCCTCAATATGAGAGAGGGCCTCTTTCATTATCTGCCCTTCACAACGCTGACGCTCACTGTTCTTTTCATTGAGCTTTTGGGCAACCTGCGCGGCATTGTCTTCGTTTGCGAAAAGGAGGTCAAGTGCAAGTGTCGCACTCCCCATTCTTCCTGCCGCGTTCATCCTGGGGCCGATAAGAAAACCTATGCCACCGGACGTTATGTCCTCGCCGCGCCTTGACCCCGCAGCATCAAGAAGTGCCGTGATTCCAACCTCGCGGCGCTCGGAAATAAGGCGGATTCCGCGCGCAACAATTGCTCTGTTTTCATCTATTATGGGCATAACATCCGCGACCGTGCCTATACACACATACGGCAGATATTTCTCCATAATTTCGCGGTCGCTCCCGCTCATTGCCGAAATAAGCTTGAACGCAACGCCTACACCCGCAAGATGCGGAAACGGATAGGTGCAGTCCTCTCTGTTCGGATTGACTATCGCAACGGCATCGGGCAAGCTTTCCCCGCATTTATGGTGGTCAGTAATGACGACATCAAGCCCGAGCTCTGCTGCATACTTTACTTCTTCAATTGCGGTAATTCCCGTGTCTACGGTAATTACAAGCGACACCCCACCATCAGAGAGAACTTTGAGCGCACCACCGGAAAGACCGTATCCATCCTCGAAACGGTCCGGAATATGGTATGTGCACTCCGCGCCACGGAAACGGAGATAATGTACCATAATATATGTCGCCGTAACTCCGTCGGCATCGTAATCTCCATATACAGCAATTTTTTCTTTGTTCTCTATCGCCTTTTCTATCCTATCGACCGCTTTTTGCATATCGCAAAGAAGAAACGGGTCGTTTAAAGTTCTGAGGTCTTTTTCCATAAACCGTCTTGCAGAAGACTCTTCGCAGATACCGCGCACCGCAAGAAGCTTTGCCGTGAGCGAAGGTATGCCGAGTCTTTCCATAAGCCTTGCAACTATGTCATTATCATACGTTCCGGTTTTCCATTCAGTATTTCTCATATTAACATTTTCCTTTATTCTTTATGGAAATATTATAACAAATTAAAAAGCAAAATACAATATGTGCACAGCAGGGTATTTTCAAAACGGAAAACTTTGTGTATAATGTAACTATCAGACTTCAGGGAGGCGCTACCTCAATGATTGATAAGATTAAAAAGAAGTTCACAGGGCCTTTGTTTGTTTTTCGCATTCTCTGTAAAAAATTCAAAGAACACGATATAAGCTACACCGGAGGGCAGATAGCATACTTTTTCATCCTCTCCATCTTCCCTTTTCTCATCTTCATAAATTCCCTCATTGCTTCATTTGACATTCCGTCAGCAAACGCTGTTTCTTTTCTCAAACCGTTTTTCCCCGAACAGATAGTTACCTTTATCGCAAGCTATCTTGAATATATAAATTCCCAAAGCGGAATAAGCCTTCTTTCCTTCGGTATCATTCTTGCAGTTTTTTCATCCTCAAAAGCCGTGCGTTCACTCATAAACTCCTTTAACAAAGCCTATGAAACAGACTCAAACCGCGGCTTTTTTGCACAGATCCTCTTTTCAATGCTCTTCATTCTGCTCTTTGCGCTCATTCTTCTTGCCTGCATCGTTCTCGTAGCCTTCGGCAATGACCTTATTTCTGAAACACTTGCCGATATGAGCGGTGCTTTTGCATTCATCGACTTACTCTCAGTCTGGCGCTGGATAACGACCGCCGCCATACTCTTCTTTACGATATGTATAATATATAAGGTTCTGCCGTCGGCAAAAGTGACATTTTCCGAAGCATTGCCCGGCACAGTCTTTTCTCTGTGTGCTTTTATGATTCTCACCTGGCTTTTCTCACTTTATGTCAACTTTTTCTTTTCTTCCGTCACCTTTTACGGCTCCATCGGTGCTGTCGTTCTTCTTATGCTGTGGATGTATTTTGCGGGGATAATTCTGGTTCTCGGAGCAGAACTCAACAAAACAATTTCTGACACAAAAAAAGACCTGTGATTTTAAAATCACAGGTCTTTTAAGTTTTAAAGCTTATAAACTCCGGGCGCGGAAATTATGTTCTTTGTATCAAAAACAATCTTTCCCGAAAGAGCCTTTTCATTTTCCTTGATATGCGTATGCGCCGTAAGAACAACGACAATGTCAACCTCGCGGAGGAACTCATCAAAATCAAACACCTGTCCGTCGCAAAGCTTCTTTGTTACGAACGGGTCATATGCACGGATTTTTCCACCGAGATGGTTCTTCATACTTTCAAGAAGCTGAAGCGCCGGGCTTTCGCGCACATCGTCAACATCTTCTTTATATGTGAGTCCGTAAAGACCAACGCGCGAAACATCTGAAATTCCGTTTTCTTCCATTATCTCGCGGATTCGTGAAAGCACAAACTCCGGCATGGAATCGTTTATCTTTCTCGCCGCAAGGATTATGTTTGCAAGACCGGGATAATCTCCCACAAGGAACCACGGGTCAACCGAAATGCAGTGACCGCCGACACCGGGGCCCGGTTGGAGAATGTTAACGCGCGGATGCTTATTGGCTATGCGGATAATTTCATAAACATCCATATTGTCGCTTCTGCAAATCTTTGCAAGCTCGTTTGCAAATGCTATGTTTATGTCGCGGAAGGTGTTCTCGACTACCTTTGACATCTCTGCCGTGCGGATATCGGTAACAACAATTTCCCCCTTGCAGAACGATGCGTAAAGCGACTTTATCTTCTCGCCGATTTCCTTTGAATCCGCACCGATCGTTCTTGAATTGTATTCAAGCTCGTATACCATATTGCCGGGGATTATTCTTTCCGGCGCGTGAACAAGGTTGATGTCACGCCCGATAACAAATCCGTTATCTTCGATAACCGGACGGACAAAGCGGTCTATCGTGCCGGGAGAAACCGTAGACTCAACAACGACCGTTGCGCCCTTCGGACAAACCTCCATAATGCTCTTCACTGCGCTTATGACATACTTCGGGTCAATCTTCTTGCTCGACTTGTCATAAGGAGTGGGAACGGACACAATGTATACATCCGTTGCGATATATTCAGTTGTAAACTCTATTCCTTTTCCGAGCGCATCTGCAAAAAGCTCTGAAAGCCCCTCTTCTTCAAAGGTGGTCTTTCCGGCATTGAGTGTTGCCACAAGCTCTGCATTATAGTCAGTTCCCACAACTTCAATACCGTGAGACGCAAACATAAGCGCTGTGGGAAGACCGATATATCCGAGACCGACAACATTTATCTTTGGCATAGGTTTGCCTTCTTTCTTAATCTTTATAGACTATCTGCTCTCTGTCAGGACCGACACCGACAATGGAAACCTTGCAGCCGCAAGCCTTTTCCACCGCATCAATATATGTCTTGATGCTCTGCGGGAAGTCGTTATAGTTCTTAACGCCGGAAATATCTTCGTCAAAACCGTCAAACTCTTCATAAACCGGCTTGCATTTTGCGAGATTGTCAAGGTCTGCCGGGAAGTCGTTTATAATCTTTCCGTCCATCTCATATGCTGTGCATATTTTGATTTTCGGGAGACCGCGAAGCGGGTCAATCTTATTTATTACGATTGATGTAAGTCCGTTTACGCGAACGGCATATCGTGCCATAACAGCATCAAACCAGCCTGTTCTGCGTGCACGGCCTGTCGTTACACCAAACTCAAATCCCGCCTGACGGATATATTCTCCAACCTCGTCATCAAGCTCTGTCGGGAACGGACCCTGACCGACGCGTGTTGTATATCCCTTGAATATACCTACAACCTCGTCAATGAGTGTCGGGCCGATGCCCGCGCCTACGCAGACGCCACCTGCTACCGGGTGAGAAGATGTGACATACGGATATGTTCCCATATCAATATCAAGAAGTGTACCCTGAGCGCCTTCAAAGAGAACCTTCTTGCCTTCACGGAGTGCATCAAACACCATAACGCTCGTGTCGCAGACCATAGGAGCAAGACGCTCAGCGTATGCCCAGTATTCTTCTGCTATTGCGTCAAGGTCAAGCGCCTTTCCGCCATAGTAGCCGACAAAAAGCTTATTTTTCATTTCACCGATGCGTTTTATTGCAGCTGTGAATTTTTCTTTTGAAACAAAATCGTGCATACGGATACCGATACGCTGTGCCTTGTCCATATAGCACGGACCGATACCCTTCTTTGTTGTGCCGATATTTCCGTCGCCGCGGGCAGACTCTTCAAGACCGTCCTGTTCAATGTGCCACGGCATAATAACGTGGGTGCGCTCATCTATGAAGAGATTGTCAAGCGGAGCTCCCTTCTTTGCAAGTTCGTCCATCTCCGCAAGGATAACCTTCGGGTCGAGAACAACGCCTGCGCCGATAATATTCTTCGTTCCGGAGTATAAAATACCCGACGGGATGAGGTGAAGCTTATATACGTCCTCACCGACAATAACCGTATGACCGGCATTGTTGCCACCCTGCGAACGGACGACGAGGTCAGTCTCTGATGCAAAAATATCTATAAATTTACCTTTTCCTTCGTCGCCCCACTGTGCGCCGAGGATAACCTTTCCTGACATAAAAAGAGACCCCCTTTTTTATTCCGTTGGTATTATAACACAAATATTTTATGCTTACAAGCATAAAATAGGTGGAATTATATTAAAAAATGTTTTATACTGTTAATTAAGAACAAATAAACAACGGAGAAGTTTTTATGATATACTTTGACAACGCAGCCACAACAAAAGTTATACCCGAAGCCGCCGCCGCGGCGACCGCAGCAATGTGTGAGGATTTCGGAAACCCGTCTTCCCTTCACGGGCTCGGAATTTCAGCAGAAAATATGCTCTCCTCCGCACGCGCGGATATAGCAGAGGCTCTTTCCTGCACCCCGCGTGAGATAACCTTTACCTCCTGCGGCACGGAGAGCAATAACCTTGCGATATTCGGTGCCGCGGCAAGGAGCGGAAAGCGCCGCCATTTTGTCACAACCGCCTACGAGCACCCCTCTGTGCTTTCCACGGCAAAAAAGCTTGAAGCTGACGGCTTTGAGGTTACATACATCTCTCCGCGCGACAACGGCACAATCTTTCCCGGAGATGTCGCAGCAGCCGTGCGCGATGATACCTTTATGGTATCGGTGATGAGTGTGAACAATGAAATCGGCGCGCTGATGAATATCCCCGCGATATCAAATGCCGTTAAGCTCAAAAACCGCGACACCCTGATTCACACGGACGCTGTCCAGGCGTTTTTGAAAATTCCGATAAATACAAAAAAATACGGTGCGGACATAATCTCCATTTCCGGTCACAAAATACACGCACCAAAGGGAATCGGCGCAATATATATAAAGCAGGGTGTCGGGCTCACACCGCAGCTTCTCGGCGGAGGTCAGGAGCGAGGGCTTCGCTCGGGCACAGAGCCAACAGCGCAAATTGCGGCATTTGCCGCGGCGGTAAGAGCGGGCACCAAAACACTTGACGATGACCGCAGAAGAATTTCAGACCTCTCAGAAAAGTTGCAGCAGGAGCTTGAAACACTTCCGAACGTGCACGTGCTTGCACCCGACTCACGCGCTCCGCATATCCTCAACGTATCCTTTACAAAATATCCGTCCGAAGTTGTGATGCGAATTCTTGAAGAGGACGGGATATATATCTCGGCAGGCTCTGCTTGCAGCCGCGGAAAGAAAAGCCACGTTTTAAGAGCATTAAATGTTCCGGAAAGGCTTATCGGAAGCGCTGTCAGAATAAGCCTTTCACGCTTTTCAACCGAAGAAGAAGTTTCAGAATTTATTTCGGTCGCAAAAGCAAAACTTGTATGACAAGAAATTTTACTATTGCAAAAATGCCGTAATAATGCTATTATACGGATATAAACATAAACCCAGAAAGACTACGGAGGTACAAACATGACACTTGATACTTTAAGAAGCATTATCGAAGCACAGCTTGATATTGACCCTGCAACAATTACTGAAAACACAGTTATTACCGATGATCTCGGCGCAGATTCGCTCGATATGGTAGAGCTTATGATGAGCGTTGAAGAGGAATTTAACATTACTATAAACGACAGCGACGCACAGCTTTTCAAAACAGTCGGCGACGTTGTAAACTACATCGAAGCAAATATGTAAATAAAGACAGAACACCGCGGATGATTTTCATCCGCGGTGTTTTTCTTTATCTCCCAAAGAGTGAAAACTTTTTCTCCTCGCATCTGATATCCGAGACAACATAGCCTGTTTCTTTGGTGGCTTCCAGAATCGCCGCTTCGCTCATTGCCTCTTTTGCGATAATTTCTGTTTTTTTCTCCGTATGAGAGGATGTTACCTTCTTTACATCAAATGCCTTTTCTATCGCTTCGTTCATATGCCTTTCGCACATAGGGCACATCATACCCTCCACGTGCATTGTTATCTTTACCATTATTCTTCCTCCTTATCACAAGCCGCACAACCGTTACACGAACCGCCATGCGGACAACCGATACATTTCTTTCCGCTCTTTTTCTCTTTTATCACATACCCCGCCGCCACGCCAATAATCACAAGCAGCACTGCTATGACGATGATATTTGTCATACAAAATCAACCCCTTATTCCGAGAGGGCATATTCTCTCCCAATGCTTCTGTTTGCTTTTTTAATGAGACAGGAAACAACAGCCGCAAAAACTGCTACTGCAATGAGGCCCGGGACAAAACCTGCTCCGAATGTTCCCTCAACGATAAGCGTGCCTGTCTGATATACAAGATAGCCTACCGTAAAACCGACACCGAGCTGGAGACCGATTGCGCCCCACAGCCATTTTGAGCTCTTCATCTCAGCATTCATAGCGCCGATTGCGGCAAAGCACGGCGGAGTGTAGAGATTGAACATAAGATAAGCAAGAGCGGAGGCGGCAGTAAGCTCGGGAGTCGCTCCCGGAAGCTCTTTTGCAACATCTGTCATTGCATAGCAGACCGCTATCGTCGCCACAACATTTTCTTTTGCGATAAATCCGGAGACTGTTGCCGCCGCAAGCTGCCACGCGTGATATCCCACAACCGGAACAAGCAGGTATGCAATCGGACGCGCTATTGATGCAAGGATTGACGTATCTGCACTCTCTGCCACAGTAAAGTTCCAGTCAAATGTCTGCATAATCTGGATTGCAGTGTTGCAAAGGAGAATAATTGTTCCCGCTTTTACTATGTACGCCCAGCCACGTGAGCACATTGACCTGAACGCACCGCCAAGGTCCGGAAACCTGTACTCAGGAAGCTCGATGATGAAGAAGGACTTACGTGCCTTATAGCCCGTAATTTTGTTTATAAGAAGCGCCGAGAGAAATATCAGAACTATACCCGAAAGGTACATCGTTGTGCTTACCCAGCCGGCATCTTCAAAGAACGCGCCGGCAAAAAGAGCAATTACCGGAATCTTTGCGCCGCAGGGCATAAACGGAGCAAGCATTGCCGTTGCACGCCTCTCACGCTCATTGCGGATTGTGCGACTTGCCATAATGCCCGGAACTGCACAGCCGATCGTCATGACAAACGGGATAACTGATTTTCCCGAAAGGCCGACTCTTTTAAATATCGGATCGAGCACTACCGCAACACGGGACATATACCCGCAGTCTTCAAGAAGTGCGATAAGGAAATACATAACCATAACAAGCGGCAAAAATCCGATAACCGCAATAACCCCGCCGAGAACTCCGTCAACAAGAAGCGCCGAGAGAAGCGGGTTTGCATCTGCAAAAAGCTCACCGACAAAAGCCTGGAAGTTTTCAAGAACAGCCACAAGCCGGTCGGCAATCGGCGTTCCTACCCATACCTGCGAAATCTGGAACACAAGGTACATAACAACGGCAAAAATCGGAATACCGAGCCATTTGTTGGTAAGAACCGCGTCTATTTTGTCCTGGAAGTTCTTCTTATTTGTAAAAATCTTACGGCTTTCAACACTTTTTACAATGTTGTTTACAAACTCAAAGCGCGCACGGTCTGCCGTAAGCGCTGCCTTTTTGTCCGCAAGGTCAACATTCCCCTGATTATACGGTGCTTTTTGCGTATTACCCACTGCCGCAACAGCCGTTTTTATAACCTCTGAAAGACCGTCAGAAGATACAGAAACAGTTTCGACAACGGCACACCCGAGCTTTGCCGAAAGTGCCCGAGCGTCTATCTTTGTCTGTTTTTTCTTGTTGATATCTGCCTTATTGAGCGCAACAACAACCGGTATCCCAAGTTCTAAAAGCTGTGTCGTAAAGAAAAGGCTGCGGCTTAAATTTGTCGCATCCACGATGTTGACAATAACATCGGGATTCTCGTCTTTTACATATGAGCTTGTGATGCTTTCCTCCGATGTGAACGGAGACATTGAATATGCACCCGGAAGGTCAACCGCGATAAGTTCTTCCCGTCCGTCATAAAAATTTTTCCTGATTGAGTGTTCTTTCTTCTCAACGGTAACCCCCGCCCAGTTGCCGACTTTTTCATTACAGCCCGTCAACGCGTTGAACATCGTCGTTTTGCCGCTGTTGGGATTGCCTGTCAGAGCAATTCTCATCCATTTTCCTCCTCATCCTTGGTTAGCAACCGCTAACCGCCCTCCGGAAATCAAACCGTGCCACACGACACGGCAAAATTTACGCAAGAAGTATTGCCTTTGCAAGCTGTGTATCAATGCTGTATCTCCCGTCTTTTATGGAAACCGTGCACCCGCCGCGGCGATGTGCAATTACGGTAATCGGCTCACCGCTGTAACAGCCGAGCGAAAAAAGAAACGAGTTTAGCTCTTCATCGTCGGTGTCGATGCGCTCTATTATGTATTTCTTGCCCTCAATGGCTTCTGCTAAATTCATATATACCACCCAAAACAGCTTATGCAAATCTTTTAAACAATATGAGTTAGCACCTGCTAACCGTATATATAATACACATATATGAAATATTTGTCAAGCATTTTTTCAAAAAAATAAGCCGCATCTGCTTTTTTGCAGATGCGGTTTGATTTATGCCATTTCTACATTGAGCTTCTTTCCGCCAAGTATATGGAAATGCAGATGGTGAACTGTCTGCCCGGCATCATCGCCGCAATTTGAAACCACGCGATATCCGCTGCAAAGCCCCTCGTCCTTTGCAATCTTTGCAATCACTTCAAAGATGTGTGAAACAACCTTTGAGTTTTCGCAATTTATCTCTGCAACAGACGCGATATGCTCTTTCGGGATAACGAGGATATGTGTCGGTGCCTGAGGCGCAATATCTCGGAATGCAAGCACAAGCTCGTCCTCATAAACCTTTGTTGACGGAATTTCGCCCGCAACTATCCTACAAAACAAGCAATCTGACATTGACCTTTCCTCCTATGCCTTACTTGCGACAAAATCGCGCGCAGCAGAGAGTGCCGCATCAAGCTTTGATACATCATTTCCGCCTGCCATTGCAAAGTCAGGCTTACCGCCGCCGTTGCCGCCGGCTGTCTTCGCCGTTTCACGGACAAGGTCGCCTGCCTTTATGCCGCGGGCAACAGCATCTTTACCACAAGTTGCGGTGAACACTATCTTCTCACCTGTTACGGTTGCAAGAACAGCGACAGCATTTCCGTCAAGGTCACGGATGACATCGCTTATCGCGCGAAGGTCATCGGCTTTTGCGTTCTTTATAACCTTTGCAACAAACTTAATACCGCCCATATCGGAAGCTTCGTTTAAGTATTCGGCAGCATCAAGGCGCGCAAGCTTTGAGTTCATAGCCGAAATCTCTGCTCTGAGAGCCTTTATCTCGTCCATAGCGGAAGCTGCCTTTGTAACAACCTCCTTCGGAGCTGCTTTGAGTGCATTTGAGACCTCTGCTACGGTGCCTTCAAGCTCTGCAATCTTCTCAATTACGTTCATACCGCAGATAGCTTCAATTCTGCGGACACCTGCTGCAACGCTTGACTCGGAAACAATCTTGAATATTCCTGCCTTTGCCGTGTTGTCAAGGTGTGTACCGCCACAAAGTTCAAGCGAATAGTCGCCCATTGTTACAACGCGGACCGTGTCGCCGTATTTCTCGCCGAAAAGTGCCATCGCGCCAAGCTTCTTTGCCTCTTCAATCGGCATTTCACGAACCGTAACTTCAAGACCCGCAAGAATGTTCTTGTTTACCTCGCGCTCAACTGCCAAAATCTCCTCTGTTGTCATTGCCGAGAAGTGCGTAAAGTCAAAGCGGATGCTGTCGGGGCCGACAAGCGAGCCTGCCTGCTCAACGTGTGTGCCGAGTGCCGAGCGAAGCGCCTTCTGGAGAAGGTGCGTTGCGGAGTGTGCACGCTCTGTCGCCTCACGGCGGCAGGAGCAGACCTTGCACTCAACCTTATCGCCCTTTGAAATGCTGCCCTCACAGACCTCGCCGATGTGGAGGAATTTTCCGTCCTTTGTCTTCTTTACATTTTCAATTTTAACGAGTCCCGCATCTGTCCTGATTTTGCCGACGTCTGCGAGCTGACCGCCCGATTCCGCATAGAAAGGCGTGCGGTCAAGCACTATCTCAACGCGTGCAGGAGCGGATGCGCTCTCAACTACCTCGCCACCGCTTACCATAGCAAGAACTTTGCCCTCGCCTGTGCGTGACTCATAGCCGATAAACTCTGTCTTTACACTCTTGTCAAGGCCGAGGTCGAGCTTTTCCCATGCAAAATCGCCGAGAGAAGCTGTTGCCGCGCGTGCGCGCTCCTTCTGCTCTGTGAGGCAGGCGTCAAAGCGCTCGCGGTCAACAGAGAGACCCTTTTCCTCTAAAATTTCAACCGTAAGGTCTATCGGGAATCCGAATGTGTCTGCAAGCTTGAACGCATCGTCGCCGGAAAGTGTCTTTCCGCCGCTTGCAGAAAGCTTCTTTATCATATCTTCGAGAATCGAGAGACCTGCATCTATCGTGCGGTTAAAGCCCTCTTCCTCGTTTTTGATTACCTTTTTGATATACTCTGCTTTTTCAATGAGCTCGGGATATGCACCGCCGCTTTCTTTGATTACCGTATCGCAGACATCGTGAAGGAAGGTTCCCTCAATGCCGAGGAGTCTGCCGTGACGTGCCGCGCGGCGGAGGAGACGGCGGAGAACATAGCCTCTGCCCTCGTTTGACGGCATAACTCCGTCGCAGACCATCATTGTCGTTGAGCGGATGTGGTCTGTGATAATGCGGAGAGAAACGTCTGTCTTGTCGTTTTCGCCGTAGTTTGCCTTTGCAATACGTGAAATGTGAGCTGTAACGTTCTTTACGGTGTCAACATCAAAGAGTGAGTTAACACCCTGCATAATGCAGGCAAGGCGTTCAAGGCCCATACCTGTATCAATGTTCTTCTGTTTGAGCTCTGTGTAGTTATTGTTGCCGTCGTTGTTGAACTGTGTGAAAACAAGGTTCCAGAACTCGACGTATCTGTCGCAATCACAACCGACCTTGCAATCGGGCGAGCCGCAACCGTTCTCGGGACCTCGGTCAAAGTATATTTCAGAACACGGACCGCACGGACCTGCTCCGATTTCCCAGAAGTTATCCTCCTTACCGAGACGGACCATATGCGACGGGTCTACACCGTGATCGTTAACCCACATATTGTAGGTTTCGTCGTCGTCAAGGTATACGGAAACATAGAGCTTGTCCTTCGGAATTTCAAGAACTTCCGTAACAAACTCCCATGCCCATTTTGTTGCCTCGGGTTTGAAATAGTCACCGAACGAGAAGTTTCCGAGCATTTCAAAGAACGTGCCGTGGCGTGATGTCTTGCCGACGCGCTCAATGTCAGGTGTGCGGATACACTTCTGGCAGGTGGTAACGCGGGTTCTCGGAGGGGTTGCCTCTCCGGAGAAGTACGGCTTCATCGGCGCCATACCGGAGTTTATGAGCAGGAGAGAGTTGTCCCCCTGCGGAAGAAGCGGAAAGCTTTTAAGGCGAAGATGCCCCTTGCTTTCAAAGAAGCTTAAAAACTTTTCGCGAAGTTCGTTTAATCCCATATACTGCATTTCAAAAAACCTCCAATGCGATTTATATGAATTTTCAATAACTTTTTGCGGTCATTTTTACACAGATTACATTATACACCAAAAAACTTCTCTCTGTCAAATGATATACACAAAAAATTCTGCTCTTTTCTTGTGTTTTTGCAAAACATAACTTATAATGTCAGGTGAGGTGGTGAAATTGAAAATCAGAAACCTTAAATATAAGCTTTTTATTACGCTCGCCGTTTTGTTGTATGCGGTTCTTCTCTATCTGTCTCCCGTTTCCTGCCCCATTCTTGCAATTACCGGAATGAAATGTCCCGGTTGCGGTATGACAAGAGCCATAATTTCTGCTTTTTCGCTCGATTTCCGCGCGGCGTTTTCTCACCATCTTATGTTCTGGTCGCTTCCTCTTTTATATCTCGCCTTTTTATATGACGGGAGACTTTTTAAAACCCGCTTGGCAAATATTTTGTTTTATTCCCTCATTGTCATAGGGTTCTTAATCAATATGACCTCTGTCGTATAAACTCAATTTTTGTTGACAATCCTCCGTATCATATGATACATTTTAAGTACATACAAATAGCAAAAAGGAGGGTCTATGTATGTATTGTAAAAACTGTGGCGAACCTATGCACGAAAACCAGGCGATCTGCATCAAGTGCGGCGTCAAGGTTGGTAAAGGAACAAACTTTTGCGCAAATTGCGGCGCTTCACTTCCGTCAGGTGCCGATGTATGTATGAACTGCGGTGTTGCGGTAAAGAAGCCCGGAAGCGACCTTGCAGGTCAGGATAAAATTGTTATGATTTTAGTATGCCTTTTCCTCGGCGGACTCGGCATCCATAATTTTATAATGGGTGAAACGAAAAAGGGAATTTTCAAAATCATTATGTCTTTCTGCTGCGGCATAGGAGAAATACTTGCGCTTATTGACCTTGTCAGAATTGCAATGGACACATATGTCGTAAATCCGGAAAAGCTCATTTAACAACCTTCAAAGGATAAGACAACTTCGTTTACGGAAGTTGTCTTATTTGTTTTTTCGTGATATAATAAATCAACTCTTTAAACAGAAAGGTGTTTTCTTATGAAAAAACTCATTTGCGGGCTTCTTTCCGCCCTTCTCATGCTTTCGCTTTTTTCCGCTTGCTCTGATGAATACAAGGAGCCGCCCCAAATCGGCTTTCTCGTTGCACAGCAATTTGGCGGATATAAGCTCGGAACGGTAGACGGTCTTGTTGACAAAAAGGTTATAACAGACAACATTGACTCTCCCGACATCAAAACCTTCGCTTCTGCCGAAAAAGGCGTGAGCGCACTTAAAAGCAAGAAAATCCACGGAATGGTGCTCCCGACTGTATATATAAAGAACGAGCTTGAAAATTCAGATAACTTTGAAAAGCTTTACGCTCCGTTTGTGGAAAAGGATATCCGCGCGCTTTGTCTTTCGTCTTTTGAATCTTCAATCGTAGTTGACGCCGCACTTACGCTCATTCAGAACAACGGCACAGCAGATAAGATTGCAACCGCTCATTCGCCTTATGCAAAGAATGCAAAAGAGCCGTATGCCCGCCCGGAAATTGTGGTCAAGCGCAAAGGTGCAACAATAACAATCGGTATCTGCTCGGATGATAACTATCCCTTTAATTACCGTGCCGAAGGCGGAAGCCTTGTCGGCGTAAATGCAGATGTTGCACACGAAATTGCCGCTTATATGGGGCGCGACCTTATTATAAAAGAATATTCGGAAAAAGAACTCCTAAAAGCTCTTGACAACGGTGAGGTTGACATAGCTATGTCTGCCTTCTCACCGAGTGAGGAGGAGCCCATTTCGACAAAATATATTGCTTCCCATCCGTATTATGACGCATCGGTCGATATACTCATAAACGCATCGAAATAAATTTCAGCTGAGGTAAATTAAAAATGATAAAAAGCTTTGACAACAAAACGCCGTCTATCGGCAAAGATACCTTTGTTGCAGAAACTGCCACTGTCTGCGGTGACGTTACACTCGGTGACAACGTCAGTGTATGGTTCGGTGCGGCAATACGTGGCGACGAAGGCAAAATCGTTATCGGAAACAACTCAAACATTCAGGACAACGCAACCGTTCACTCAAAAACCAGAATAGGAAACGGTGTTACAGTCGGCCACAATGCTATTGTTCACGGCTGTACCGTTTGCGACAACGTGCTTATCGGAATGGGCGCAATCGTCCTCGACGGTGCGGAAATCGGTGAATGCTCAATAGTGGGTGCAGGCGCGCTTGTCACGGGCGGAAAGGTTTTCCCGCCAAAAAGCCTCATTATCGGCTCACCGGCAAGCGTCAAGCGCGAACTTTCCGACGAACAGATTGAGTCAATAAAAGAAAACGCCGAAGAATATGTGAAACTGACAAAAAAATATCTTTAAAAACATAAAAGCCGTTGCGATGCAACGGCTTTTTATTTATTCGTTTTACGGACGCTGACCGAGACCGCCTTCAAGTGTGAGTGTTTCGCCTGTCATAAACTTAAAGTCAGGGTGTGCAAGCTGAACGCAGACACGGCCGATTTCAAGCTCGGAATCGCCGAAGTGACCAACGGGCGGCATTTTTACATTCTTCTCAAATGCCTCGGGATACGCATTTTGGAACTGTTCAAGCTGAGCCGTCCACGCAAGCGGACATACAACGTTTACATTGATGTTATCTCTTCCCCACTCGGTAGCGGCGACGCGCGTAAGACCGCGGATGCCTTCCTTTGCAGCGGCGTATGCACACTGTCCGTAGTTTCCGAAAAGACCTGCACCGGAGGCAAAGTTAATAACAGAGCCCTCGGTTTTTTTAAGGTGCGGATAGCACGCTTTCATATAATAGAACGTTGCATAAAGCCCTGAATACATCGAAAGGTCAAACTGCTCTGTTGTATGGTCGGAAAGCGCGACACCCGATGCAGAAGCCTGTGCGTTGTTGATAAGAACATCAATTCGTCCGAAAGCTTCTATTGTTTTTTCAACTACCATATTGACGGTTGCTTCGTTATCTGCTCCCGCGGCAATGTCTGCCTGCAAGATGAGAACCTTTATGCCGTAAAGTCTTTCAAGCTCTTCTTTTGCATCTTCAAGCTTCTTCACATTTCTTCCGGTGATAACGAGGTTTGCACCTTCTTTTGCATAGGCGGTTGCTATACCGTATCCTATCGAGCCGCAACGGCCGTCGGAAAGCACGGCACGCCCCGCACCTGTGATAATAGCTGTTTTACCTGTCAGAAATCCCATTGTCAGCACCTCTTTTTCTTGTGTTTTCTTATATTATAGCACAGCTTGTGAAAAAATCAACAATCTTTTCACAAGCTGTAAGTTTTTATTACATTTTTGAAACCGCAAGACCGACAAGACGGCAAAAATCCGCGCCGACCTTGTTTGCCATCGCCTTTATGTCCTCGTGTGTCAGCGGTGCGGTGTTCTTGCCCGCCGCCATATTTGAAATGCAGCTTATTCCGCAGACGCGCATACCCATATGCCGTGCAGCCATAGCCTCGCAGGCAGTGCTCATTCCGACAGCATCCGCTCCCCACTTTTCGTATGTCATAATTTCTGCGGGAGTTTCATAATTCGGCCCGCTCGTCTGTATATACACTCCGCAGGCAAGCGGAATCCCGAGAGACTCGGCACTTTCCGAAATCAGCTTACGCAGGTCCTTGTCATAAACGCAGCTCATATCAGGAAAACGCACACCGAGCTCGTCAATGTTCTTTCCGACAAGCGGCGACGGAACAAGGCTTGATATGTGGTCCTCTATCATCATAAGTGCGCCCTCTGAAAACTTGGGGTTTATGCCGCCCGCGGCATTGGTGAGAAAGAGTTTTTCCGCACCCATAAGGCGCATAAGACGGATTGGCATAACCACCTCTTGCATAGAGTAGCCCTCGTAGTAATGAACACGCCCCTGCATTATGACCGTCGGCACATCGCCCACGTATCTGAAAACAAATCTGCCCGCATGCCCCTCAACAGAAGAGGTCGGAAAATCGGGGATGTCTGCATAATCTATTTTACATACAACATCATCTCCCTCGGCAAAACTGCCGAGTCCGGAACCCAGAACAAGCGCAACGCGCGGAATAAAATCCGTTATGCTTCTTACGTACCGGAGTGCATTTTCAAGCTTTTTATACATAGAATCAGTCCTTTTTACGTTCTCATTGCTCCGTCAACAGAGAGAATTTCTCCCGTAACATAGCTTGCCATATCACTTGCAAGGAACACAAATGCATCCGCAACCTCGTCCGGCTCGCCTATTCTGCGAAGGGGGATTGAGTTGATGAGCGGCTGAATCATCGCCTCGGGAAGGTTTGCGACCATATCCGTCTTTGTTATGCCGGGTGCAACGGCGTTGACGCGGATGCCAAACGGCGCAAGCTCACGTGCAAGTGACCAGGTCATACCGTTTACTGCATATTTGCTCGTCGGATAAGCGACACCGCTTCTCTGTCCGCAGATGCTTACCATCGAGCTTGTATTTATGATGTTGCCGCTCCCCTGTTCTTTCATTATCTTGACAGACGGGATAACAGCATTCATAATCGCATTTACATTAAGGCTCATAACCTTTTCGAATTGCTCTGATGTATAATCGTCAATTGATGTACTGTCGGATATTCCCGCGTTATTTACGAGAATGTCAATTCTGCCGTACTTCTCTCTGACTTTTTCTATTGCGTCTGCAACGGCAGCCGCATCGGAAAGGTTGGGGCAGTCTCCCGAAACCTCCCACGCGGGATTTTCTTGTGCAAGTGAAGCGAGCGCTTTTTCCACCGTTTCACTTCTTGAACCGAAGAGCACAACCTTTGCTCCGTTTAAAAGAAACTTTCTTACAATTGCATAACCGATGCCTCGTGTGCCGCCGGTAACGACGGCAATTTTCCCGTTTAACATTTAGTTTTCCGCCTTTCTTTTGTTTGTATTTTCCATATTCCTGCCCCTACATTTTCTCTTTGGTCCTGATTGTCGCCGCATACGCACTATTGCAAAGCCCAAGCACCGCCGAGGTTATAAACAGAAGCTCTATGCCAAGCCTCTGCCATATCCAGCCGCCAAAAAGAGCAATAAAAATTGTTATGACGTGGTTTATCGAAACACCTGTCGAGATAGTTGCCTTCACTTCCTCATCGTTTTCCGAGAGGTCCTTGACATACAAATTCGATGCCATCGACGCAAGAGAAATCACCGCATCAATAACATAGTTTACACAACAAATAACGAACGCGACATTCATCGGGAATAAGCGGTGGGCGAAACCGTAGCACAAGCACACAACAACGAGAATCAGCGTGTCTGCCACCATAACTACTTTATACCCAAGCTTGTCTATTATGCGTCCTATAACCGGTGAGGCAAAGAAACAGGCAACTGCCGAAACTGCAAAGAGCATGCTTATCATCGCAGTGTCCGCTCCGTAATGCAGGATGAGAACATACGGGCCGAAGGTGAGAAAAACCTGTTTTCTCGCGCCGTAAAACATTTCCAGCATATAATATTTGGTATATTTCCTGTCAAAGTAAAAGCGCCTTTTGTTTTTATCCGTCTCACTCTTGCCTTCAATTTTCATTGCAAATATAAGCCCGAGCAGGGCAAGAGCTGTTGCAACCCAGAAGAAAGCATTAAACGGACGGCTTTTTGCAAAAACGGAAAAAGCCACAATTATAACAAGATATCCGAGAAGCGTTCCTATCTGGTTTATAGAAGTCTGCGCGCCAAGCGCTGCGCCGACGTTCCCCTCGCGGGCGTATTTGAGCGACAGAGTGCTCTTCATCCCAATCTGAATGTGCTCTCCTATTGAATATGTGCATATTGCAAGAATTGCAAGTACCTTCGTCGGCGGGAGCACCGCGTGCATCGCAAGCCCGACCAACATAATAGCCGCACCTGCCTTATAGAGGTTTTCCGCCGAGAGCATATAAAATGCTGCAAGAATGAATATGAGAAGAATTCCGGGAAGCTCACGGAAAAACTCCGTCACACCACGGTCCATCTCTCCCATACCCACAACCTCCGCGAGAAAGTTATCAAGCATACCTTTATACAAACCGTAAGAAATGCCCGTTATGAGCACCGAGATGAGAAACATCCGAAATCCCGAACTTTCGCGGAATACACCGTTTATTTTTACAACCGAATTTTTTGTCTTCATATCTTTTATCCTGTTTCTTTATGTCCATATTATATGAAAAGTTCCTTGTTGTCCCAGTATTCTTCAAAGCACATCCTCGCATCCGTCATCTGCTTTGCGATTTCCGGCGAGTCAATGTAGCGGAAGTGCCATGGCTCATACCCGATTTTTGTAACGGCTTCTTTGCCCTTCGGATATCTTAAAATATATCCGTAGCGCGGGAGTTTTTTCTGAACAATTTCAAATAAACCGCCAACAGCAAGAAGTTCTTCTATTTTGCGCGCAAGCTTTCCGTCTGACACGATGCCCACATCAATTGCAAAGCCTGTGTGGTGCTCGGAATGTCCGGGTCTTGCAGCATATGTCTTTGCGTATTCGAGCCCGAACTTATCAACATATCTGTTAAAGATTTCTTCCTGTTGGGCGATGGTTCTGTAAACGGAAATAAGCTCGGTCTGAATCCCGTCGTTTTTTAAGAGGTCTTCCCGCAGACGCAAAAATGCCTCGTAGGCTTTTTTCTCAATCTGATATTTATCTCCGAAAGAGTTTTCGACGGAGATTATTTCAACCGTCTCTTCAAAATCTTCCGGGAGTCTGTTGTCATCGTTGACTAATACGAGATAATCCGTATTCTTTCCGCTCATAATTTTACCTCCGTTATTTTTGCAATAATACAACGGTCTCGATATGTTTCGTCCTCGGGAACATATCGACGGGCGTGACGCTCTTTACGGTGTATGCTCCGTCCTGCGAGAAAAGCTTTAAATCACGCGCGAGCGTTGCGGGGTCACAGGAGACATATACAACCCGTTGCGGTTTCATTTTCTTTATCGTTTCTATAACATCGGGGGCAAGTCCCTTGCGCGGCGGGTCCACCACCACAACATCGGGCTGCTCTCCGCGTTCGCGAAGCATCTTTGCGGCTTCGCCCGCATCGGCGCAGATGAACTCTGCATTTTCGACACCGTTAAGTTTTGCGTTTTTCTTTGCATCCTCTATCGCCGGCGGAACAACCTCAACGCCGATTACGCGCTCTGCTTTTTTTGCAAGGCAGAGGGTTATGGTGCCGATACCGCAGTAGAGGTCAAGCACGGTTTTTGCGCCATTTTCGGTTGCAAGGTCCACCGCAAGTGAATAGAGCTTCTCGGTCTGGTCGTGGTTTACCTGATAAAACGCCGCAGGGGAAATGGAAAATTTATTGCCCGCAAGCTCGTCGGAAAGCGAACTTTCTCCCCACACGGGTATATATTTTTCACCCAGAATCACATTTGTCATCTTTGAATTTACATTGAGTACAATTCCGCAGACCTCAGGGCAATCTGCCGTAATTTTTTCTGAAAGCTCTGAAAGCGCGTCAGGCTTTTTTGTTACGACAAGGCAGAGAATCACTCCGCCTTTTCCGCTTCGCACATAAATATGGCGAAGTATGCCTTTCCCGCTCTTTTCGTTATATGAAGATATATTTTTCTCTTTTTGCCATTCATGCACGGCTTTTCGCACACGGTCGGAAACATCGCTTTGTATCAGGCAGGTATCCGACGGAACAATGTCGTGGCTGCGCGGGCGGTAAAAACCGCTCGTTTCATCCTCACCTACGGGGAATTGCGCCTTATTGCGGTAGCGCGAAAGCTTGTCCGCCCCGACAATGGGTGAAAACTCAGGTGAGAGTCCTGCTATGCGCTCTATTGCAGAGCGTACGCGCACCTCCTTGAACCTGAGTTCCTCATCATATGACATATGCCACAAATCACACCCGCCGCATTTGGGGAAATACTTACACTGACTCTCCACGCGCTCAGTCGATTTTTCGGTAACAGCAATAAGCTTTGCATATGCAAAGCTTTTTTCCACCTTCAATATCATTATCTCGCACGTCTCACCCATAAGGGCAAGAGGCACAAAAACCGCCATACCGGAAATTCTTGCAATGCCTGCACCCTCGGAGGTGTAACCGACTATGCGGACGATATATGTATCGCCTTTTTTCATTTCTTCCTTCCCCCAACAATAAAGAGCACTGCAAACGGAAGCGAGATTAAAAACGCCGCAAACAGCCACGGCTTTTCAAAAAATCTGCTGACTATTTCCGAAAAGACCGACGGCGAAAGGAAAACAAAAAGCCCGACCGCAGCAGAAAAAACTGCCGCGACAAGCACCGCTGCCGCGGAAATATCTTTTATGTCGCGGATTCTGCGGTCGAATTTATCTGACATCGCGTCGCACAGAAGTTCAAGCGCGGTGTTTATGAGCTCTGCGGACATAACCATACCGAAGCATATAAGAAAGCGCGCAAATACGGAGGACGATATATGCCCCACAAGTGAAAAAAAGATGACATAGACCATAAAGCAACTATGTATTCTGAAATTGCGCTCATTCCTGACTACGCGGGACAGTCCGCAAAAGGCATTCTTAAAGCTTTTCACCAGGCTTTTTATCTCTCGTTTAGGTTGCATCATCTACCTCCGCACACCCATACTTTCAAGTATCTCTTCCTGCCGCGAAAAATGAAGTTTTTCATCTTCTTCGGACAACTCGTGGTCATATCCGAGAAGGTGAAGCATGCCGTGAACCGATAAAAATGCCATCTCCCGCTCAACACTGTGGCCATACTCCTCCGCCTGCGCTTTTGCACGCTCGATTGAAATGACTATATCGCCAAGCATAACAGCGCCCGTGCTCTCGTCAATCTCAAACGGAGAAACTTCTATCTTCTGACCCGGAGAAAGCGTCAGCATCGGAAATGAGAGAACATCCGTTGCGCGGTCAATTTTCCTGTGTTCTTTATTAAGTGTCCTTATGTTCTCATCATCAGTCACCATAATGCATACATCACACGCCTGCTCAACTTTTTCAAAGTCAAGCGATGCACGAACTGCTTTTTCTATAACAGCGTCATACTGTTTTTCGGAAATCTCGTTAACCACGGTTATAATATGTTCCGCCATATTCTACCCCCGCTTTGCCTGCTGTATTTTCTTCTCTCTTTCGCGGTCGCGCTTTTCATATGCGTTTATTATCCGCTGTACAAGCACATGGCGCACAACGTCCTTTGATGTGAGCATACACTGCGCTACATCTTCGATGTCACGAAGCACGCGCATCGCATCGCGAAGTCCCGAGCTCTTGCCGTCAGGAAGGTCAATCTGTGTTATGTCGCCGGTTATTACCGCCTTTGAATTGAAACCGAGACGCGTCAAAAACATCTTCATCTGTTCAGGCGTTGTGTTCTGCGCCTCGTCGAGAATTATGAACGAATCGTCAAGCGTTCTTCCGCGCATATATGCAAGCGGCGCAACCTCTATCGTTCCGCGCTCCATATATCTCTGGAAAGAATCCGGACCTATCATATCGTAAAGCCCGTCGTAAAGCGGGCGGAGATACGGGTCAACCTTGCTCTGCAAATCACCGGGCAGAAATCCGAGTTTTTCGCCCGCCTCAATTGCCGGACGTGTGAGGATTATGCGGTTTACCTTCTTCTCACGGAAAGCGTTCACCGCCGCAGCAACAGCAAGATATGTCTTGCCTGTTCCCGCAGGGCCGACACCGAGCGTTATTGTGTTTGTCTGTATTGCATTTATATAGTCGCGCTGACCTATCGTTTTCGGCTTGATGGGTTTTCCTTTGGTTGTTATGCAGATTATGTCGCGCGAAAGCTCTGCTATCTGCGATTCCTTGTTTTCCTCAACAAGACCTATGGCATAACGTATATTCTGCTCGTTTATCCCCTCGCCTTTTGCAGAAAGCACGAGAAGGCTTTCAATTACGCGCACCGCGCGGTCTGCACGGTCTTCGTCGCCAACCACTTTCAATTCTGTGTTGCGATTTAAAACGGTAACTCCGAGCTCGTGCTCCAGAATCCCGATGTTTTCATCAAACGAGCCGAAAATGTCTGTGAGCTGTTCAAGCCTTTCGATATTGATGGTTCTCTCTACCATAATCATTCTTCCTTTAATATTTCTCTTTTTATTCCTGCTTTTTCTATACACTCTGCCGTAAGTGTTGCATATGCAAATTTTTCGTCTGACGATGTCACAAAGTCAACATCCGCCACCTCTGCATCTTCGGAAACGGAAAGCCTTTCGTGCAGCCCGTCGCCGAGAAAGCCGTACGCCTCTTCGTCGGACAAGGCATTCTCCTCTGTTACATACTCACGCAGAACGGCGTGTTCGAGCGCAAGGGGAAGCTTAATGTTTCCGAAAACGGCAAGGTCATTTCTTTTTATTATTTTATCACACTTTGCATATGAAATTCCACTATTTGTATATAATTTTATTCTGTTTCCGAAAACTATGAGAGTATAGCGTGTTTTCTCCCCGCCGGTATATCGCTTTTTCATATTCTTTTTTTCCATACGCGCGCTCATCCTCTTCCACGTGCGAAGCCGTATATCCGCGTCAGCGTGGGCGCGGATTGTGCTTCCGGTTCTTCCGGTTATATACCCGCTTGCAAGAAGCTGGCCGCGTACAACCGTTTCTCCGCGCACAACCTCGGGCGTTCCGGTTTTCACGGTGATGTCATATACTATTCCGTCCTTGTCCGAAACTATATCACACGGCTCGCTTTCCGGCAATATTTCAGGCGGGAGAATTCGTTTTCTCACGGTGACATCTGCATGAGAACCGTTGAACTTCACCGAAACGTAAGAAAGCTCCTGCATATTGATAAGAACCTGATTGCGAAGCTCGGCGATATTTACATTCGCGGCATATCTTCCTTCGTACAGTCCCGCATCTTCAAGGCACTCACGAAGGCGCACGGTATCAAGGCCGTCAAAGCCATCGATGTTTATAACCCAGATAAAGCTTGTGAAAATCCACGCGGCAATACAGAACAGAGCGCACCCCACCACAAAAAGGATGCGACGGCGAAAACGGTTTGTGAAAAACGGAAGTCCTCTTTTCTCGGTTATATGTATTTTGCACATCGCACGGCGCGCCACAGGACGGATTTTTCTGAAATCAGAAACTGTCATCCGCACTCTGAAAACACCTGTATCAACATCCTCCACTTCCCAGAACCCGATGCCGTTTCTCGCGCAGAGATTGAAAAAACGCTCGGGATATGCTCCGCGAACCTCGATTTTTACACTGCCGCAAAAATAATTCACTATATTCTGCAAAATATGCACCCCTATTCGCCAAAGCGTATGCTTTCTATTTCTCCGGAAATTCTGACCTCTTCTGTATTCATTGCAAGCACGGAGAGCTTCGTGCCAAAAACCGTAACCGTTCCCCTGCCGGAGCTTATTTCCACTTCCTCTTCCGAAAGCATAAGGATGCCCTTATGGTTTTCAACAAACACCTCCTGCCTTCCGCTTATTTCTATATGCAGGATACCGCCGCCGACATCCGCGGGTATATCAAATGCATCTGCCGCACGTCTCAGGATACTTTTTCTTTCCATTATTTGCACCTCCTCTTTTTATTTTATTAGCATTTTCATTTTCGTATGTTTGAAAATATCCGTTTTTCAACATTAAAAGAAAAAGAGACATCGCTTTGCGATGTCTCTTCCTATTGTGCTATGCACCTCGTCCCGTTTTCGTCAACTTCTATTTTATACTTACCGTGTTTTCTGCTGTTTTTTAAATATTCCGTCGAAAGCTTGTCCTCTATATACATTCTGACCGCCCGCCGCACAGGTCTTGCACCGAAACGTGAATCATAGCTTTTTTCCGCTATAAATTCGCGCACGTCTGACGCGACACTAAGCTCCACCCCGACTTCTTTTGCACGTGCTATACTCCGTTCTATCTGCATATTGCACACAGCGGAAATTTCTGTCTTGCCAAGCTTTCTGAAAACAACTATGTCGTCAATCCTGTTTATTATCTCAGGACGAAAAGCCCTGTTTATCTCTGCGCGCACACCCGCCACAAGCTTTTCTTCACTAAGCACCGCATCCTCCGGCATAAAACCGACGTCCTGTTTGTTCATTTTCCCGGCGCCAACATTTGAGGTCATAACGACAATTGCATTGCGGAAGTCAGCGGAAACACCGTGTGAATCGGTAAGACTTCCCTCTTCAAGTATTTGTAGAAGGAGGTTTGCAATGTCCGGGTGTGCCTTTTCTATCTCATCAAAAAGCACAACGCAATACGGATTCCTCCGCACTCTGTCAACAAGTGTCGTCCCTTCGCCATAGCCGACATATCCCGGCGGTGAGCCGATAAGCTTTGAGCTTTCGTGCTTCTCCATATACTCGGACATATCAATTCTTATAAGCTTTGATTGGTCATCGAACAGTATTTCTGCAAGAGCGCGGCACACGGCAGTTTTCCCCACTCCCGTAGGTCCTGCAAAAAGGAAGGAGCCGACCGGGCGGGTGGGGTCTGAAAAACCGCACCGACTTCGTCTTATTGCCTTTGACACTGCCGATATCGCTTCCTTCTGCCCTACAATACTCTCTGAAAGAAGCTCTTCCAGCCGCGAAAGCTTTTCGCTTTCCTCATCGGTTATGCTCCGTACAGGTATTCCTGTGCGCGAAGAGACTATCTCCGCAATATTTCCGGCACCTATCCGTATTTTTCCCTCTATCACTTCCTGCCATATACGGCTCATATCCGACAGCTCTTCCCGAAGCTTCTGTTCTTCGTCTCTGAGCCTTGCTGCCTCCTCAAACCTTTCTTGCTTTATATTCTCTTCTTTTCTTACCACGGTTTTTGCTATACTCTCTTCAAGCTCACGCATACGCGGAGGCGGAGCGGACGAGAATATACGAGCCCGGCTTGATGCCTCGTCAAGAAGGTCTATCGCCTTATCGGGAAGACTCCGCTCCGGTATATACCGCTCACTTAAATCTATCGCTGCATATACCGCATCATCCGATATTTTTATTCCGTGATGTTTTTCATAACACTCCCGAATACCGAAGAGAATTCCGGCACAGGCTTCTCTGTCGGGCTGTGTGAGCGTTACACTCTGAAAGCGTCGGTCAAGCGCCGCATCACGCTCTATATATTTTTTATACTCCGAAAAGGTTGTTGTTCCGATAATCTGAATTTCCCGACGGGACATTGCAGGCTTGAATATATTCGCTGCATCTATCGCGCCCTCCGCCGCACCGGCTCCCACTATCGTGTGTATTTCATCAACAAAAAGGATGATGTTTCCGGCGCGGGAGACCTCGCGAAGTATTGTCTTCATCCGCTCCTCAAACTCTCCGCGGTATTTTGTTCCCGCTACCATAGACGGCACATCAAGCATAAATATTCTCTTTTGCCGGAGTTGTGGCGGCACATCTCCTTTTGCTATGCAAAGTGCTATTCCTTCAACAAGCGCGGTTTTCCCCACCCCCGGCTCGCCGAGAATAAGCGGGTTGTTTTTCGTCCGACGCATAAGTATCTGCAAGACTCTCGTAATCTCATCGTCACGCCCTGTAACGGCGTCAAGTCGCCCATCACGCGCCGCCGCGCACATATCGCGGCCGTGAACAGAAAGAAGCTTTATCTCGCTCTTTTCCCTGGTGGAACGTGCATCCATACTCTTCGCTCCGTTTGCATCATTTTCACCAAACGCAAGAAACGCACGGCGTATATTTTTAATATCAGCATTCGTTTCCATAAGCAGTTTTCCGGCCCCGCTTTCGTCCTCAGAAAGCATAGCCATAAGCAGATGTTCTGTGCTGATATAGCTTTTTCCGCTGTTCTGTGCTATAACATATGCCCGTCTTACTATACGGCGGGCTGTCGGTGTGAGTCCCTGTGCGGTAGAATCGCCTGCTGTGCCCTGTCCTATGTTCTGTATGATTTTTTCAGAAAGCTCACTCTTTATCACACCTGCGGAAGTGAGCATTTTACTTGCCTTCCCATCGTTTTCGGCAAGTATTCCGAGAAGAAGATGCTCGCTTCCCACATAGCCATGGCCAAAACCCGACGCACATCTGTGGGCATTGCGAATCGCTTTTTCCGCGTTTTTTGTAAACTTATTTTCAAAAAACATTACAGCCTCCGAGATATGTTTTAAACAATTTTAAGTATTCCCTGCATCCGCCGTTTTTAGTAGTTTTTTCATTTTATTTTTCGTGTCCATAAAATTTTTATAAAAATTTTAGTTTACCCATTGATTTTTTCTTTATTCATTGTTACAATAGGTGTATCAAAAAAATGGAGGTGTTTTCCCATGGCACATGTAATTAGTGACGAGTGCATCAAGTGCGGTTCTTGCGTAGCTGAATGCCCCGTTGGTTGCATTTCCGAAGGCGACACAAAGTACATTATCGACAAGGATGCTTGTGCAGATTGCGGCGCTTGCGCCGGTGCTTGCCCGGTTGATGCTATCAGCGCTGAATAATTACGACTTTAAAGAAAGAGCGGTGCAGATTATTCCTGCACCGCTTTATCTTTTCTTTATACACAAAAACCGCAAGGCAAATGCCTTGCGGTTTTGTTTTTTAATATCTCTTTTTCTTTGCGCGCGCGGCTTCACTCTTCTTGCGGCGCTTTACGCTCGGGCTTTCATAATGCTCTCGCTTACGCAACTCGGAGAGAACGCCTGACTTTGCGCAGGAACGCTTGAATCTTTTGAGAGCACTCTCCAAAGACTCATTTTCCTTTAAACGGATTTCTGACATTGTTATCCCTCCCTCCGCGATCAGAACCAAAAAATAAATATTAACGCTACTATTATAATAAAAAACCGGGCCAATGTCAACAAGAATAATTTTGAATTATCCGTAAATTATTTTTTTACTTGATAATAAGGTTTACAAGCCTGTTCTTTACTACAATACTTTTTACGAGTTTTCCGGCAGAAAGTGCCTCTGCAACCTTTTCTTCCTTGCATGCAAGCGCAACCACCTCATCATCTGAAAGGTCTGCCGCAACCGTAATACGGCTCTTTATCTTGCCGCATACCTGAACTGCAATTTCAACCTCGGATGCGCGTGTTTTGCTCTCGTCATACTCCGGCCACTTTGAAAGCGAGAGAAGCCCGCTCTCTCCGTAAGATTCCCAGAGCTCTTCCGTAAGGTGCGGTGCAAACGGGTTGAGAAGCGTGAGAAGAATTTTCATTTCTCCGCGCGTTACGCCGTTTGAAGAGAAATCGTTGATAAGAGCCATCATCGACGCAATCGCGGTGTTGAACTTCATATTTTCGATATCCTCGCCGACCTTTTTAATTGTCTTATGGATAGCCGCTTCATTCTTCGCCGTTATCTCATCGGAGTCTGCGGCATTCTCTGCAAGATTCCATACACGGTCAAGGAAGCGTTTGCAACCGCGGACTGCCTGGCTGTCCCAGGAGGCAACCTTTTCAAAGTCACCGATATACATAATATACAGACGCATCGTGTCGGCACCGTACTGGTCGATGATGTCGTTGGGGTTAATGACGTTTCCGCGTGACTTTGACATCTTCTCGCCGTTTTCGCCGAGAATCATACCGTGGCTTGTGCGCTTTGCATACGGCTCCTTTGTCGGAACAACTCCTATGTCATAAAGGAACTTATGCCAGAAGCGTGAATAGAGAAGGTGGAGTGTTGTATGCTCCATACCGCCGTTGTACCAGTCAACCGGTGCCCAGTATTCAAGTGCCTCAGGTGATGCAAGAGCTGTATCACAGTGCGGGTCCATATAGCGCAGGAAGTACCAGCTTGAACCCGCCCACTGGGGCATTGTATCCGTCTCGCGCTTTGCCGGTGCGCCGCACTTCGGGCAAGTTGTATTTACCCAATCGGTAATATTTGCAATCGGTGACTCGCCGTTATCTGTCGGCTCGTAAGACTCAACATCCGGAAGTGTAAGCGGAAGCTCGCTCTCGGGAAGCGGAACCCAGCCGCAAACCGGGCAATGAACGAGCGGAATCGGCTCGCCCCAGTATCTCTGACGGGAGAATACCCAGTCACGGAGCTTATAGTTGGTTTTCGGTGTGCCGATGCCCTCTTTTTCGAGGAATTCAACAATCTTTTTCTTTGCCTCGGCTACTTCAAGACCGTCAAGGAAGCCCGAGTTTACCATCTTTCCTGTTTCAACATCGGTAAATGCTTCGTTTTCGACATCTCCGCCGGCAACTACCTCGATTATCGGAAGGTCAAACTTCTTTGCAAATTCCCAGTCACGCGTGTCGTGTGCGGGAACTGCCATAATAGCACCTGTGCCGTAAGACATAAGAACGTAGTCTGAAATAAATATCGGAATTTCCTTTCCGTTTACCGGGTTGATTGCAGAAACTCCGCAAAGTTTTGCACCGGTTTTGTCCTTTGCAAGCTCTGTGCGCTCAAAGTCAGACTTCTTTGAAGAGGTTTCGACATATGCCTTTACCTCGTCATAGTTCTCTATAATATCCTGCCACTTCTCAACATACGGGTGTTCAGGCGAAATAACCATATATGTAGCACCGAAGAGAGTGTCGGGGCGCGTTGTGTAAACCGTGAGGCTGTCTCCTGCCGTGGTCTTGAACTGAACCTCGGCACCTGTTGATTTTCCTATCCAGTTTTTCTGCTGAATCTTTACGCGTTCTATAAAATCGACATCGTCAAGGTCATTTATGAGGCGCTCGGCATACTCTGTGATTTTGAGCATCCACTGGCTCTTCTCCTTACGGACAACTTCGCTTCCGCAACGCTCACAGCCACCGTTTACAACCTCTTCGTTTGCAAGAACACACTTGCAGGAGGTGCACCAGTTTACGGGCATCTGCATCTTATATGCAAGTCCCTTTTCAAAAAGCTTTAAGAATATCCATTGTGTCCACTTGAAATAATTCGGGTCGGTCGTGTTAATCTCGCGGTCCCAGTCTATGGAATAACCGAGGGACTGAAGCTGTGACTTGAAGAATGCTATATTCTGCTTTGTTACCTCTGCCGGGTGAATTTTGTTCTTTATTGCAAAGTTCTCGGTGGGAAGACCAAACGCGTCCCAACCCATCGGGAAGAGAACGTTCTGTCCGTCGAGACGGCGTTTTCTTGAAATAACGTCAAGAGCTGTATACGGGCGGGCGTGTCCTACATGAAGACCGTTTCCCGAAGGATACGGAAATTCTACGAGAGCATAGAATTTTTCCTTATCCCCGCCGTTTTCGGCGTGAAAAGCTTTCTTTTCTTCCCAGATTTTCTGCCACTTCTTTTCAATAGCATTAAAATCGTATTTCATCTTACAAAACTCCTTTTATTCACTCAGCATATCTGAAACGGGAATGGGCGTTGCGTCCGCCCAAACCTTATCAAGCTGATAAAATCTTCTGCCCTCTTCGGTGAATATGTGTATTACGATGCTGCCGTAATCCATAAGCACCCATGCGCCGCTGTGTCCTTCCACGTGGTGCGGCGGGATATCAAGCTCATCAAACTTCTGCTCTATGGCATCGCGGAGTGCACCGACGTGTGTGTTTGATGTACCCGTACAGATTATAAAATATTCTGACAAAGTAGAAATTTCTTCTATTTTAAGAACGTTTATATCCGCGGCAATTTTTGCATCAAGCGCTCTTACCGCAACCTCTACCATATTTTTTACGTCCATTATATTCACTCCTTTACTCTTCAAACAAATCAAGTTCTTGGATCGGCACTGTGTACGGATTGAAATATTCGTTTACTATATTTAAGACCTCTTCCTCTATCGGGAAATAATACGAAAGCCCTTCGTAATAGTGTGCGCGTCCCGGCAGCGTGAATGTTTCAAAGTCCTGTTCGAGATTCATCGAGAGCATCTGTCTGCCAAGCCATATCTCGTTTCCAAGCGTCAGGTCCGTTTCAACATTTTCTGAAATTGTTTCAGCAATCTCGGGTATCTTCACAAACGTCGACGGTGTAAGCATCTTATCAACAAACGCGTTTACAAATGTGTGCTGAACCTTTATTCTGCCTATATCTCCCTCCGCATATGTCTTGCGGTATCTCATAAAGCCCATGGCGTCATAGCCGTCGAGCGTCTGCAAGCCCTTCTTTATGTTGATTTTCAAATCCTGTGTGGGATCTTCGTATATCATATCAATCGGAACGTCAACCTCAACACCGCCAAGAGAATCGATCAGTTCGACAAACCCGTCAACGGTCACAAGCGCGTATTTGTCGGGCCGGACTCCCGTAACGCTCTCTACTTCGTCATACAGTGCACGGATTCTCTTTCCGTTTGAAACATACGAAGCGTTTATCTTCTTGTTTGCGCGGCGCGTGTTTGTAATTGTATCACGCGGAATACTCATCATACTCATCTTTTTGAGCTCTGTGTCAAACGAGACGAGCATAATCGTGTCTGTGCTGTTGCTTGCCGCGTCTATTCCGACAACAAGAAGCGTAAAAAATCCGTCGCGTCGGTCAAGTCCCGACGAATACACCTGCTGGTCGCGGACAATTCCACCAAAGCCGCCTGATTTGGGTGGGCGGACATTATTTATAACAACGGATGCTGCAATCATTATAATCGCGGCAACAAGCAAAGCCGCCGCTATTGTATATTTGGTTTTGTTTGTTATATGCGCTTTTTTCATCTTCTGTATATTAGTCCTTTCAAGCGCGCGAAGCTATCTCATAATTTCGCGCCTCTATCATATTCGAGTCAATTTCATTTCCTTTATTTATGAGGAAGCGAAGCGTTATGTCAAAACCCAGAACGAGCGCCGAAGACAAGTCACGAAATGCAAGTTGTCTTATATCGTCACACCCGGGAAAGCTTCGTCCCTCTTCGGTCAGGTCCGCAAGCCAGATTATTTTTTCAAGGCGCGACATACCTCGTCGTGCTGTCGTATGCCATCTTATTGCGGCACAAACCTCCTCAGGCTCTGAGAACTCCTTCCAAGCAATAAGTGCGCCGGAAAAAGCGTGGATTATCTTCTCTGAACGCTGTGTTCTTGTAAGTATAACGCCAAACTCGTCTATCATTTTGAGCTGGTCTTCATACGGAATCTCTTTTGCTATATCGTGGAGATATGCCGCGCGGCGCACAAGAGAAACATCCTCTCCCCAGCGTCGTGCAAGCTCATCTGCCATAGCTGCACAGCCCTCCGTGTGACGGAAGCGTCGCTCGCTCATACGCGACCTGACAGTGTTTATTATTTCATTTTCAGTCAAGCTCTGCCGCCTCCGAACCGTAAAGTTTTTTCTCTTTTATATACGAAAGCACAGATTGCGGAATATACTCCGCCATCTGCCCGGGTTCAGGCCTTATATCGGATGATGATATTGTAACCGCCGGCACATCTATTATCCTTATTGTTGCGCCGTATTTGTTTTTGAGATGTTCGCCGTGCAAAAGCAGTTTTTCTCTGTCATCTGAATTGCGCGGCACAACAGCTATGTTTGAAAGTTTGAAAATCCGCTCCGGTTCTCTCCATTCTTCGAGAGTGAGAAACATATCAGTTCCCATAATAAGCCAGAGCTCGTCTTCCGGGTAAATTTCTTTAAAGTGTGTGAGCGTATCAACCGTATAGCTTCTTCCGCCGCGCACAATTTCAAAATCGCTCACCTCGGCATCTGCAAGCTCCGCTATAAGCCGGGTCATATGCAGACGATCATCCGTGTTCGCAGAGTCCTCTGCCATCTCCTTATGCGGGGGGATTGCAGTGGGAATCAGAATAAGCTCTGAAAGGTCAAGAGAGCGCTTTGCGCTTTTCGCGGCGTTTATGTGGCCTATATGCGGCGGGTTGAACGTTCCGCCCATAATCCCTATACGCATTTTATAAAACTTCCTCAAGCTTTTTCGCCATAATTTCAAGAGAACGCGCACGGTGTGAAATCTCGTTCTTTCTCTCCTGCGACATCTCCGCCATTGACATATTCTCCTCTGCAACAAAGAAAACCGGGTCATAGCCAAAACCACCCTCGCCGCGCGGTGAGCGGAGAATCTCGCCCTCTATCTCGCCTCTTGCCGAGAGCAGGCGTCCGTCAGGGAAAACGCAGGTTATAACCGAAACAAATCTTGCGCTCCTTTCCCCGTCGGGAACATTTTTCATATTTTCCAGAAGAAACTCATATCTTTCGACATCGTCTTTACACTTATCTCCGCCATAGCGTGCGGAGTATATCCCGGGTTCGCCGCCGAGTGCGTCAACAACAAGCCCCGAATCGTCCGCTATTGCAGGAAGTCCCGAGACCTGCATCGCAGCTTCTGCCTTTATCTTTGAGTTTTCCTCAAAGGTGTCACCCGTCTCCTCTGCATCGGAAACAATTCCTGCCTGAGCGAGAGAAACGGCTTCCACTCCGAATTTATCAAGTATTGCGCCAAGCTCGCGTAATTTTTTCTTGTTGTTTGTTGCGATTATGAATTTCATTTTCTTACCTCTATTCAAAAAGCGCGTCTACAAATGATACTGCATCAAACTCCATAAGGTCGTCTATCTGCTCTCCTACCCCGATATATTTTATCGGAAGCCCGAGTTCTTCTGCAATTGAGATTACAATACCTCCCTTTGCAGTGCCGTCAAGCTTTGTGAGGATTACGCCCGTAAGATTTGAAACCTCATTGAATTTCTTTGCCTGAATGAGCGCATTCTGCCCTGTCGTCGCATCGAGAACAAGGTATGCCTCCATCTCAAAATCGGGAAGCTCTCGTTCAAGCACGCGGCGGATTTTTGCAAGCTCATTCATAAGGTTTGAGTTGTTATGAAGCCTTCCCGCCGTGTCACAGAGAAGAACATCCGCTCCCCTTGCGCGGGCGGCGTTTGCCGCATCAAACACGACAGCGGCGGGGTCTGCCCCCTCGCTGTGACGGATAATATCCGCTCCCGAGCGCTTCGCCCATATGTCGAGCTGCTCGCCTGCCGCAGCGCGGAAAGTGTCTCCCGCGGCGAGAATTACCTTTTTTCCCTCGGAAATAAACTTTGCCGAAAGCTTTCCTATTGAGGTTGTCTTGCCGACGCCGTTAACGCCTGTTATAAGAATTGCGCGTGCTTTCCCTGACGCATCCTTCTCTTCGCCGTTTTTTAAAATGTCAAGGATGATGCTCTTTATCTCCGAAAGAATTTCCTCGTGCTCGCGAAGCTTTTTTTCTTTTATGTTCTCTCGAAGCTTTTCCGTAATGCTCATTGCCGTCGAAACGCCAAGGTCTGCCATTATGAGAATTTCTTCAAGCTCTTCAAGCATCGCTTCGCGGTCGGATGAAAACGAACGCACAACGCGGCTTATATGCCCGCCGACGGATTCGCGCGTCTTTTTAAGACCGTTTCTTATTTTATCAAATAAGCCCATATCTACCTCTAATTAAGTTTTACTCCTATCGACCGCTCGACTTCGGAAATGCTTATAGCTAGCATCTTTGAGATACCCTTTTCCTGCATGGTTACGCCGTAGAGCATATCCGCCTCTTCCATTGTACCGCGGCGGTGAGTAATTACGATAAACTGTGTTGTAGCGGCAAGTCTTCTCAGATATTCCGCATACCTTGCTACGTTGACGTCGTCAAGCGCGGCTTCGATTTCGTCGAGCACGCAGAACGGAGTCGGGCGCACCTTCATAATTGCAAAATAAAGTGCAATTGCAACAAACGCGCGCTCACCACCTGAGAGAAGAGTGATTGTTTTGAGAGTTTTCCCGGGCGGCTGAACGCGGATTTCAATTCCGCAGTTGAGTATGTCCCCCTCGTCTTCAAGAACAAGCTCTGCTTTTCCGCCACCGAATATCTCGGCAAAGGTTTCTGCAAAATTATGGTTTATAACCTTAAACTGTTCTGCAAAGATAACCTGCATCTCACCGGTGATTTCGGTTATCATCTTAATAAGCTCTTCTTTTGCCTTTTCAAGGTCGCCGCACTGCTTCGTCATAAACTCATATCTCTCGGAAACCTTCTCGTATTCCTCGATCGCGTTTACGTTTACGTCACCAAGCTTTTTCACTTCACCGCGAAGCTCGCCTATCCGCTTCGTCGCATCGGGGAAGGACTCTATCTTTACGAGATATTTCTCTGCCGTTCCAAGCGTCAACTCATACGAATCCCAGAGCTTTTCGGTTATCGTGGTCTCTTCGCGCTCTGCCGCATCCTTCTTGACTTCAAGGCGCGAACGCTCGCGTTCAAGATGGTGAAGCTCTTCGTTTTTCTCCTTGCTCTCCTTGTCCTTGCGGTTGCGAAGCGCTTCAAGTTCAAGGCGCGCTTTTACGATTCCGGAAACGCTTTCTGCAACAAGCTTCATCTCCTCACGCATTTTTTCTATTGCTTCTTTCTTTTCCACAATAGCCTGTGCGAGAGACTCGTTTTCCGCCTGTATATCTCTTATTGTCTGCTCCTTTGCTTCGCGGTCACCCGCCATAGCCTCGGAAAGCTTTCTTATCTCTTCAAGAGATTTCGCCGCTTCCGCACTTTCTGCGCGTGTTGCAGCAAGGCTTACCTGGAGATTTGACATTTCCTCTGCAAGAGCCGTTACCGTCTCTGCAAGAGCAGAATTTCCCGCAATAAGCTCTGCCTCATCTGCCATAAGCGATGAGAGCTGTGTGTTCTTTTCGTCAATGCCTCGGTTTGTTTCCTCGCGGAGGCGGTCCGCATTGGACTTTCTTCCGTCAAGCGAAATAAGCTCTTCTGAAAGAGAGTCTATAAATTCATTTATATGGCTGTGGAGCAATTTAAAGTGTTCCGTCTCGGTTTCAGCTTTGAGAAGAACATCCTCTGCCGCGCGCTTGTCGTTGCGACAAACCTCCATCTCATATACGAGCGCATTATAATCACGCTCGGCTTCAAGCTTTTCGGCTTCCGTCTTCTCGATTTTTTCAGAGAGAGAGGCGATTTCTGCTTCAAGCTTCTTTATCTCGTTTGTTCGGGTGAGTATGCCCGAGGTCTTGTTTACACTTCCGCCCGTGTATGTTCCGCCTGCATTTATTATCTGTCCGTCAAGTGTAACTATACGGAAAGAGTAGCCGTGCTTTTTTGCAACGGCAGATGCGCTGTTTATATTGTCACATACAACTATCTTTCCGAGAAGATAGCGGATTGCGGGGGCGTATTTCCCGTCGTATGAAACAAGCTCGGACGCAAGACCGACAACGCCATCGTCTTTGCTTAAATCTTTTTTGTCGAGTTCTTTTCCCTTTACGGTGTCAAGCGGCATAAATGTTGCACGGCCGCCGTCTGTGCGTTTTAAATATGCAATCGCATCCTTTGACGCACGTTCGTCGGCGACTACCACATTCTGCAATGCACCGCCAAGGATGGTTTCTATTGCTATTGTATACTTATCGTCAACGCGGACAAGCTGGGAAACTGTTCCGTATATACCGCCGAGGTTTCCCTGAGTTTTTGCCTTCATTATATTTTTTACAGCAAACGAATAGCCCTCCAGATCGCGCTCCATCTCACGGAGCATACGGAGCTTGTTCTCGGCTGCTTCACGCGAAAGCAAAAGCTTTGATACACTTTCAGAAAGCTTGTCAAAGCGTTCTTTTCTCGATTTGTTCTTGATTTCAAAGCCGTTCAACATATTTTCAGCACTTGCATGCTTTTCCTCGGCCTCTTCATATGCTTCCTTCACAACTGCAAACTTCTTCTTGGATTCGGAAAGCTCGTTTTCGCGGACTTTGAGCTCTTCTTCAATGTCGCGGCGACGCGCCTCTATATTTTCCATCTCTGCATCAGACGCAGAAAGAGTCATCCGAAGTCTTGCAATATCGTCTTCCACAAGCTTTGCGCGGATGCGGATGTCGTCAAGCTTTGACTTTGCATCGTCGCTCTTTCCCGACGCCTGCTCTGCGCGCTCGCGGAGAGCATCAATCTCCTTCTCCGTTTTTTCAGAGAGAGCGGAGAGCTCTGCAACGCGGTCTTCGCGTGCTTTTATCTGAACATCAATCTCCTCTGCGCGATTCGTCTCGTCACCAATCTCCGCACGGATTCGCTCAATATTGCTTATGTTGTTTGACACTGTTGATTCAAGAGCGGAAAGCGCATTCATCTCCTCGTTTACGGCACGCTCATGCTCACGTTCGCGCTCGCGTGCGCCCTCTGCCTCAACATCCTTTGCGCGCATCTGCTCGGCAAGCGCTTCAACCTCTTTATAAAGCTCTTCGAGCGCAGCCTCCGATGCTGCAAACTGACTGCAAACAACATCATAGTCGTTTGTATATTTCTGGGCATTCTCACGCGCACGGGCAAGGTTTTCCGTCCATACGGTAACTTCAAGCCCGCGAAGCTCGTCAAAAATCTTTATGTACTTCTTTGCTTTCTCCGCCTGAATTTTGAGCGGACCGACCTGCGCCTCAATCTCTGAAAGAATATCGCGCAGGCGGATGAGATTTTCCTCCGTTGAAGCAAGCTTTCTTTCAGACTCCTCCTTGCGGTGGCGGAACTTTGAAATACCCGATGCCTCTTCGAAAATCTCACGGCGGTCTCCGCTTTTTGCAGAGAGAATTTCGTCAATCCTTCCCTGTCCGATAATTGAATATCCGTCGCGGCCAAGACCCGTGTCCATAAACATCTCGTTTATGTCGCGAAGTCTTACTGCTGCGCGGTTTATGAAATATTCACTCTCGCCCGAGCGGTAAAGACGGCGCGTCACGGTAACCTCGGAAAACTCGCTTGCAAGCGAGCCGTCGGAATTATCTATCGTAAGCGAAACTTCGGCAAAGCCAACAGCACCGCGCTTTTGCGTACCCGCAAAGATAACGTCCTGCATATTGCTTCCGCGAAGCGTCTTCGTGGACTGTTCGCCAAGAACCCAGCGCACAGCGTCGGAAATGTTGGACTTACCGCTGCCGTTAGGTCCGACAATGGCTGTTATGCCGTCATCGAATGATATTACGGTTTTGTCCGGAAAGGACTTAAACCCCTGCAATTCAAGACTTTTTAAACGCAAACAACCCACCTCCTCAATTACATATATATACTAGTATATTCTATCAATTTTTCTCTGCATTTGCAAGAAATTTTTTATACATATTAAATGACCGGGAGAAAAACTTCTCCCGGTCAGGGTTTTACTTGTTTTCGATTGTAAGCCACATGGCAGGTCTTATGCCGACATCCGTCCGGTCCATCTCACGTCCGCGGTGGAAGCGTTTGCCGAGGTCATCCGCACAAGCTCCGAACCTCCCGTCAACAGTGCTCTCACGAAGCCACCACATAACAGCACCGTCGCGGCGAAGCTCTACGCCCTTTTCCTTTGCGTACTCCGTAGGAAAAGCTATGCTCTCCTCGCGGAAAACGGTGTCAGTATCACGCGGGAAATATTCATAAATTTCGTTAATGCTGATGAAAAACACCTTTTCCTTTGTTGACGGCATTTCTGGAATGCGGTAATCAGAAACGGGGTCATTCACATTTTCCGTTTCTTCTATTTTTGCCGCTTCTTTTTCAGAAAACGCCGTGCTTATGAAGTCCGAATTGAGCCACTCGCGAATTGAGCTGTCCTCCCAGATAATTCCCTCTTGCAACTCATTGTTAAATGGTATGCAGTCAATAACATACTTTGAAAGGAGCAGAACCCTGTTCTCCTCTTTTGAAAGAACTGTCCACTCAATAGCCTCTTTGCCGTTTTCTTCGTTGTTGTCCTGTTCGTATGTACCGAACGTGACAGTATCGCCGACATCGGCATTACGAAGCATTTTCCCCACTTTGTCCCCGCAAGCGCAAAGTGTGAGCGCGAGAACTGATGCAAGAACCAACGAAAGTAATTTTTTCATAATAATCCTCCCTGTCTGTTTTTCCCTATATTAACATTTTCCCGGTTGTAAGTCAATTTTTTTACCTTCCCACTTTACTTTCAGATGTATTTTTGCTATAATGACTTGTATATTCGTATATAAGGGCTCGTAGCTCAGCTGGGAG